>JAOBWJ010000313.1 GCA_025463335.1 Acidimicrobiales bacterium
TGCCCGTGCGGCCGGGTGGCGACATCGCCTTCTGCAACTCCGCGGTGAAGCTGCTCATCGAGCGGGGGGCCGTCGACGATGCCTTCGTGGCCGACCACACCGAGGGTTGGGACGAGCTGGTGGCCGACCTCGCCGCCCAGGACCTCGACGACCTCCTGGCCGACGCCGGCCTCGACCGGGCGCAGCTCGACGCCTTCGTCGACCTCTACGCCGGCGCCGCCTCGGCCATCCTCACCTGGTCGATGGGGATCACCCAGCGGCGGGAGTCGACCGACGGCGTGCGGGCCATCGTCAACCTGGCCCTGGCTCGGGGCAACGTCGGTCGCGACGGCGCCGGGCTCATGCCGATCCGCGGCCACTCGGGCGTGCAGGGCGGGGCCGAGATGGGCGCCTACGCCACCGCCCTCCCCGGTGGCATCACGGTCACGCCCGAGGCGGCCGCCGAGCTCGGCGGGCGGTGGGGCTTCGACGTCCCCGGCCACGTCGGGCTCACCGCGCCCGAGATGGTGGAAGGCATCGAGCGGGGCGAGGTCGACGTGCTGTGGGCGTCGGGCGGCAACTTCCTCGACGTGCTGCCCGACCCCGATCGCGTCCGTGCCTCCCTCGGGAAGGTGCCGCTGCGCGTCCACCAGGACGTGGTGGTCACCTCCCAGATGCTCGTCCCCCCGGACGACGGTGAGGTCCTCCTGCTCCCGGTGGCCACTCGCTACGAGCAGGAGGGCGGTGGCACCGAGACGACCACCGAGCGCCGCATCATCTTCTCGCCCGAGATCCCGGGTCACCAGGTGGGCGAGGCCCGCAGCGAGTGGCGGCTGTTCGCCGAGGTGGCCGCCCGAGCCCGGCCCGACCTGGCCGACCGGTTCGCGTGGGCGACCAACGAGGCGCTGCGCCGGGAGATCGCCGAGATCGTCCCCCTCTACGCCGGTATCGAGACGCTGCACGAGTCGGGCGACAACGTCCAGTACGGCGGCCGCCACCTGGCCGCCGGTGGGGTCTTCCCCACGCCGTCGGGCAGGGGCCGCTTCATGCCCGTGCGCCCGCCGGCCGATCGCGTCCCGCCGGGCATGTTCGAGGTCAGCACCCGCCGGGGCAAGCAGTTCAACTCCATGGTCTATGCCACGACCGACCCGCTGAACGGGGCCGAGCGCGACCACGTGCTGGTCGGCCATCGCGACGCTCAGGCCCTCGGCCTCGGCGACGACGACCCGATCGTGCTGCGGTCGGTGGCCGGCGAGTACCGGGGCCGGGTGCGACGGGTGAAGCTGCCGACCGGCACCCTCCAGGTCCACTGGCCCGAGGGCAACGTGCTGCTGCCGTCGGGCCCCGAGCACCGCGAGCCCCAGTCGCAGGTCCCCGACTACACGGCGATCGTCAGCCTGGAGCGGGCATGACCAAGCCCGTCCGACGCCCCTCGACGCGGATCCAGGTCCTGGTCCACGACGGCGAGCGGGCGGCCACCCGAACCGACGAGGTGGTCACCGAGGAGCCGCTGCAGATCCGGGCCCAGGGGCCGGGCCAGCTCCTGCGGGACGTGGCCATCACCATGCGCACGCCCGGCCACGATTTCGAGCTCGCCGTCGGTTACCTCGCCGGCGAGGGCGCCATCCGTTCGGGCGACGACGTGCGCGAGGTCCGGTACTGCGACGTCGACCCCGGGCAGCCCCAGCTCTACAACGTGGTCACGGTGGCCACCTCCCGGCCGTTGCCCGACGAGCTGTTCGGGCGTACGGCCGTGGTGGGCGCCAGCTGCGGCGCGTGCGGGAAGACCTCGATCGACCAGCTCCGGGTCGACACCGACCCGTTGCCGCCGGGCCCGGCCGTGCCGATCTCGCTGCTGGTGTCGCTGCCCGAGCGTCTGCGGGAGGGACAGTCGGTGTTCGATCGCACCGGCGGTGTGCATGCCGCCGGCCGGTTCCGCTCCGACGGCACACGGGTGGCGGTGCGGGAGGACGTGGGCCGCCACAACGCCGTCGACAAGCTGGTGGGCGCCGCCATCCTCGCCGGCTCCCGCGTGGACGGTGACGTGCTGGTGCTCTCGGGCCGGGTCAGCTTCGAGATGGTGCAGAAAGCAGTGGTCGCCCGGTTCTCGATCGTCGTTGCGGTTTCGGCCCCGTCCAGCCTCGCCGTGCGGGCCGCCGACGAGCTCGGGTGCACCGTGCTGGGGTTCACCAGAGGCGGCGCCACCAACGTCTACAGCCACCCAGAGCGAGTGGACCTCACGGGCTGACGCCGAGGGATGTTTCCGGTCTGGCCCGGCGTCGGGCAGGATGCAGGCATGGAGGTCGACCGATCGTTCGCGTTCGTCGACCTGTGCGGGTTCACCGCCTACACCGAGGCCAACGGCTCGTCTGTGGCCACACAGCTCCTGGCCGCCTTCCGGCTGGCCGTGCGGGACATCGCTTCCCGCCGGGGCGTCCGCATCGCCAAGTGGCTGGGCGACGGCGCCATGATCGTCGGTGTCGAGCCCCAGCCCGTCCTCGAGCTGCTGCTGGAGGTCGAGCACCGGGCCGCCAACAACTCACTGGCGTTGCGCCACGGGGTCACGTTCGGCAAGGCCATCCTGTTCGAAGGTGACGACTACATCGGGTCGGTCGTGAACCTGGCCAAGCGGCTCTGCGACGCCGCCGCCCCCCACGAGATCCTCGTCGGCCCCGATGTCGGGCTGTACGTCCCGCCCTGGGGCCAGATCGACGACGAGGGGGAGCTGCTCATCAAGGGGTTCGAAGGGGTCCTGCGGCGCCAGCGGCTCGAGCTCCGGACGATGGAGCATCCGGTGCCGGACCCGGTGTGCGGCCTGCCGATCGACCCCGAGCTCGCTGTGGCCCTCGCCCTGGACGACGATGGGGGCCCGGTCGTGTTCTGCTCGTCGGCCTGCGAGCTCACCTGGCGCAGCTCGACCGCCGGCAACCTCTTCTAGCAAGCCGAGCGGGAGAGGCGGCAGGGGATCGCCCCCTCCCTGGGGCGAACCCGCGACGAATGGTCAACAGTTCCGTTGACTTTCCGTCGCGGGTTCGGCGGAGCACCCTCCAGGAGCAGCACCCATCTCGCTCTGGGGGCGAGGGCATGTGGTACGCGCCTGGCCATGACGATGGTGCTGCGTCCCGGGCAATCGGTCGAGGATCTGGTCGAACGGGGGAACGCCTCCTGTCCCCGCTGTGGAGGTGCGCTCTCGAGCTGGGGCCGAGCCCGGTCAAGGCTCGTGCGGGCCCCGGACGGGGAGCGGCCGATCCAACCTCGCCGGGTGCGGTGCATCGGCTGTCAGGTCACCCAGGTGGTCCTGCCGCCGGAGGCGCTCGTCCGCCGTCGTGACGGGGTGGTCGTGGTGGGGCGGGCGTGGCGGAGCGCCGCCGCCGGGGCTGGCGCTCGCCGGGTGGCGAGCGAGCTCGGCCTCCCCATGGAGACGGTTCGAGGATGGTTGCGTCGCCTTCGTGCCCTCCTGCGGGCGAGGTACGGCGGCCCGACGGCGGGGGACCGCGACCGCCTGCAGCGGGGATTGGCGGTGCTGACGGCCGAGGCCCACGCCGCCGGCTGTCACCGCGAGGACGAGATGTGGCAGTACGTGGCTTTTCGGTCCCAAGGGCTGCTGCTGATCAACACGAACTGGCTCTAGTCGGCCAGCCAATCGGCGCCGATGTCCCTGAGCGAGGGCAAGGAGGCGCATCGTGCGCCGTCGGATCGCCCGAGGTGAAGGGGCGTTCTGATGAGTGACCTGAAGCGATGGGTTCCGCGCGGCGCCGCCGGCGCAGCGGCAGCTCGCGGCGCGCCGGTGGCGGCCTTCGTCGACGAGCAGTCCGGCGTCAGGATCGAGGCGCATCGTCCCCTCGATCGGCCGGACCTCTGGCGGGCCTATCTCGACGGGGCCGAGGCCCGGTACCGCCAGCACGACCTCGCTCATGTGCTCAAGCGCCCGGAGCTCGAGGATGGTCGGACCACGTCGCTGTTCTATGTCGCGATCGACGACGATCGGGTGGTCGCCGGGATCCGCTGCCATGGCCCGCTGCACGCGCCGTCCGAAGCCCAGGCGTTGCGGGAGCTCGACGGGCATCCCCGTCTCTCGATGGTGGGCGACCGGTTGGCCGAATGTGTGCCGGAGGGACTGGTCGAGATCAAAGGTGCGTGGGTCGACCCCGACTTCCCCCGGCGGGGCTTGAGCGACGCCATGGCCCGCTGTCACGTGCACGCCATGACCTGGTTCGGCGTCCGGTTCGCCATGTGCACGTGCTCGGACACGACGGCCCCTCGTTGGGAGTCGACGGGCGGCCGGGCGATGCCGGACCTGGCGCCGGTGCCGTTTCCCGACGACCGCTACCGGACCCTGCTCCTGTGGTGGGACCGCGAGCTCGTCGAGCACCTCTCGGACGCCGACCAGTGGAGGCGCATCGCCGACGAGCGCCGGCAGCTCGCCGGTCCGGCGGCGCCAACCGAGGCGTGGCAGCCGGAGATCCTCGACGACCGTCGGCCCGACGACGCCGTTCGCCTCGCCGAGCTGATGGGCGACCCGGACATCGAGATCCTGGACCGTCTGGGCGAGCAGTTGGCGGCACTCGGCAAGGTCCGCCCGCCGATGGAGCCCGATCCGGAGGGCGACGCACCCCGTTGGGTGCACTACCCGTGGCGGCGCTCGCTCGTCCGGCTGCTCGGACCGACGTCGTTCCGCGCGCTGCGCCTCGATCGCAACCGCAACAAGATCACCCGGGACGAGCAGGAGCGGCTGGCCCGGCTGCGGGTCGGGGTCGTCGGCCTGAGTGTCGGGCACACCATCGCCTACGTCCTGGCGCTGGAGGGGATCTGCGGCGAGCTCCGCCTCGCCGACTTCGACACCATCGAGCTGTCGAACCTCAACCGGATACCCGCGACCGTCTTCGACCTCGGCCTCAACAAGGCGGTCGTCGTCAGCCGACGCATCGCCGAGCTCGACCCCTACATCCGGCTGGACCTGTTCCCCGACGGGCTGACCGCCGGAAACGTCGGCCGCTTCATCGACGGCCTCGACGTCGTCGTCGAGGAGTGCGACTCGCTCGACCTCAAGGCCATGGTGCGGGCCGCCGCCCGGCAGGCGCGCATCCCGGTCTTGATGGAGACGAGTGACCGGGGCCTGCTCGACGTCGAGCGGTTCGACCTCGAGCCCGACCGGCCCCTGTTCCACGGCCTGCTGGGCGACGTCGAACCGGCGGACCTCGTCGGACTCTCGACCCACGACAAGGTCCCCCACGTGTTGCGGATCCTCGAGCCCGATCAGCTCTCGAGCCGCATGGCCGCGTCGATGGCCGAGATCGACGAGACGCTCACCACCTGGCCACAGCTCGGTGGCGACGTGACGCTGGGCGGGGCCACCATCGCGGCTGCGGTCCGGCGGCTGGGACTGGGAGACGACCTGCCCTCCGGCCGGGTGAGGGTCGATCTCGACGCCATCCTCGACGACCTGACCCAACCGGAACGGCCCGCCACCCCGTGCGAGGCGCCCGTCGTGCCCGCCCCGCCGCCGGATGATCCGGCGCTGGCGGTCGCCCACGCCGCCAACCTTGCGCCCTCGGGCGGCAACTCCCAGCCGTGGTCGCTGCGGCTCGACGATCGCCGCCTCCGGCTTCTCCTCGACCGCAGCCGGACATCGATGATGGACGTGCACTTCCGAGGGAGCTACGTCGCCATCGGTGCCGCCCTGCTGAACGCGCGCATCGCGGCGGCCGCCCACGGGATCCTCGGGCCGGTGGCGTGCTTCCCGGACGGGGAGGCCTCCGATCTCGTAGCCGAGCTCTCCTTCGGGGCGGCGACCGATGCCGACCTGGCCCAGTCGTACGCATGGGTCCTCGACCGGAGCACCAACCGCCACGCCGGCGTGCCGTCGGACATCGACCCCGCCGTCGTCGACGAGCTGCACCGCCAGGTGGAAGGCGAGGGCGCCCGATTGCACCTCGTCACCTCGGAGGACGGGCTCGAGGGCTATGCCGATCTCCTCGGCGAGTCGGACCGGCTCCGTTACCTCTCGCCGCGCCTCCACGCCGAGATGATGAGTGAGCTGCGCTGGGCCGGCGACGAGTCGCCGGACACCGGCATCGACGTCCGCACGCTCGGGCTGGACGAGGCCGACCTGGCCAAGCTCGCCGTTGCCCGACGGGCCGACGTGATGGCCGACCTCGCGGCGTGGGACGGAGGCAGGGCGCTCGGCGAGGTCACCCGCGAGCGGGTCCGCTCGAGCTCCGCGCTCGCCGTGGTCACCGTCCCGGACGCCCGACCTCGGTCGTACGTCGCCGGCGGCGCCGGCGTGCAACGCCTGTGGCTCGCCGCCAACGCCGCCGGTTTGGCGGTGCAGCCTGTCTCACCGCTGAGCGTCTTCGCCGTCGAGCCCGCCGACTTCGCCGAGCTGGTTCCCGAGCCCTACATCCTGCGCCTGCAGTCGTTGACCAGCCGGCTCCGAGCCCTCGCCGGTCTGGCCGACGGGGAGACCATCGCCCTGGTCGTCCGGCTGAGTCACGTCGCCGAGCTGGCCAACCGCAGCCTCCGCATCCCGCTGGAGACCGCTCTCCTCGGGGATGTCGCCGCCGCACAATGAGCCTTCAGGTCGAGGGCGCCGACGTCGATAGGGCTAAGAGAGCCTCTCGAAAGACCCCCCGCCATGACTCGACCCCCCGGTACAGACGCCACCGCCATTGGTCGGTTGGATGCTCTCGTGACGCGCATCGCCGCGGCCTTCATGCCGGTGTCGGCTTCGTCGCTGCAGGAGTCCCTCGAGGGGACCCTGGCGATGATGGCCGAGTTCTTCGACGTCGACACCAGCTTCCTGCGGCGCAATGACTTCGACCGCGACCTGAGCGTCCTCATCGCCGAATGGCCGCGTCGGGACCCGATCCCCGACCCGGACCCCCTTGGCGAGGTTCCGTTCGCCGCCGATCCCGTGTTCGGCGCGACACGGGACCTCGCCGAGCCGTTCGTGCTGCGCCCGGCGACGTCGGACGACGCATACCAAGAACGGGTGGAGCAGGCGTCGGGTGTCGGGCAGGTCTCGATGGCCATGGTCCCGCTGATCCTGAACGGGGTCACCTCCGGTGTCCTCGGCTTCGTCAAGTTCGGCGATCGCCCGTGGGAAGTCGCCGAGACGAACGCCCTCCAGGCGGTGGCGTCGCTCATGGTGCAGCTCCAGGCGCGCGTCGCGGCCGAGGAGCAGCTGCAGTTCCACGCCTACCACGACGAGCTGACGAACCTCCCCAACCGACGGGCCCTCCTGGAGGAGCTGGACCGGCGGCTGGGCCACGATGGCCAGAGGACGGCGTTGCTGTTCCTCGACGTGGACCGGTTCAAGTCCATGAACGACTCGCTCGGACACGGCGCCGGCGATCGGCTCCTCATCACGATGGCCGAGCGCCTGGCCGCGGCCGTGGCGACCGGGGACTTCGTCGCTCGGTTGGCCGGCGACGAGTTCGTCGTCCTGCTCCACGTGCCGGAAGCAGGCATCGACGTCCTCGAGGTCGCCGGCCGCCTGCTCGAGCTCTTGGGCGAGCCGATCGAGATCGCCGGGCATCAGATCACGCGCACGGGCAGCATCGGCATCGCCGAGGGCCGCCCGGGAGGCGCGAAGACCGACCAGCTGCTCGGCCAGGCTGACGCGGCCATGCGCGTCGCCAAGGCCCAGGGCGGGAACCGGGCGGTCGTGTTCGACCGCGACCTGCGTTCGGTCGCCCAGGAGCGGTCGGACACCGAGATCCTGCTCCGGACCGCGATCGACGGCGGTGGCCTCCGGCTCCACTACCAGCCCGAGATCGACCTCCGCACGGGGGAGCTGCTCGCGGTCGAGGCCCTCGTCCGATGGGAGCATCCCCAACAGGGCCTCGTGACCGCCGCCCAGTTCATCACCGTGGCGGAAGAGACCGGCCTGATCGTCGACCTCGGGCGCTGGGTGATGGCCGAGGCCTGCCGCCAGATGGCTGAGTGGCGGGAGCGCCATCCGCAGCGGCGCTTCACCATGCGGGTGAACATGTCGCCGGCCCAGCTCGCCACCCGCAACATCGTGCAGCTGGTTGCCGAGTGCCTGACCGGCAACGGCCTCCCCGGTCGGCTCCTCTGCTTCGAGATCACCGAGCACGCCGTGATGCAGGACGTCGAGCGGTCCGTGCAGACCCTCCACGAGCTGAAGTCGCTCGGCGTGAGCCTGGCCATCGACGACTTCGGGACCGGCTACAGCTCCCTCGCCCAGCTCAAGCACCTACCCGTCGACACCCTGAAGATCGACCGGAGCTTCGTAGCGGGCGTCGGCGTCGACGGTGGCGACCGGGCGATCGTCGACGCCACCATCCGCCTGGCCAAGTCGTTCGGGCTCGACGTGGTCGCCGAGGGCATCGAAACCCAGGATGTCGTGCAGCAGCTGCTGGTGCTCGGCTGCTACCGAGCCCAGGGGTACCTGCTTTGTCGGCCTGTCCCTCCGGCGGAGCTCGAGGCACTGCTGGTGCGAGGCGGTCTCGACCCCGACGACTTCGCCTCGCCGGCGCCGGTGCCAGTCCCCGCCGACGCTGAACGGCCCCGGACACGCGCCCGGGCCGCGTCCTGATCCCGTCCGACAAGAGAAGGAGCTACTCGGCGGCTCGCAGCAGCAGGATGGCCACGTCGTCGTCGACGGGGGCGCCATTGGCCCACTCGACGTAGGCGATGAGGTCGTCGAGGTCGGTGTCGGCGATGCGCTCCGACCGACGGGCCAGCCACGACACGAGGGCGTCCTGCCCCAGGCGCTCGGTGGCGCCGGGAACCGCTCGGCCCTCGAACAGCCCGTCGGTGTGGAGCAGCAGACCCCACTGCTCGGGCAGGTCGACCTCGACGGCAGGAGCGGGATCGCCGTCGATCCCGAGCGGCGGGCCGCCGGTGATCTCGAGCAGTGAGGCGCCAGCCCCGAGCAGGATCGGAGCCGGATGGCCGGCGCGCACCAGCGTGGCCCGGTGGGCCTCGGTGTCGACCACGCCGGTGATCATGGTGACGAACAGCTCGTTGGAAACCTCTCCGGCGGCGAAGACCCTGGTCAGCCCGGCGAGCCAGGCGGCGGGGTCGTCGCCCGACAGGGCCAGCGCCCGCCAAGCGGCCCGGAGACCGGCCCCGATGGCGGCCTGCGCAGGGCCGTGCCCGGACACGTCGCCGATGCAGAAGCCGAGATGCCCTCCGGGGGTCGCCACGGCGTCGACGAAGTCGCCCCCGAGCAGCAGGCGCTCCTCGCCCGGCCGGTATCGGCTCGCCACCCGCACGCCATCGTGATGTCCCAACACCGGCAGCAGCCCGGCCTGGAGCGACTCGGAGAGCTCGTCGGTGCGGCGCCGGGCCCGCTGCTCGGCCTCGTAGAGGCGGGCGTTCTCGATGGCCGCCGACGCCATGTGGGCCAGCTGCACGAGCACCGCTTCGTCCTCGGCCGAGAACGCGCCACCGGCGATGCCGGCGCATCGAAGGGCGCCGAGCGGTGCGCCGTCGCGCTGGATCAGCGGCGCGAGCAGCGTGCCCGGCCTGGGCTCGGCCGCGGTCACGATGTCCACCCGGTTGCACCCGATGATGTGTCGCCCGGCATCGGTCACCTCGTCGATGACCTGGGCCAACGAGAGCGACGAGGCGATGGCGACCGAGGCTTCGGCCAGCGCTGCCAGTTGGCGGGCCGCGCCCTCGGTGCGTTGCCGGGTGAGCACGACGTCGGTGATGTCAGCCACGCAGCCCACGGAGCCGGTGGGCTCGCCCGCGAGGTTGACAGTGACCGCGCCCCGACCCTCGAGCCACCGAACCGTGCCGTCGGGCCAGATCACGCGGTGCTCGACGTGGTAGTCGCTTGTCGCCGCCAAAGCCTCGTTCACCTGGCGCAGCACGTCGTCGCGGTCGTCGGGGTGGAGCAGGGACACGTAGGTCCTGAACGTGCCGTCGAACGAGCCAGGGGTCAGGCCGTAGAGCCGTTCGATCGTGTGGTCCCACACCACCGTCTGGCTGGCCATGTCCCAGCGCCACGTGCCCAGCCGGCCAGCGTCGAGCGAGACCCGTAGCGCCGTGGTCCGGTCGCGCATCTCGGCCTCGAGCAGCCGCTGGGCGGTCACGTCCTCGGAGATGCCGACGATGCCGAGCAGGTTGCCGTCGTCGTCGTGGATGGGGGCGTCGACGAGCCGGATCGGGATGATCACCCCGTTGCGGCGGCGGACGGTGAAGTCGCCCTCCCAGTTCTGGCCCGAACGGATGGTGGCGCGGATGTCGCGGGCCTGGGGGAGCATGGCCTCCGGGACGAGGATCTCGCGCACGTCGCAGCCCACGACCTCGTGCTCGGCCCACCCGTAGAGGTGCTCCGCCTCGCGGTTCCAGGAGACGATGATGCCGTCGGCGTCGGTGACGATGATGGCGCGACCGGCCGCGGCCACCACGGCCTGGCCGTCGAAGGGAACCTCCGACAGCCGGGCGTCGGGGCCGACGCCATCGGTCATGACCCCAGTATCCCTGCCCGGCGGGCCGAGGTCTACGGCGCCGAGGTGGTGTCCCAGATGGCCCGTTCCGCCCCGATGGTGGTGGAGTCGCCGTGGCCGGTGTGCACGACGGTCTCGTCCGGGAGCGAAAAGAGCTTCTCCTCGATCGACCGCAGGAGCGTGGGCCGGTCGGAGAACGACCGGCCAGTGGCGCCCGGTCCGCCGTTGAACAGCGTGTCGCCCGAGAACACCGTGCGGAGCGCGGCGGCGTGGAGGCTCACCCCGCCCGGGCTGTGGCCGGGCGTGTGGAGGACCGTGAGGGAGCCGCCGGGCACGTCGACGGTGGCGCCGTCGGCCAACTCCTGGTCGGGCGCCCGGTCGGGGTACACGGCGGCCCACAGCTCGGCGTCGGCCGGGTGGATCGCGATCGGGGCGCCCACCCGCTCGGCCAGCTCGGCGGCCGCGTTGATGTGGTCGTTGTGGCCGTGGGTGCAGACGATGAGCTCGACCCGCCGGTCGCCGACGGCGCCGGCGATGACCTCGGCCGAGTGGGCGGCGTCGATGACGACCACGGCCTCGTCATCGCCGACCAGCCAGATGTTGTTGTCGACCTCGAAGTCCTCGCCGTCGAGGCTGAAGATCCCGCTCGTCACGACCCGCTCGACGCGCACTAGAGGACCACCACCGAACGCAGGACCTCGCCGCGCTCCATCTTGTGGAAGGCGCCCTCGACCCCGTCGAGCCCGATCGTCTCCGACACGAACTTGCCGAGGTCGATGCGGCCGGCGAGGTGATGGTCGACCAGCAGCGGGAAGTCGCGCGTCGGCAGGCAATCGCCGTACCACGACGGCTTCAGGGCCCCGCCCCGCCCGAAGAACTCGATCATCGGGATCTCGAGCGTCATGTCCGGCGAGGGCACACCCACCTGGACCAGCGTGCCGGCCAGGTCGCGGGCGAAGAACGCCTGGGTGAACACCTCCGGCCGGCCCACCGCCTCGATCACCACGTCGGCGCCGTTGCCCTCGGTGAGGGCCCGCACCGCCTCGACCGGGTCGCCGGTGCCGGCGTTCACGGTGTGGGTGGCGCCGAAGCCCTTGGCCCACTCGAGCTTCCGGTCGTCGAGGTCGACGGCGATGATCGTCCGGGCTCCGGCCAAGCGGGCACCGAGGATGGCGGCGTCGCCCACACCACCACAGCCGAACACAGCCACCGTGTCGCCCGGTCCCACGTTGCCGGTGTGCATGGCCGCTCCCAGGCCGGCCATCACGCCGCACCCGATGAGTCCGGCGGCGGCCGCGTCGATGGCCGGGTCGACCTTCACGGCCTGGCCTTCGGCGACCAGCGTGGCCTCGGCGAAGGCACCAATGCCGAGGGCCGGGCTCAGCGGGGTGCCGTCCTCGAGGGTCATGGGCTTGGACGCGTTGGCGCTGTCGAAGCAGTACCAGGGCCGGCCCCGGAGGCACGACCGGCAGCGCCCGCACGGCGCCCGCCAGGCGAGGATGACGAAGTCACCGGGCGCGACCTTCGTCACGTTCTCGCCGACCGTCTCGACCACACCCGCCGCCTCGTGGCCGAGCAGGAACGGGAAGTCGTCGTTGATGCCGCCGTTGCGGTAGTGGAGATCGGTGTGGCAGACGCCGCACGCCCGGACCCGCACGACCACGTCCGTCGGACCGGGGTCCGGCACCACGATCGTTCGCTGCTCCGTCGGCTCGTTCGCCTTGGTGGCGACGACGCCGGTCACGTGAAGGGCCATGCCCCGTTTCTACTGCAGAACAAGAACAGCCCCGACTCGCGCCCGGGGGGGGTGGGCGGGAGTCGGGGCTGTTGGGGGGACTTCCAGAATGCATCGGTGGGCAGGCGGAACGCACGGGGAAATGTGGTGACGTTGGGCACCTGTGACCGGGGTCGCTGCTCAAGCCGCGAGCACGGCCTGCCACGCCGGCCAGCCGCCCAGGACGTCGGCCACCCGTTCGAAGCCGGCCGCTCGGAGGACCGAGGCGGCGATCGAGGACCGGTAGCCGCCGGCGCAGTAGACGACCACCGGCCGTCCGGGGTCGAGCTCGCCGAGCCGGTTGACCAGCGCGGCCAGCGGGATGGCCACGGCGCCCGGAGCGCCACCACCGGCCACCTCGCCGGGGTTGCGTACGTCGACCACCTGGGCGTCTTCGGCCCACGTGGCCACGTCGGCGGCCGGCAGGCGGGCGGCGGTCGCAGCTCGCTCGGGGTCGGCGGTCAGCAGGGCATCGACGTTGGCGATGGCGCCGACGACCGTGTCGAAGCCGATGCGGGCCAACCGCACGCGGGCCTCGTCCTCCCGGCCGGGATCGGTGACCAGCACGACCGGCCGGCCCGGCGCCACCACGTCGCCGACGTACTCCGCGAACCGGCCGTCGATGCCGACGTTCAGCGAACCCCGCAGGTGGCCCGACGCGAACGTCTCCGCGGCCCGGCAGTCGAGCACGACAGCGTCGTCGGGCACGTCCGCCAGGTGGAGCCGGGGGAGGACGACGTCGTCGAGAAGGGAGTGGGCCCGACGGTTCTCGGTCGAGGCGAACGCGAAGTACGGCGGCGGCACCGACTGGCCCTCGGTCACCACGGTCACGAAGGTCTCTTCGTCCATGGGCTGGAGGGCGTAGTTGGTGGCCCGCTGCTCGCCGATCGTGGACTCGGTCGCGGCCGACAGGGCCTTGCCGCACGACGAGCCGGCGCCGTGGGCCGGGAACACTCTCGTCGCGTCCGGCAGCGTGAGCAGCTGCTCGTGGAGTGAGTGGTGCAGCTGGCGGGCGAGCGCGTCGGCCGTCGTGCCGGCCGCCGCCAGGAGGTCGGGCCGGCCGACATCGCCGATGAACAGCGTGTCGCCGGTGAGCACGCCCCACGGCGCCCCGCCATCCCAGACCACGAGGGAGATGGACTCGGGGGTGTGGCCGGGCGTGGCTCGCACCTCGAGCTCGACGTCGCCAAGGACGAGGCGAGTCCCGTGGACGAGCGGCTCGATGGGGAACTCGACGTCGGCGCCGGCGCCGTAGGAGATGGCGGCGCCGGTGGCCCGGGCCAGCTCGAGGTGGCCGGACACGAAGTCGGCGTGGACGTGGGTCTCGATGACGCGCTCGATCTGGAGCCCGCCGGCGTCGGCGTCGGCCAGGTACTGCCCGATGTCCCGCTGGGGGTCGATGACGACGGCCCGACCCGTGCGCTCGTCACCCACCAGGTAGCTGAAGAGCGACAGGCACCCGAGCTGGTACTGATGGAAGAGCACGCCTCCAGATGACCACGGCGGCTCGCCATGGGCTAGACCCCCAGAAGGGAGGTGCGGGCAATGGCCCGGTCCCTGAGCACACGCCGCTTCCGTTCGAACCAGAGGAGATTCCGTGCTGAGCCCGCTCGACGAGACCCTGCGCCACCTGTTGCCGACCAGCTTCGATCACGCCGGCACCAGTGACCCCCGGTTCTTCGACCGCTACTGGTTCGCCATCTACGACCCCGACGGCGCCGAGCCGGCCATGAACACCGGCATGTGCTCGTACCTCAACATGAACGTGGTGGACGGCTACGCGTCGATGATCAGCGAGGGCAAGCAGCACAACGCCCGCTTCTCGCGCGCCCTGCGGCCCGAGCTGTACACGTCCGATCCCAACGTCAGCGACGTGGGCCCGGTGCGGGTCTCCATCCTCGAGCCGTTCCGGCGCCTCCGCCTCGAGCTGGCGCCCAACGACAGTGGCATGGCCTACGACCTCGAGTGGGCGGCGGTGCTGTCGCCCCACGAGGAGCTGCCCAACTTCAGCCGCCTCCGGGGCCGGGTCACCCAGAACTACGTGCGCTACAACCAGTCGGGCACGGTCAACGGCTGGATGGAGCTCGACGGGAAGCGCACCGAGGTGCGCGACTGGTGGGGCGGGCGCGACCACTCGTGGGGCGTGCGCACCGACATCGCCGGCGGCGATCCCGTCACGGGCGACACCGACATGCGGTCGGCCCGCTCCGGCTTCCTGTGGACGTGGCTGACGTGGGGCGCCGGTGAAGTCGGCGGCCACGTCCAGCTGCACGAGATCCCCGACGGCACCAAGGTCCACACCGAGGCCGTCCTGCGTTGGGCCGACGGCAGCGAGATCCATGCCGGCGACGTCGACCTGGAGTTCGAGGTGTTTCCCGGCACCCGCCGCTTCGCCACGGGCACCTACCACCTCCACACCCCTGCCGGCACCTGGCGCATCGTGATGACCCCGATCAGCCGGTCGCTCGCCATGCTCGGCCTGGGCTACTCGATGGGTTACGAGGACCGGCAGGGCTTCGGCGTGTGGCGGGGCCAGGAGCACGCCGAGCACGACGTCTACGACATCAGCCACGACGAGGACGTCGTCCTGCCCGACGGCACGGTCGACCGGCCCTACCACCGCGACTGCGCCGTGCGACTCGACCTGATCGCGCCCGACGGCACCGTCACCCCGGGCGCCGGCCACTGCGCCATCCTCCCCACCGGCGTGCTGCCGGCCCGAGGCATCGAGTGACCGACGCGCTCGCCGCCTGGCTCGGCCGCGCCCTCGGCGTCGACCATGCCCGGCCGAGGTCGGCCGGGGCTGGTGGCTGTTCCTCAACCGCCACCGCCCCGACGGACGACCTCCCGCAAACGACGGGGTGAATCGGCTGGGTTACGTTCTGCTCTTGGCCACCCGTTCGCTCCGGGGTGATTTCCAGGTTGCCCGGCGATCATGGCGCATGGCGGTCGTCCCGTGATCCTTCCCAGCTTCGTCATCGCCGGTGCCCCTCGATGTGGCACGACGTCGCTGCACTACTACCTGCGCCAGCACCCGCAGATCTGCATGAGCACGATCAAGGAGCCGAACTTCTTCCTGTTCGGCGGCGACGGCCGGCCCCACATCGCCGAGCCGCGGATCATCCGCAAGTCGATCCGGAAGCTGGCCGAGTACGCCGCCCTGTTCCGGCCGTCGCCGACGACGAGGGCCATCGGTGAGGCGTCTCCGCTGTACCTCTACGCCCGGCAGACGCCGGCCCAGATCCTTGCCGTGTGCGGCGTCCTCCAGATCGTGTGCGTCCTACGTCGTCCGGCCGACCGGGCGTGGTCGCACTTCCTCTACGCCTTTCCCGAGATCCCGGCCGCCGACGGGAGGCGAGTGTTCGCCGAGTGGGTCGACGCCGAGATGCGAGCCGGTCCCGGCTACGAGCCCTACCGAACACCGACCCACCTGGTGCGGCTCGGCCGATACGGCGACCAGGTGCGTCGCTACCACGAGACGTTCGGTTCCGATCACGTCCAGGTGCTCCTCACCGAGGACCTGGCCGATGACCGGGCCGGCGCCCTGGCGGCCGTGTGCCGCCACGTCGGCGTCGACGACGGCTTCGAGTTCGACCTCGAGCAGCGCTACAACCCGTCGGGCACGGGGTCGATGCACCCCCTGGCCCGTCGTGTCGCCCGCGCCGTGGCGCCCACCCTCAAGACGGTGCTGCCGCCGCGTGTGGCCGGCCGGCTGGGTGACATGCGCTTGGGATGGGCCGGCGCCACCAACGAAGCGCCCCCGCCGCCGATCGATCCCGATGTGGCGCGCCGCATCGCCGACTGGTGCGCGGACGACGTCGACGAGCTGGCCGCCCTGATCGACCGCGACCTCAGCGCCTGGCACTCGTCGTGACAGAACCCGCCGCCGGGGCGCCCGATCCTGCGGTTAGGTCGCGAAGCTGGCGGCCAGGGTCTCGGCGTCGAGCCGGGCCTGGCGGCTGAGGCCCCAGGCCTGGCTGAGCTCGACGCCGCCGATCTCCAAGCGGCTGGTCAGCGAGCCGAGCAGGTCCGCGGCGGCTCGGCGCTCCTCGTCACGTCGCAGGGCGAGGGCGCCCACCGCCTGTCCGCCGATCAGGGCCCTCGGCAGCGGTTGGCCCACCCGGGTCGTCTCGGCGTGGGTCTCGATGGCTTCGACGAACTCCTCCGGGAACAGCCAGGCATCGAGGCACCGGGCCAGGGCCTGGCCGTGGTCCATGCCGAACAGGGCCCGCTCGATGCGGCACCGGCGGCGGCAGTCCCAGTGGTCGGACGCGGCATGGAGCTCGTCGTAGGCCTCCGGTGAAGCCCGGTACAGCAGGAAGTCGCCGAGCTCGTGGAGGAGCCCGAGGCTGAACGCATCGGCCCGAGAGGCACCGACACGTGGCGCGATCAGCGACGAGGCCGAGGCGCCGGCCGACGCCCGCTGCCAGAACCCGGCGGGCACGGGGACGTCACCACCGAGGGCGCCGGCGGCAAAGGCGGCGACGACGCTCCGGATGGACACGAAGCCGACCACGGTCACCGCGAACGGGACCGTGCCGACCCGGCCCGACAGGCCGTAGTACGCGCTGTTGGCCAGCCGGATCACCTGGGCGGTGATGGCGGGGTCGGCAATGAGGGCGCCGGCCAGATCGGTCGCCGACGACCGGGCGTCACCGCTCACCTCGAGGACCCGCACGGCCACCGCTTGTTGGGCGGGCAGCGAGTCCAGGTCTCGCACCAGGCGTTCGGTCTCGATGAACGGCGAGGGTGACTGTGTCACGGCCATGGTGCCTCCAGGGGGAACGCGTCGGGAGTGGTGGGACGGCCGGTGGCGTAGCCCTGGACCAGGCCGCAGCCCAGCTCGATGACCCGGCGGAGCTGCTCGGCGTTCTCGACGCCCTCGGCCGCAACGGTGAGCCCGAGCGCGCCGGCGAGCGTCACGACCGCCTCGACGATGGCCGCGGTGGCCCGGTCGGTGGTCACATCGGCGATGAAGCTGCGGTCGAGCTTCACCACGTCGGCCGGGAACCGGCGGAGGTAGGCGAGCGAGGAGTAGCCGGTGCCGAAGTCGTCGATGGCGATGCGGATGCCGTGGTCGTGGATCTGGGTGAGCACCTCGGTCGCCTGGTTGGCGTCGACCATGAGCTGACTCTCGGTCAGCTCGATGCACAGGTCAGCGGGGACGAGGTCGAACCGGTCGACGACGTCGAGCAGGCGGGGCAGGAGGGTGGCCTCGGCCAATTGGGCCGCGGCCAGGTTCACGGCCACGTAGTCGGGGGACCGGTCACCGTGCTCCAGGCGCCATCCCGCCAGCTCGCGGCACGCGGAGACCAGCACGTTGTCGCCGAGCTCGTTGATGAAGCCCGACGCCTCGGCGAGTGACACCACCTCGAGGGCCGAGATCGACCCGAGGCTCGGGTGGTCGTAGCGCAGCAGCGCCTCGGCCCCGACGATGCGACGGTCGACGGTTGACACGAGCGGTTGGTAGGCGACCGGCACCTCGCCGGAGGCGAGCACGTTGCGGACGCCGTTCGAGATGTCGAGCCGCTGCTGCATCTCCACCCGAGCTCGTTCGTCGAACACGGCGACGCGGGCCTTGCCGGCCCGCTTGGCCTGGTACATGGCCACGTCCGCGTCCCGCAACAGACCGTCGGCCGTGCCGGCCCGGGCCAGGACGACGCCCACCGAGGCGCTGATGCGAACGGATCGGCCGCCGAGGTTCACCGGTAGGTCGAGCTCGGCGAGGAGCCGGTGGGCCACGTCGATGGCCTCCTCCTCGGTGGCCATGTCGCGGCACACGACGACGAATTCGTCACCGCCGAAGCGGGCGACCGTGCCCCGCTGGCCGAGGGCAGCGACCATGCGGTCGCCGACCTCGCACAGGAGGCGATCGCCGGCGCCGTGGCCGAGCGAGTCGTTCACGACCTTGAAGTCATCGAGATCGAAGAAGAGCACCCCGATGCGGCCTGCGCCGGGCGTCAGTGACTGCTGCACCTGTTGGAGGAGGGCCGTGCGGTTGGCCAGACCGGTGAGCGGGTCGTGGGTCGCCTGCCAGGCCAGTTGCTCCTCGTTGCGGCGGGCGTCGGTGACGTCCTCGATGGACCCCACGAAGCCGATGGAGCGGTCGCCCCGGACGACGGGCACGATCCGGGACTGCACGAGCCGCACGTCGGTGTCGCTGCGCTCGACCCGGAACGTGTTGGTCACCTCCTCGCCGTTGAGCGTGCGGGCCAGGGCGGCGATGACGTTGGGCCGATCGTCGTCGTGGATGCGCTCGAGCCACCCCGTGCCGTGCAGACGGTCGGCGTCCTCGCCCCACAGCTCGGCGAAGCGGGGATTGAGGTAGCCGAGGCGCACGCCGTGCTCGGACTGGAAGACGCCGATCGGGGCGTTGTTGGCCAGCGCTCGGAACTGCTCCTCGGAGGCGCGGAGGTCCTCGTCGGCCCGGAGCTGCCGGCTCCCGCTGCGAAACGTCAGCACCCACCAGTCATCGTCGCCGGGCTCGAGCCGGACGGCGTCGACCGAGAGGGCGGTTGACGGGGCGCTGGGCCGGGCCGCGGTGACGGTGGTCGTGCCGCCCTCGCCGTGACACAGGCTGGCCAGGTCGAGGTGGTCGAGGGCGTCGACGTCCACGTCCTGGACGTGCAGGTCGGCCAGCCGCCCACCGAGCAGCGTGGCCGGATCGGCGCCAAGCAGGTGGGCGAGGGACTGGTTGACCCATTCGATCCGGTCGGCCCGGACCACGGCCACGCCGTCCCGGCTGACGCGGGCGATGCGGGCCAGCACGAGCTCGGGCAAGGTGCCCCCGTAGGCGGCGTCGTGCCCGACGGGCGCGACGGAGCCAGCCGTTCGCGCCGTGTCGTTGACCGCTCCTCGTGTCCCCATCGCTCCTCGTCCGTGAGGGTGCGTACGAGGTCCCATCGACCGGGGCGTCGACCATCTGAGCCGTCGGCGGCGGGTCGGGTCAGACGTTGCGGCGGTAGCGGCCCCCGACGTCGAAGAGGGCGTCGGTGATCTGGCCGAGGGAGCAGCACTGCACGGCGTCCATGAGGTCGGCGAAGACGTTGCCGCCGCCGAGGGCCGTCTGCTGGAGCCGCTCGAGCGCGGCGGGCCGCTCGGCGGCGTGGCGGCCCTGGAAGTCGCGCAGCCGGCGGAGCTGGTCCTGCTTCTCGGCGTCGTCGGATCGGGCCAGCTCGTGCACCTTCGGGGCGCCGCCCTCGTTCGGGTTGGTGAAGGTGTTGACGCCGACGATGGGGATCGAACCGTCGTGCTTCCCTCGTTCGTAGGTCATCGACTCGTCTTGGATGCGGCCCCGCTGGTAGCCGGTCTCCATGGCGCCGAGCACGCCGCCCCGGGCGCTGATGGCCTCCAGCTCAGCGAGCACCGCCTCTTCGACCAGGTCGGTGAGCTCCTCGACCACGAAGCTGCCCTGTAGCGGGTTCTCGTTCATGGTCAGGCCCCACTCGCGGTTGATGACGAGCTGGATGGCGAGGGCCCGCCGGACCGACTCGGCCGTCGGCGTGGTCACGGCCTCGTCGTAGGCGTTCGTGTGCAGTGAGTTGGCGTTGTCGTAGATCGCGCACAGGGCCTGCAACGTCGTGCGGATGTCGTTGAACGCCATCTCCTGGGCGTGCAGCGACCGACCCGACGTCTGCACGTGGTACTTGAGCTTCTGGCTGCGCTCGTTGGCCCCGTAGCGGTCGCGCATGGCGACGGCCCAGATGCGGCGGGCCACCCGGCCGAGCACGGTGTACTCGGGGTCCATGCCGTTGGAGAAGAAGAAGCTGAGGTTGGGGGCGAAGTCGTCGACGGCCATGCCCCGGGCCAGGTAGGCCTCCACGTAGGTGAGGCCGTTGGCGAGGGTGAACGCCAGCTGGCTGATCGGGTTCGCGCCGGCCTCGGCCATGTGGTAGCCGGAGATCGACACCGAATAGAAGTTCCGCACCTGGTTGGCGACGAACCACTCCTGGATGTCGGCCATGCACCGCAGCGAGAACTCGGTGGAGAAGATGCAGGTGTTCTGGCCCTGGTCCTCCTTGAGGATGTCGGCCTGGACCGTGCCCCGCACCCGGCGCAGCACCTCTGCCGGCTCCAGCTCGGGGTGCTGGTCGATGGCGGTGTTGAGGTACATGGCGAGGATCGACGGCGCCGGGCCGTTGATCGTCATCGACACCGAGGTCGTCGGGTCGCACAGGTCGAACCCATCGAACAGCACCTTCATGTCGTCGAGGGTGGCGATCGACACGCCCGAGTTTCCGACCTTGCCGTAGATGTCGGGCCGCTCGTCGGGGTCGAAGCCGTACAGGGTCACCGAGTCGAACGCGGTCGACAGGCGGGTGGCGGGCTGGCCCTCGGCCAGGAGGTGGAAGCGGCGGTTGGTGCGGGCCGGGCCGCCCTCGCCGGCGAACATGCGGGCCGGGTCCTCGCCCTCCCGCTTGAGCGGGAACACGCCGGCGGTGAAGGGGAACCGGCCGGGCAGGTGTTCGGCGCGGAGCCATCGCAGCAGCTCGCCGTGGTCGTCGAACCGAGGCACCGCCACCCGGGGCACCGACGTGCCCGAGTGGGACTCGCGCCGGTGGCTGCGGGCCTCCTCGGCCACCGCCGGCCACTCGGCGAGCAGCGGGTCGAGTGGCAGGTCGGCGAGCAGTTGGTCGACCTCGCCGGTCTCGGTGAGCAACTCCTGGGCCGTGGTGAGGTGCTGGCGGCGGCGGGCGGTGCCGACGACCTCCGCCGTCTCGGCGTGGTAGCCGCGCAGGGTCTCGGCCACCTCGGCCAGGTAGCGCTCCCGGGCCGGGGGCACGACCACGGTCGAACCCGTCGACGTGCGGGTCTCGACCGGGGCCAGCACACCCGGACGCAACCCCAGCAGGTCGCGCACGTGCTGGTAGAGGGCGGTGACGCCGTCGTCGTTGAACCGGGACGCGATGGTGCCGAAGACCGGCACCTCGGGCCGCTCGCGGTCGAGCTGGCGGCGCACATCGCGGAAGGCATCGGCGGCCGCTCGCCGATCGAACTTGTTGATGGCCACGGCGTCGGCGAAGTCGAGCATGTCGATCTTCTCGAGCTGCGAGGCGGCCCCGAACTCGGGCGTCATGACGTAGAGCGAGTGGTCGACGAACGGGACGATGGCGGCGTCGCCCTGGCCGATCCCGGGCGTCTCCACGATCACCACGTCGGCGCCCCACCCCTTGCACGCAGCGATGGCGCCGGCCAGGGCCTCGGGCACCTCGTTCCCGGCCGTGCGGGTGGCGAGTGAGCGGAAGAAGATGTTCGAGCCGTCGAGTGCGTTCATGCGGATGCGGTCACCGAGCAGGGCGCCGCCGCCCTTGCGTCGGGTGGGGTCGACCGCCAGCACGGCGATGCGGAGCTTGTCCTCCTGGTCACGGCGGAGGCGGTTGAGGAGCTCGTCGGTGAGCGACGACTTGCCCGACCCACCGGTGCCGGTGATGCCGAGCACCGGCGTGTCGAACGCTGGCCCGTCGGCGCTGGCCCCCGACTCGAGCACCGTGATCGTCCGCGCCAACCACCGGTTCGACGCCTGGTCGACCCCCTGGAGCGGCGGGAGCTCGACGGCGCCGGCCTCCTCGATCATGGAGGCGATCATTCCGTCGAGACCCAGGCGTTGGCCGTCCTCCGGGGAGAAGATGCGGGTCACGCCGTGCTCATGGAGCTCGGCGATCTCCGAAGGCACGATCACGCCCCCGCCCCCGCCGTAGACCTTCACGTGGCCGTAGCCCTCGGCCCGCAACCGATCGACCAGGTAACGGAAGTATTCGACGTGACCACCCTGGTACGAGCTGATGGCCACGCCGT
>JAOBWJ010000159.1 GCA_025463335.1 Acidimicrobiales bacterium
GGAGCTCGACCTCATGGCCCGCCTTGCCGGGATGCGCCGGCGCGAGCGCTGGAGTGGCTGGGATCGGACGCCCTTCACCAGTGAGAGCCGGACCCACGTCTCGGTCTGGGAGAAGGCGGCCTAGCCCTTCCGGTACCTCGCCGCCGCCAGCCCCTGGGCGCGTCCTTTGTCTTTGAACCCCCTAGGAGCGCCCGAACTCCTGGGCCGCCCGCCTATCCGCGCGGATATCTAGGCCGCCTTCTGCCAGACCGAGACGTGGGCGTTGCTTTCACTCGTGAACGGCTCGCGCTCCCAGCTGCTCCATCGCTCGACCAAGCGCATGCCGGCGATGCGGGCCATGAGGTCGAGCTCGGACGGCCATACGTAGCGGAACGGCACGGAGATCACGTCGAGGACACCGTCGACGACCGCGTAGTGATGAGAGACGACGCCTTGGGTTGCGACTTCGTACTCGTCGAACCCAAGCCTCGTCGGGCTCAACGTGAACGCCCGAACGGTCTCGCCCGGCGGAAGCCGCCGGAGGTTGGGTAGGCCCACCTCGATCACGAAGCACCCGCCGGGCTCGAGGTGGGCGGCGACGTTGCGGAAGCACTCGACCTGCTCGTCCTGCGTGGTCAGGTTCATGATCGTGTTGAACACGAGGTAGGCCAGACGGAACGTCCCGTCCACCCTGGTGGTCGCGAAGTCGCCGATCGTCACGTCGATGTCGTCGGCACCGGGCTTCTCCCGCAGCCGCTCGACCATGGCGCGGGACAGGTCGATCCCGTGCACGCGGACTCCGCGACGACTGAGGGGCAGAGCGACGCGGCCGGTGCCGACGCCGAGCTCCAGGGCGCCGCCCTCTCCGGCCAACCGGGCGAGGAAGCTGACCACCGAGTCCACCACGGCGGGCTCGAACATCTCCGCAGACGTTGCGTCGTACCGCTCCGCGACCCGTTCGCCGAAGTGGTCCGCAAGCACCCCGGCACTGTTCCAGGAGCTCCGGGATGGCCGCCAACGAGTTTGGGTGTAGGGCCTAGGGCTAGGCGACCTCGTCGTCGCGCACGATGCGGAGCTCCGGCCGGCGCGGCGGGAGCACCCGCACCGTCGACGGCTCCGGCGCCCGGGTCCCGAGCAGTCGCTCGAGGGCCCGCAATCCGGGGTCCATGGTGTTTGGTCGCCGGCGGAGGATGCGCCACGCAGCGACCGCCGTCAGCCCCACCGGGAGCCAGATCGTCAGCAGCACGCTCATTGACATCATCGACGCTGACCTCGGCGCGAACGTTCCCGGGTTGAGCCATCGCGATCGAACCGTCACATGTCACGATCGCGCCATGGGCATCTACGAGGACCAGGTGCTGCCCCGGGTGGTCGACAAGATGTGCGGCGCCGGGGAGATGATCCGGTGGCGGGCAGCGACGGTCGACGGCCTGGCCGGCACGGTGGTGGAGATCGGGTTCGGCTCGGGGTTGAACGTGCCGGTGTACCCGCCCGAGGTGGAACGGGTCCACGCCGTCGAGCCCGCGGGCGTGGCCCGCAGGCTGGCCGCGCCACGTATCGCGGCGTCGTCGGTGCCGGTCGACCACGTCGGCCTCCGAGGGGAGTCGCTCCCGCTGGACGACGATTCGTGCGACGGCGCCCTGTGCACCTTCACCCTGTGCACCATCCCCGGGGTCGAGCAGGCCCTGGCCGAAGTGCGTCGGGTGTTGCGGCCGGGCGGCCGGTTCCACTTCCTCGAGCACGGCCTCGCTCCCGACGCCGGCGTGGTGCGCTGGCAGCGGCGGCTCGAGCCGCTCCAGCGCCGACTGGCCGGTGGCTGCCACCTCACCCGCGACCCGATCGCCCTGGTGACCGCCGCCGGCTTCGAGATCGAACGGGTCGAGCACCGCTACGCCCGGGGCCCGAAGCCGTGGTCCTGGTTCACCAGCGCCGTCGCCATCGCTCGCTGACACCTCACATGGGACCTTGACAGTGGTTACTGTCACCTTTAGGGTCCTCCCATGGAGCCGACCTTGTCGGTCGACGACCTGGCCGAGCGGGCCGGGCTCACCGTCCGAACCGTGCGCTACTACCAGGCCGAGGGCCTGCTGGCCCCGCCCCAGCGGGTCGGTCGCACCGCCCGCTACGGACCGGCCCACGTCGAGCGACTGGAGCTGATCGCCGGCCTCCAGGAGCGTGGGCTCCGGCTCTCGGCCATCGCCGACGTGCTGGCCAACTCGGCGCCGGGCGCAGCGGCCGACTGGCTCGGGCTCGACGACGCCATGAAGCGACCGTGGTCCGACGACCAGCCCGCCATCCTCGACGGCGCCACCTTGGCCGCCAAGGTCGAGGGCCTGGCCGATCGCACCATCGACGACCTCGAGGCGACGGGGATCATCGAGCGGCGCCACGACACCCGGCCCGTCGTGTGGTTCGTGCCCAGCCCCGGGATGCTCGAGGTGGCCCTCGACTCGGTGCGCCTCGGCATCGAGATGGAGACGGGCACTCGGCTGCGCAAGCTCCTGCAACAGCGGCTGAGCGACCTGGCCGGCGACCTGGTCACCCAGTTCGCCGAGGACGTGGCGTTCCGCCGCCTCACCGACGCCGGACCGGCGGCGCTGGCCGAGCTGCTCGGCGTGGTGCAACCTCTGGCCCGTCGCACCGTCGACCTCCTGTTCGCGCACGAGATGGAGCGGGCCCAGCAGGAGCTCATCGAGCGGGAGTTCGGAGCTTGACCGAGCATCACCGAGTGGTCGTGGTCGGCGCCGGGTTCGCCGGCATTGGGGCGTCGATCGCGCTCCAACGGGCCGAGATCGACCACGTGGTGCTCGAACGGGCCGACGACGTGGGGGGCACCTGGCGCGACAACCGCTACCCGGGTTGCCGGTGCGACGTGCCCTCGCACCTCTACTCGTTCTCGTTCGCGCCGAACCCCGAGTGGAGCGAGACGTACTCGCCCCAAGCCGAGATCTGGGCCTACCTGCGGCGCACGGCCGAGCAGTACGGCGTGACTGCCCGCACTCGCCTCGGCCATGCCCTGCGTGAGGCGGCCTGGGACGCGACGGCCCAGCGCTGGCGGCTCGACACAACCGGTGGCGCGCTCACGTGCGACGTGCTGCTGCTCGGCAACGGCCCCCTCGCCGAGCCGGCCATGCCCGACATCCCCGGCGTCGACTCGTTCGCCGGCGACACGTTCCACTCGGCGTGCTGGCCCGAAGGCATCGACCTCACGGGCCGACGGGTGGCAGCCGTCGGCACGGGGGCGTCGGCCATCCAGTTCGTGCCCGAGATCCAGCCCGTCGTCGAGCACCTCACGGTGTTCCAGCGCACGCCGGGCTGGGTGCTCCCCCACCGCAACCGCGTCATCACCGACAAGGAGCGCTTCCTCTACCGCCACGTGCCGGCGGCCCAGCGCTTCGTGCGGGGGTTCGTGTACTGGACCCGGGAGCTCCTGGTGCGGGGGATGCTCAGCAACCGCACGGGAGCCATCGAGAAGCTGGCGCGCAAGCACCTCGAGTCCCAGGTCGCCGACCCCGAGCTGCGGGCCAAACTGACGCCTACGTTCAACGCGGGGTGCAAGCGGCTGCTGCCGTCGAACGACTGGTATCCGGCGCTGCAACAGCCCAACGTCGAGGTGGTCACCGAGAAGATCGTCGAGATCCGGCCGTACGTTGTCGTCACCGCCGACGGCGTCGAGCACGAGGCCGACACGCTCATCCTCGGCACCGGCTTCCGGGTCCTCGACAACCCGATGTTCGAGCATGTGCGCGGCGCCGACGGCCGCTCGCTCACCGAGGCGTGGACCGCCACCGGCGCCCAGGCCTACCTGGGCACGACGATGTCTGGCTTCCCCAACCTGTTCCTGCTCGCCGGCCCGAACACCGGCATCGGCCACACCTCCTTGCTGGTGATGATCGAGGCCCAGCTCGCCTACGTGCTCGACGCCCTGGCCGTGCTCGACCGGACCGGCGCCACGAGCGTCGACCTGCGCCGCCCGGTTCTGCAGGCGTGGAGCGCCGAGGTCCAGCGCAAAGCGGCGCCGTCGGTGTGGAACTCGGGCGGCTGCGCCAGCTGGTACCTCGACACCGAAGGCCGCAACGGGTCGATCTGGCCCGACTACACGTTCCGCTTCCGCCGGCGCACCCGCCGGTTCGATGCCGCGCACTACGAACTGGTGGAGGCCCCATGAGTGCACGAGTGTGGATCCCGGCGACGCGGACGGTCGTCACCGGTGCCGGCAGCGGCATCGGCCGGGCGACGGCGAAGGCCCTGGCCAGCAGGGGCGCGGTGGTCGCGTGCGTCGACATCAACGGCGAGGCCGCCCGACAGACGGCCGAGGAGTGCGGCCACGGCGCCACCGCCCACCTGGCCGACGTGGGCGACCGCGATGCCCTGGCCGCCCTCGACCTGGGCGAAGTCGGCATCGTGGTCAACAACGCCGGCGTGGCCGTGTCGGGACCGTTCAGCGAAATGACGGCCGACGACTGGGAGTGGATCCGGTCCGTCAACCTCGACGGCGTCGTCAACGGTTGCGCGGTGTGGGGTCCGGCCATGCTCGATCGAGGTCGGGGCCATGTGGTCAACGTCTCCTCGGGCCTGGGCTTCACCCCCAACGTCACCGAGGCCACCTATTGCGCGACCAAGGCCGCCGTGCTCTCGCTGTCGATGTCGCTGCGGGCCGACTGGGCGGAGCGAGGCGTCGGTGTGACGGCCATCTGTCCGGGAGTGATCGACACGCCCATCATCGGCAACAGCCGGTTCGTGGGCGACCAGGTGCAGCACAAGGCCGACGCCGAGCAGCTGTTCGCCAAGGGCCACAAGCCGGAGGCGGTGGCCAAGGCCATCGTGCGCGCCATCGAGGGTGACCGGGGCATCGCCCTGGTCGGCTGGGAGTCGAAGGTGGCCTACGGCATCCATCGCTTCGCCCCGCTCTCGGTCCAGCAGCGGGTGGCGAGGCGCGGGCTCGGATGAACGAGCTCCTCCTCCCGTCGGGCACCACGCTCGTCGTGGCCACCGACGACGGCGCCGAGCTGGCCGTCACCGACCTCGGCACCGGGCCCACCGTCGTGTTGGCCCACGGCTGGACCGAGCAGCGCGAGGTCTGGGCGCCGGTCGTCCGCCGCCTGCTCGACGCCGGGCACCGCGTCGTGCTCTACGACCAGCGAGGCCACGGCTCCTCGACCACCGGGTCTGACGGCTGCACCATTCCTCGGCTGGGCCGCGACCTGCGGGCCGTGCTCGAAGCGGTCGACGCCCGCGACGCCGTGCTCGCTGGCCACTCCATGGGCGGCATGACGATCATGTCGCTGGCCACCGAGCACCCCGAGGTGCTGGCCGAGCGGGCCCGGGGCCTGGTCCTGGTCGCCACCGCGGCATCGGGGCTTGGCCGCGGCCGGCTCGACCGGTTCGCCGCCCGGTTGATGACCGCTCGTTGGTTCATCGCCCTCTACCGCAGCCCGCTCGGCCCGCGGCTCGTGCGCCGCACGTTCGGCACCGTCATCCGCCGCGAGCACCTGCGACTCACCCGTGACCTGTTCGTGGCCTGCACCCCGGCCGCCCGCCGCCAGTGGTTCGAGGCCATGGGCCCCATGGACCTCCGCCCGTGCCTACCCGCCATCACCCTGCCGACCGTCGTCATGGTCGGCACGCTCGACCGGCTCACACCACCGCACCACTCCGACGCTCTCGTGGCCGCCATCCCCGGTGCCCGGCTCGTCTCCTTCGACGAGCTCGGCCACCAACTCCCCTTGGAGGCCGCCGACGAGGTGGCCGAGGCGATCAGGAGCCTGACGTGTTCTATGCAACCGATCTCTCCAGCGGCGGAGGGAGCGCCCTCGCCAGCTGGAAGCCACTGACCACCCTCCTCGCTGTCTTCGGGGTGGCCACCATCGGCCTGCTGTGGCACGGCCGCAGCGACGACCCGAGCCCGCTGTTCCGCGTCTTGCGGCGGATCCCGAACGCCCTCGAGCGCATCACCGGGGTGCCGGGCTGGGCCGCCGCCACCGTGGGCATGAGCCTGTTCGGGCTGCTGGTGGCCGGGCAGGGCTTCTACGAGGACGTCTCCTGGCACGTGGCCCTCGGCCGCGACAAGGCGCTGTTCACCGCCCCCCACACCGCGATCATCGTGGGTCTCGGCCTGATCGCCGGAGCCGCCGCCTTCGGCATCGTCTTCGCCACCCTCGACGGCGTCGACACCAAGCTCCGCTGGGGAGCGCTGCGGGTGCCGTGGTCGGCGGCGCTGCTCGGCCTGCTCGGCGTGTCGGCCGTCGGCGGGTTCCCGCTCGACGACCTGTGGCACGCCGCCTACGGCATCGACGTCACCATGTGGAGCCCCACCCACATGCTCATGATCTGCGGGGCGGCCTTCACCGGGGCGGCATCATGGCTGGTGCTGCGAGAAGCGGGCGTGCCGGTGCGGGGCCGGTTCTGGTTCCGGACCCTCCACGTGCTGGCCGCCTGGTTCACCCTGCAGGGCCTGGTCGCCCCGCTCGGCGAGTTCGCCTTCGGCGTGCCCCAGTTCGACCAGGTGTTCCACCCGCTGTTGCTGGGCATCGCTGCCGGGATCGCGCTGGTGGCCATCCGCGTCGTCCTGGGGCCGGGGTGGGCGCTGGGCATTGCGACCGTCAGCTTCCTGCTCGACGCCACCAACGCGCTCGGCGGTGGCGGTGGCCTGCCGGCGCCGCCCCGGGCCGTCGGCGTCTACGTGGGTTCGGCCCTGGTGGTCGAACTGGTGGCACGGGTGCTGGGCACAGCCCGCCCGCTGCGCTTCGCCGTGGTGTCCGGCGTCGGCATCGCCACCGTCGGCATGGCGGTCGAGTGGGCGTGGAACACCGGCGCCTACCAGCCGTGGAAGGCGGCCCTGGTCCCCGAGGCCCTGCTGCTCGGCATCCCGGTGGCGATGGCCGCCGCCGTGCTCGGGCTGACGCTGGCCGGCCAGCGCCCGGCCCGGCCCGTGGTGCTGGCCGCCACGGCCGTGGTCCTGTTCGGCCTGGCCTGGCCCATGCACCGCCCGACCGGCGACGTGACCGCCGCCGTCCAGATCCGCCCGGCCGGCGAGAGCCGGGCCGCCGTCACCGCTCGCCTCTCCCCTGCCGACGCCGCCGACGGCAACCGCTGGTTCCAGGTCATGTCGTGGCAGGGCGGCGGGCTGGAGGCGACCGACCTGCGCGAGACGTCACCCGGCCGGTGGGTGGCCGAGGCGCCGGTGGCCATCGGCGGCAACCACAAGACCGTGCTGCGGCTGCACCGCGGCCACCAGATGATGTCGGTCCCGATCTGGCTCCCGGCCGACCCCGA
The DNA here is from genome assembly GCA_025463335.1 of Acidimicrobiales bacterium. Classification (GTDB taxonomy): domain Bacteria; phylum Actinomycetota; class Acidimicrobiia; order Acidimicrobiales; family CADCSY01; genus RYN-34. The sequence goes on from JAOBWJ010000159.1 coordinate 7,255, forward strand.
GATCGGGGCGGCGGCGATCCCCGCCGTCGACCGCACCATGGCCTTCCAGCCGGAGACCGACTACCTGCTGCGGGAGACCAAGCCCGGCGCCCAGTGGTTCGCCTGGGTGGTCTACGCCTTGTTGGCCCTGGTCACCACGGCATGGATCACCGGCTTCGGGCTGGTGACGGCGAGAGTGAGCGGTCAGGACGCTCGCGTCGGTTGGCGCCGGCGGGGCTTCGGCCGCGAGGCCCCCGAGCGGTTGATCGCCGCCTCGTCGGTGCCCAGGTAGGACTGGATCACCCGGGGGTCGGTGAGCACCTCGTCCGGCGTGCCCTCGGCGATGACGCCACCCAGCTCGAGGGCCACCATGCGGTCGCAGATGGTGCGCAGCAACGGCATGTCGTGCTCGATGACGAGGATGGCGCAGCCCGTGTGGGCCTGGACCCGCTGGAGCAGCGGGCCGAGCGCTTCGGTCTCCTTCTGGGCCACGCCGCCCGACGGCTCGTCGAGCAGGAGCACGGTCGGGTCCTGGGCCAGGATGCAGGCCAGCTCGACGATGCGCCGGCTGCCGGTCGACAGCTCACCGACCAGCTTCTCCCGGAACGCCTCGAGGCCCATGAGGGTGATGAGCTCGTCGACCCGGTCGGCGACAGCCAGCTCCGACTCATAGGTGGCGGGCAGCCACATGGCGGCGGCCACGATGTCGCGGTTGGCCAGGTGTCGCTCCAGCGCCACGGCGATGGTCTCCGCCGCGGTGAGCGACGGGTAGAGGCGGGCCTCCTGGAAGGACCGACCGAGTGCGGCGCCGGCCCGCTCGTGGGGGGCCCAGCCGGTGATGTCGTGGCCGCGCAGTCGGATGGCCCCCTCGTCGACGTCGAGGAAGCCGGACATGCAGTCGAACAGGGTCGTCTTGCCGGCGCCGTTCTGGCCGATGAGGCCGAGGATCTGGCCCTGCCGGAGCTGCAGGTCGACGCCGTCGACGGCGCGCACGCCGCCGAAGCGCTTGACCACACCCTCGCACTCGAGCACGACCGTCGCGTCGGCGGGCGGCGCCTGGCGGGACGGCACCGCAGGCGGTCCCGCCCCGCCCCCGGCGGCGGCTCCGGCGATGAACACGGAGCGCAGCACGTCGGGGCGGTCGAGCAGGTCGGCCGTGGCACCGGTGAACCGGACCTGACCCTTCTCCATGAACACGGCCCGCTGGGCCAGGGTGAGGGCCACGTTCACCGATTGCTCGACCACGACGATGGTGGTGCCGGTCTGGTGGAGCGCACGGACGACCTCGATGAGCTCGCCCACGACGGCCGGCGCCAGACCGAGCGACAGTTCGTCGATCATCAGCAACCTGGGCTCGTTCATGAACGCCTGGGCCAGCGTGAGCATCTGTTGCTCTCCGCCGGACAGGTCGCCGGCCAACGCGCCCCATCGGCGCTTCAGGACGGGGAACAGCGTCACCGCCTGCTCCTGCGCCGCGTCCAACCGCTCCTTGTCCTTGCGCAGCAACCACCCCCCGAGGCGCAGGTTCTCCTCAACCGTCAGGGTGGGGAACACGCCCTTGCCGCCCGGCATCTGCAGCAACCCCTTGGCCGCCGTGCGGTCGGCCCGCATGCCGGTGATGTCCTCGCCGGCGAGCTCCACCCGACCGCCGGCCGGCTTGAGCAGGCCGGAGATGGCCTTGAGGAGCGTCGACTTGCCGGCGCCGTTGGTACCGAGCAGGGCCACGATCTCGCCCTGCTCCACCTCGAGGTCGACGCCGAACAACACCTGCACCGGCCCGTAGGCCACGTCGAGGTCGGTCACCCGCAGGAGGGTCGTCATGCCCTGACCTCCACCGGGGCCTCCAGGGCGTCGCTCAGCAGGTCGACCTCGGCCGGCGGAGGCCCGTCGTCGGCTCGGTCGGGCAGAAGGCGCAACAGGCGGTCGCGCCCGTCGGTCACGAACTGGCCGAGGCCGCCGGGGAGTGCGAGCAGCACGAACAACAGCCCGGCACCGGTGACGGCCATGCGCAGCTCCCCGGTGAGCACCTTGCTGAGGAAGCGGAAGGTGAAGACGCCCAGCAACGCGCCGCTCACCGAGCCGAGGCCACCGATCGCGGCCATGGAGAACACGTCGAGGCTCATCGACGGCTGGAACGAGCCGGCCCGGGCCCCGTGCTGCAGGAGGACGTAGAGACCGCCCGCCACCCCGGCGATGGTGCCGGAGAACACGAATGTGGTGAGCTTCACGCGGGTGGTCGGCACGGCGGCGGCGCCCGCGGCCCGCACGTTGTCGCGCGTGGCGAGGAGCACCCGCCCGCTGCGCGACCGCCGCACCCCGGCGCACGCCAGCACGGTGAGGACCAGGAAGGCCAGGCACAGGTAGTACATGGCCAGCTGGCTCTCGAGGTCGAACCGCTGCCACAACACCGGCCGGTGCACCTCGTCGGGCACGTACTCGGGAAAGTTGGTGGGGTTGAGGAAGTAGCTGTCGAGGGCCACCGCGAACGCGAGGGTGGTGACGGCGAGGAACAGGCCACGGATGCGCAGCGCCGGCAGCCCGATCAGCAGGGCCACCAATGCCCCGACGGCACCCGCCGCCACCAGCACCACGAACATGTCGACGTCCCAGCGTTCGAGGATGTTGCCGGCGGCCACCGCCCCGCAGCCGACGATGGCGAACTGCCCGAGGCTGATGTGGCCGCCCCACCCAGTGAGCACCACCAGCGACACGGCGACCATGCCCCAGATCACCGCCACGGCCATGAGGTTCACGTTGCTCGGACCGGCATGCATGGGCACGACGATGGCGAGCACGCCGACCGTCGCCAGCACCAGCGCCCGGGCGATGCGCACCTCGGGCCGGCCGCGGAGCCGGACCGGGATGGGCCGGGCCACGGCGGTGAGGCTCCACGACCCGGCACCCTCGTGGGCCCGGCTGAGCTGGTTGCGCTGCAGCAGCAGGGCCACGAGGATCACGACGAGGAACGCCACGTCGATGGCCGTGGCCCGGCCGGTGTTCCAGAACACCAGCTGCTCGAGCACGCCGAGCCCGATGCCGGCGGCGAAGGCGGCGGGCAGCGACTCCATGCGGGCCACCACGGCGGCGGCCAGGGCCGGGAGCAGGAGGGAGGGGCCGGCCAGCGCCGTCGACGTCGAGCCGGCGAAGGGCGCCCGGAGGATGAACGTGAGCGCCGCCAGCCCACCGGAGACGGCCCACACGATCGTCGACAGCCGACGCACCGGGATGCCGAGCAGCAGAGCCCGCTCCGTGTTGTCGGCCGCCGCCCGCACGGCGACCCCGGCGTCGGTGCGGAGGAGGAACCAGGCCAGCCCGGCGATGATCGGCGGCACCGCGGCCACGATCAGCAGGTGATCGCCGGTGAACACCACCGGGTCGATGTTCAGGTGGAACGTGAACGGCGTCTTGAAGCCGCCCACCAACCCGCTCGACTGGAACCACTTCGGGATCAGCAGCTGCACGGCGCCGAGGAGCTGGGCCAGGCCGATGGTGGCGACCGTCAGCACCAGCCGGGACGCCCCCGAGAACCGCCGGATCACCAGCACCTCGACGAGGGCCCCCACGGCCACGCCGGTGAGCACGCCGAGACCGGCGGCCACGAAGTAGGGCAGTCCGGCGTCGAGGTAGAGGCTCACGGCCAGCACCCCGCCCACCCCGCCCATCGAGCCGTAGGCGAAGTTGACGATGTTGCTGGTCCGGTAGATGAGGATCAGGCCCATGGCCAACAGGGCCGTGACGGTGCCGAACACCACGCCCTGCAGCACCACGCCGAGCGGGGCGCCATCGGGCAGCACGGCGCCGGCCACCAACCAGGCCGCCAGCGAACCGGCCGCCGCCAGGATCGGACGCGGCACCCGTCGGAGCACGCTCATCGCCTGAACAGCCCGCCGTCGCCACCCGACAGCTGGCCGCTGCGGAAGCGCTTGCTGCCGAAGGCCTCCCGGTACGTGCCCTTCTGGTTGTTGTAGGGCGAGATGCCGTCGGGGTCCCACCACACCACCCGGAAGTCTTGGGTCGGGGTGTAGCTGCTGGGCCCGAAGCCCCACGTGCCGAACGGGCCGGCCCCACCGGGATAGGAGAACATGCCCTTTTCGAACGTCTCGGGCGTGAGGCGAGGCCCGGCCAACTGGATGCCGAGGGCCAGCAGGTACATCTCGGCGTAGATGTTCTCCACGGCGAACGCCGGCTCGTCCTTGCGGACCGTCTTGTAGGCGGCGTACCCGAGCCCGGCCCGCAACGGCCGGTAGGTGCCCTTGTAGGAGACGCCGAAGGCGTGCGACCACTGCTCCTGGTCGTTGAGCTGGCCCACCAGGTCGAGGTCGGTGTCGGCCGAGCCGGTGATGACCCATTCGGGGTTGTAGCCCTGCTCGGCCGCCTTGGCCGTGAGGAACACAGGGAAGACCGGGTCGCACCCGCAGACCACGGTGGTGATGCTCTCGCTCTTGAGCTTGGCGATCACGCTGGCCGCCTGGTTCGAGAGGGTGGCCAGGTCGAGCTTGTAGGCGATGCGCTGGTCGTAGGGGTGACCGGCCTTGGTGACGATCCGCTGCCCGGCATCGACGCACTGCTGGTACCACGGGTTCTCCGGGGCCAGCACCGCGAACTTGCGGGGCTTGCCCTGCAACCCGTCACCGGCGTGAGACGCCGGCTTGCCGAGCAGCTGCTTCACCGCGAACTCGGAGGTGGACTCGGTGATGATCGAGCAGTCGGTCGAGAAGCTCCAGTTGTAGGGACGGCGCTGGGTGTGCCACTCCCGGGACAGGTAGGGCGTGCCGAAGGCGAGCACCTTCCGGCGGGCCAACGCGTCGGCGAACGGCGGCGTGGCCCCGTTGATCTCGGCGAACGCCTTGATCTCCTCCGCCGACTTGACGGCGTCGGCCTCGGCCTCGGCCTGGCCACCGCCCAGCAGCTCGGCGATCTCTTGACCGGCCCCGTTGTAGAACACCGGCTTGAGCTTCCGCCCGTAGAGCTGGAAGCGGCTGTTGAAGTACTCGGCGAGCGCCTGGATGGTCCGCTGGATGTCCTTGGGCTGGTCGAGGATGTCCGCTCCGGCCAACGCCGCCAACGTCTGCTGGAAGCCCTTCTCCTTGAGCAGGCGGGCCGAGATCACGATGTCGGTGGCCGTCACGCCCTTCGAGGTGGCGCCCCCGTTGTCGCCGCTGAAGGCGATGCACGGCGGGCTGTACGGGTCGCCCGTCACCTGCTGCTTGCGATCGGGGCAGCTGGCCGAGGCCGGAGCTCCCTTGGCCGGCGCCCCGTTGGCCGTCGGTTGCCCGGCGGCGCCGTCGACTGTCGTCGGGGCGCCGACCGGCGTGCTGCCTGGCGTCGTCACCTGCCCCTCGCCCTCGCCGACACCCAAGGCACCGGCGCTCCGGACCACCACGTCCTTGCCCACCGTGGGCACGGCGACGGCCATGAGGAGGAAGACGACCATGAGGGCGAGCAGCGGGCCGTAGCCCCGCAGCAGCCGGCGCGCGTTGGGCGTCAAAGCAGGATCCTCCGGGGTTCATGACGCAGGCGCCACCAGTCGGCGCCGGCCATCGACAGCACAGCGAGGAGCCCGACGAGGCCGACCACGACGGCCGCCCCACCGGTGGTGCCCGGTTGCCGGCGGGCGGCGGCCAGCTCGACCTTCCCCGCCTTGACCCCCGGGCCGCCCGACTCCGCAGGCTCGGCCGTGGGTGCGCTGCCGACGGGCGTGAAGGCGGCGCGGGTGTCGCTACCGAGGCTCACCGGACCGATGCCATCGGCACCGAGGTCGAACGAGCCGAACGGCGAGGTGAACCGCTCCCCCTCGGTGTAGGCCGTCCCGCCGCCGAGGTGCAGGTCGATGCCGCCCCTGCCGGTGAGGGCACCGATGGCGATGTCGCCGATCGTCACCAGCCCGCCGGCCTCCGGGCTGGCCTCGATGATCCCCGACGTGATCGGGTCGCGTGCCGGCTGGAGGGACCCGACGAGCGGTGCGCCCACCGCCCGCCCCGGTTCGGACGCCTGGACGTGGATGCCCAGCGGGCCGATGGAGGCGACACCGCCGTCGACGCCGGCCACGGGCGCGTCCAGGCGCAGGCCGAGCGGCTTCAGCGCCTCGTTCACCTGCTTCAGGGCCGCCCCCAGTTGGTCGGGCTTCGGCGGTGCCAGCTTGGTGCCGGCGACGGTGATGCCCTCGATCGAGAACGATCCGCCGGCGTCGTCGTGCTTGCCCGTCCGTTGGTGGACCTCCCAGCGCAGACCCTCGAGCACGACGGCGCCGCCGCCCAGGGCCAACCGACCGATCGTCACCGTGCCCAGACCCTCGCGGGTGGCCCCGCCGGCCACGCCCGAGCGGCTCACGGCTCGGCCGCCCGACAGCTCGACCACGCCGGGCACGGGGGCGAAGTCACCGAGGAGGAACGTGGCCTCGCCGAACGGGTCGTCGCCGGCCCGGGCCTGTTGCGTGGCGGCCCCGGCCCGGATCGGGCTCTCGGGCGGCAGCCCGGCGCTGGTCTTGGACACCCCCGTCGCCGCACGGTCGTCGGTCGAATCGACCCGCACCGACGGCGTCTGCGATTGGAACTCGGGTGGGATGTCCCCGTCGAGGGCGCCGTAGTCGAACATCTTGGACTCGGCCCGGCCCACGGTGCCCGTGTAGTTGGCCGACGCCAGTCCGACCGTGGGAGCGAACGACAGCCGGCCGGCGGTGGGGCCGACCTTCACCAACCGAGTGGTGACCTGGCCACTTCCGGCCACGAAGTCCTCATCGGCCGCGGCCGGCGAGACGACAGCGGTGACCGCCACCGCCCCCAACGCCGCTACCGCCACGGCCGCCGATCGGCGAAACGCCCGAGCTCCCATGGTCCCCCGCTTCCCGCTGGGTGGTCGAGACGTGACCTTCGACACGTGCCGTAGCCGTTCCTGCCGGAAGTTACCGGCCGGTATCACGCAGGCAACCCCCAGACGTCGAGGGCGGACCGCACCCGCCGGGCGACCGACGGGCGGAGCGAGCCGGTGACGGCGTCGGCCAGATCGGGCAACGGCGGGAACGAGCCCAGGACCCAGCGGGCGAACGAGCCGGCGTCGAACCATGCCGCCTCTTCGCCCGTGCACACCCCGGGCCAGCCCATCCGAGCCACGACCAGACGCAGCCCGTCCCATCCCAGTTCGGCCGCGGCCTCGACGGCTGCCACCACGAGGTCGTCGGCGGCCTGGTCGGGCCGGAGACGAAGGCCCCAATGACGATCGGCGACCTCGGGCCACTCCATCGAGCGGACCGACGGGGAGGTCAGCTCGGCCAACCACACGGTGGCGAGCAGCTCGAGCACCCCGAACGCAGGCGAGGGAGTCGGGCAGCCGAGGGCCCGCAGGAGCAGGTCGAGCAGGACTCCCGACTCGGGCGCCGAGGTGACCGGCTCGGCCCCGTCGATCGACAGGCGGCCGGCGACGTCGCCACCCCGGTCGACCACGACGGTGGAGAACACCGCCACCCGGTCGGGCGCCTCGGCCGCCGGCGAACCGGCACGCCGGTTGCGGGCGGTGTCGTGCTCGGCGAACCGCTCGGGGGGCAGCGACCAGCCCGTCGTCACCACCCCCAACGCCGTGCACTCCTCCGGGGCGGTGAAGCCGAGCAGCGCCGAGCCGGGATGCTGGCCCTCGAGCGCCAGGACCCCCACGTCGAAGCCGTCGGGATCATCGAGGCCGCCGACCGCTCGCACGAGCAGCGGCAGCTCGGCGCGGGTGTGGGCGTCGGCCAGCTCGTGGCACACCTCGGCCAGCTCGTCGAGCACGACCATGGGACTTCCTCCTGCAACAGCGGATGGAGGAGGAAGTGGAGAACACCCTACGAGCGGGGAGTGACAGTGACGGCCTACGGTGGCGCCACGTTCAATCCGTTCGAACCCGGGTTCACGGTCGATCCGTACGACCAGTACGCCCGGCTGCGGGCCAACGAGCCCGTGCACGAGAGCGAGCTGGGCTTCTGGGTCCTCTCCCGCTACGAGGACGTGAACCGGTTGCTGCGGGACCCGGCCACCAGCGTCGACCGCGACGCGGCGCCGAACGGCAGGCGATCAGAGATCCTGGCGGAGGCGTTCGGCGAGCGCCGCGCCCGAGGCACCATGCTCCACGCCGACCCGCCCGACCACACCCGCCTGCGCCGGCTGGTGTCGAAGGCCTTTACGCCCCGCATGGTCGAAGGGCTGCGGCCCCGAGCCCAGGCCGTCGCCGATGCCCTGCTCGACGACATCGACGGCCCCGAGGTCGACCTCATCGCCGCCCTCGCCTTCCCCCTGCCGTTCACGGTCATCTGCGACATGCTCGGCATGCCCGTGGGCGACACCCGCGACGAGGTCCGGGCGTGGTCGCACACCCTCGCCGGGGCGCTGGAGCCGATCGTCACGCCCGAGCAGGCCACCGCCGCCGCCGAAGCCAGTGACCACCTGCACGCCCACCTGACCGAGGTCCTGGCCGCCAAGCGGCGGGACCCGGGCGAGGACCTGCTGAGCGCCCTGCTCCTCGCCGAGGACAACGGCGACGTGCTGTCGGTCGACGAGCTGCTCGACCAGGTCAACCTGCTCTTCGTCGCCGGCCACGAGACGACGGTGAACCTGATCGGCAACGGCACGCTCGCCCTGCTGCGCCACCCCGACCAGCTCCAGCGACTGCGGCAGGACCCGATGCTCCTGGCCAACGCCACCGACGAGCTGCTGCGCTGGGACAGCCCCGTCCAGCTCAGCCGCCGGATCGTGCTCGCCGATCAGAACATCGGCGGGGTGGAGATCCCGGCGGGAGCCTTCGTGATCACCATCCTCGGCTCGGCCAACCGGGACGAGGCCCGCTGGGGCGACGACGCCCACGACCTCGACCTCGGCCGCGAGGGCGCCGGCCAACACCTGTCGTTCGGCGCCGGCATCCACCACTGCCTGGGCGCCGCCCTGGCCCGGGTCGAGGGCCAGATCGCGTTCGGCTCGCTGCTGGCCCGCTACCCCCGGATGGCGCTGACCTCCGACACTCCCGCATGGAACGGCCGGGTGCTGCTTCGGGGACTCGACTCCCTGCCGGTCAGCCTGGGCTGACGAAGCTCACCGCCGTGGAAAACCGGTCATCGGGGGGTACACGGCCCGCGTGCCCGAACAGACCATGGACTTCGGCGACGTCCGCATCGCCTACGACGACCAGGTGCTCGAGCCCCGGCCGTGGACCATCGAGCAGTCCCGCTGGGCCGTCGAGCTGCTGGCCGACCAGCCCGAGGGGCCGGTGCTCGAGCTGTGCGCCGGGGCCGGCCAGATCGGGTTGGTGGTGGCCATCCACACCGGGCGCAGGGTCGTGCAGGTCGACGCCGACCAACGGGCCTGCGCCTACGCCCTGCGCAACGCCGACGCCGCCGGCGTGGAGGCCGACATCCGGTGCGGCGACGTCGAGCGGGCCGTGGGCCGGGTCGAGCGCTTCTGTCTGGTGATCGCCGACCCGCCGTACGTCCCGGCCCACGAGACCGATGAACACCCCGACGACCCCGGCCACGCCATCGACGGGGGCGACGACGGCCTCGACGTGGCCCGAGCCTGCCTCG
>JAOBWJ010000362.1 GCA_025463335.1 Acidimicrobiales bacterium
CGAGCCTGGTGCGGGGCGCGCCCGGAGGCGCCACCTGCGACCTGTTCGACCTCATGCGCTACGACGGTCGCCATGAGCACCCGTCGGTGGTCGTGCTGCAGTTCTCCGGCAACAACCTCACCCGATGCATGCAGGACCGCGGCGGGCGGCCGCTCCAGGGTGACGCCTGGCTGGCCAAGTACCGGGCCGACACGGTCAAGGCCATCGAACTGCTGCGCCCGACGAGAGCCAGCATCTGGTTGGCCACCTCGCCGATCAGCATGCTCGCCGACCGCAAGGGTCAGGACGACGTCTACCGGTTGGCCGCCATGTACCGCGACCTGGCCCGGCGGCTGCCGGGTGTGCACGTGGCCGACGCTGCCACCGCCGTGCTCGCCGCCGGTCGCTACTGGACCCGCACGATGCCGTGCCTGCGGAACGAGCCGTGCACGCAGGTCGACACCAACGGTCAGCGAGCCAACCAGGTGCGGGCCAACGACGGCGCCCACTTCTGCCCTACGCCCTACCCGAACGGCGGCGTGTGTCCGGTGTGGTCGAGCGGGGCCATGCGCTACGCCGTCGGACTCGTGTTGCCGGGGGTCCGTGCGGTCGGCATGTTCGACCGAGGTCGCTTCGAGCGCAGCTGGGCCGCCGGCTGGGGTGAATGAAGCACTGGTTCCGACCCCGTGCGGTGGGGTAGGCAGGCGCCATGCGCAAGCTCTGGAAGGGTGTCCTGCTCGGCGCGGCCGTGGGCGGTGCGGTCAAGGTCGTGCAGGAGGTACGGGGCGAGGGGACGATCGAGGAGGTCGGGCCGGCGGTGGCCAAGGCTGCCGGTCAGGCCGCCCTTGCCGGAGCGGTGGTGGGCTTCGTGCTCGACCGGCGAGACCAGCGCAAGTTGCGGCGCTTCCAGCGGGCCCGGAAGGGCAACCTCTCGGGCGTGATCGCCGGGGCCGGGGCGCTGGCCGAGGCCGCCCGGCCCGCTCTCCAAACCGCCGCTGAGGCGGCCAGGGAGCGCGGTCTGAAGGCGGTCGAGGCAGCCAGGCCCCGGTTGGAGGAGGCCTTCGAGGCGGCGCGCGAGATGGGCGGCGAAGCGGCCAAGGTGGCAAAGCCCCACGTCGAGCACGCCGCCGACGTGGCCAAGGCCGGGGCCCAGAAAGCGGGCGAGGCGGCCAAGGCCAAGCTGGGCGAGTACGACCTGCCCGTCATCATCGCCGTGTAGAAACGGGGCCATGCCCTGGTCGTACGAGCAAGCGCTGGCCTATCTCGACGACCACACCGATCTCGAACGCCTGGCGGCGGGGACATGGGAGCCGCCGACACTCGAACGAATGTGGGCACTTGTCGAGCTGTTGGCCGAGCCCCAGCGGGCCCAGCCTGCCGTGCATGTCACCGGCACCAACGGCAAGGGCTCGACCGCCCGCATGATCAGCGCCCTGCTGGCCGCTCACAACCTCTCGGTCGGCACCTACACCAGCCCTGACCTCGAGCGGGTGAACGAACGGCTGTCTCGCAACGGCGAGTCCATCGACGACGAGGCCTTCGCCGAAGCGGTTGGGGCGGTTGCCGAGATGGAGGCCCTGAGCGGCATCCGTCCCCACCGCTTCGAGATCCTGACCCTTGCCGCCCTGCGGTGGTTCGCCGACCTGCCGGTCGACGTCGCCGTGGTCGAGGTCGGACTTGGTGGCCGGTGGGACGCCACCAACGTGGTGGAGGGCGCGGTCGCCGTGGTGACCAACGTCCAGCTCGATCACACCGAGGTACTCGGCCCGACCCGGGAGCACGTCGCACGCGAGAAGGCGGGGATCGTGAAGCCGGGGAGCACGCTGGTGCTGGGGGAGACCGACCCGACCCTCGTTCGCATCTTCGAGGAGGAGGGGGCGGGGCGCGTCGTCCTGCGCGACCGCGACTTCGGGTGCACCAACAACCTGGTCGCGGTGGGGGGCCGGTCGATCGACATCACCACGCCGTTGGCCCGCTACGACGACGTCTTCCTGTCCTTGCACGGTGCCCACCAGGGCGACAACGCGGCGCTGGCGGTGGCCGCTGCCGAGGCCTTCTTCGACCGGCCCCTCGACGACGACGTCGTCCGCGAGGCGCTGGCGTCGGTGGCGGTGCCCGGCCGCTTCGAGGTCGTCGGACGCTCGCCCTTGGTCATCCTCGATGGCGCCCACAACCCCGACGGCGCTCGCGCTGCGGCGGCCACCCTCGCCGACTTCGGGTTCGGCGGCGAGCGCTTTCTCGTGGTCGGCATGAACAAGGGCCGTGATCCGGTGGAGATGCTGGAGTCGTTCGACGCCCGGTTGGCCCGGGGTGTGGTGGCCACTGCCGTGGACTTCGCCCGAGCCATGCCGCCCGAGGAGATCGCTGAGGCCGCTCGGTCGATGGGCGTCGACGTCGAGGTCGTGGGCAGCGTGCCGACCGCCGTGCAACGGGCGGTGGGCCTGGCCGGGGAGGACGACCTCGTGCTCGTGACCGGGTCGCTGTACGTCGTGGGCGAGGCCCGGCGAGCGCTCAACTAGGTTCGACCCAATGGACCGCACCTTCGTGATCTGCAAGCCCGACGCCGTCGAGCGGGGGCTGGCCGGCGAGATCGTCGCCCGGCTCGAACGCAAGAACCTCCGACTGGTGGCCGCCGAGTTGCGCACCATCGACGAGGCCACGGCCAAGACGCACTACGCCGAGCACGACGGCAAGCCGTTCTTCGCCGACCTGGTGGACTTCATCACCCGTGGCCCGGCCCTGCTGCTCGTGGTGGAAGGCCCGGAAGAGACCTTCAAGGTCGTCCGCACGTTGATGGGGTCGACCAACCCCCGCGACGCGGCCCCGGGCACCATCCGAGGCGACCTCGGCATCCTGCTCACCGAGAACCTCGTGCACGGGAGTGATTCGCCCGAATCGGCCGAGCGCGAGATCGGCATCTTCTTCCCCAACCTGTCATAAACCCCCCAAAAGGCGCCTGCCTTGTAGTGGGGGTGGGTCGGGCCTAGCCTGAGGGTCCACTCCCGGCCGCCCGTGGAGGCCCTCCGCCATGTCCGACAGCATGTTCCGAGATCTACGAGGCCGCGACATGGCGGTTGATCTGGGGACGGCGAACACACTTGTGTACGTCCGAGGCCGCGGCATCGTCCTCAACGAGCCGTCGGTGGTGGCGGTCAACGTCAAGACCGGCCAGCCCCTCGCCGTGGGCCTCGAGGCCAAGCGGATGATCGGCCGCACGCCGAGCTACATCCAGGCCATCCGGCCGCTGAAGGACGGCGTCATCGCCGACTTCGAGATCTGCGAGAAGATGCTCCGCTACTTCATCCACCGGGTGCACGCCCGCCGCTGGGTGAAGCCGCGGATGGTGATCTGCGTCCCCTCCGGCATCACCGGGGTCGAGCGCCGGGCCGTGCAGGAGGCCGCCGAGTTCGCCGGCGCCCGCAAGGCCCACATCATCGAGGAGCCCATGGCCGCCGCCATCGGCGCCGGCCTGCCGGTGCAGGAGCCGACCGGCAACATGATCGTCGACATCGGCGGTGGCACCACCGAGGTGGCGGTCATCTCCCTCGGCGGCATCGTGGCCAGCCAGTCGGTCCGGGTGGCCGGAGACGAGCTCGACGACGCCATCATCCAGTACATCAAGAAGGAGTACAGCCTCGCCTTGGGTGAGCGCACGGCCGAGGAGGTCAAGATCACCCTCGGCTCGGCCTGGGCGCTCGAAGAGGAGCTGACCGCCGAGATCCGGGGCCGCGACCTCGTCACCGGGCTCCCCAAGACGATCATCACCTCGACCGAGGAGATCCGCGAGGCCATCGAGGAGCCGGTGGCCTCCATCGTCGACGCCGTCAAGGTCACCCTCGACAAGACGCCGCCCGAACTGGCTGCCGACATCATGGAGGGCGGCATCGTCCTGGCCGGCGGCGGTGCGCTCCTGCTGGGCCTCCCCGAGCGACTGCAGGCGGAGACGGGCATGCCGATCAGGGTCTGCGCCAACCCGCTGCAGGCCGTGGCCATCGGTTCGGGGCAGGCACTGGAAGAGATCGACTCGATCGGGGACATCCTCTTCTCGTCCCCCTCGCACTGAGCGTCGCCGCCTGAACTGTGGCTCTTTCACGGCGCAACGGACGTTCTCGCGCAACCCTTCTCTTCCTCATCCTCACCTCGATCACCGTCATCACCCTCGACTTCCGAGGTGACGGGTCCGGCGTCATCGGGTCGGTGCGGGCCTTCGCGTCCGACAGCCTGGCGCCGGTCCGCGATGGCGCCAGCGCCGTGCTGGCACCCGTCGGCAACGCGTTTAGCGGCATCACCGGCTACGACGACCTCCAGGACGAGAACGCCAAGCTCCAGGCCAAGGTTGCCGAGCTCGAGGGCCGGACGACCCTCAACGAGGACGCAGCCGCCGAGCTGCGCGACCTGCTGGCCCTCGACCGCCTCGACTGGGTGGGCAACATCCCCCAGGTGGCGGCCCGGGTGGTGGGCTCGCCGGTCTCGAACTTCGAGCAGACGATCGAGCTCAACCGCGGCACCAGGGACGGCGTCGACGTCGACATGCC
>JAOBWJ010000363.1 GCA_025463335.1 Acidimicrobiales bacterium
GGCCAGGTCGGCCGCCAGCCCGGCGGCGTCGAGGTGCCCGTCGACGTGGACCTGCCAGGCCCGGTGCCCCCGCTCGACGCTCACCGGCTCACCGTAGGGCGCGGGAGTCCTCCGCTCGACCCATAGCCTCCGGCCCATGGTCCGACCGAGGAGCCCGAAGGGGCGGGCGAAGGAGACGTTGGCGCGGCTGAGCCCCGAGTACCCGGGGACGGCGAAGGAGCTCTGCGAGCTCGATCACGAGAACGCCTTCCAGCTCACGACGGCCACGATCCTGTCGGCCCAGACCACCGACGCCCGGGTCAACACGGTGACACCGGTGCTGTTCGCCAAGTGGCCCGACGCCCACGCCCTGGCCGGCGCCGACATCGATGAGCTCGAAGAGGTGCTGCACCCCACCGGCTTCTTCCGGCAGAAGGCCAAGAGCGTGCAGGGCATGGCCCGCATCCTCCTCGAGGAGCACGGCGGCGAGGTGCCGACCGAGATGGCCGATCTGATCAAGCTGCCCGGCATCGGGCGCAAGACGGCCAACGTCATCCGCAGCGTGGGCTACGGCTTGCCCGGGCTGCCGGTCGACACCCACGTCCTGCGCCTCGCGGTCCGACTCGGCCTCACCGAGGAGACCGATCCGGTCAAGGTCGAGCACACCCTCGGCGCCCTCCTGCCCAAGGCCGACTGGGGACTGTTCTCCGAGCGGATCATCCTGCACGGCCGCCGGGTGTGCGACGCGAAGCGCCCGCGGTGCGAGGACTGCGTACTCAACGACTTCTGTCCCTCTGCCTTCGTGGCCGGGCGCCGGTGAGCTGACCTTGCAGCCCCTGGAGGTGGCCGTGCCCCTCGGCGGACGAGTGCTGGTGGTGGCCGACCTCCTCCTCGGGCGCACGAGCACGGCCGCCAGCGAGGTGGCCACCGCCGAGCTGGCCGCCGCCCTCGACGGGTGGGACGGGCCCGGCGTGGTGGTCTTCGCCGGTGACCTGTTCGACCTGCTCGGCGACGAGCACGCCACGCCGTCGGCCGGCCTGGCCGCTCATCCTCGCCTGGCTGTCGCCCTACGGGCCTTCCTCGGCCGACCCGCCCGCCGGGCCATCTGCCTGCCTGGGTCGCGTGACGCTCGGTTGGCGTGGGACGACCGCCTCGCCGCCGACCTGGCCACCGGGTCAGGGGTGGAGGTCGCCGTCGCCGTCGACGCCGTGGTCGCGACCGGCGAGGGCGAGCGACGGGTGCGGATCGAGGCCGGCAACCGCTTCGACGAGCGGTTCGCACCGGCCGATCCACCGAGCCCGGTCGACACGCCGCTCGGCACCCACGTCATCACCGACCTCGTGCCGGCCCTCGATGCTCGGTGGTCGAGCGGTGCCGATCGTCTGGTCGACATGGCCGCACTGCCGCGCTTCGTCGCCTCCCGGCTCCTGTACCGGCGGGCCGGGCGTTGGTGGTGGGTGCTGCTGGTGCCGTTCGTGTTGGCGCTGGCCGTGAAGGTGCCGCTGTCGTTCGCCCTGGCCGGCCGGCTCGACCGCGCGCTCGGGCCGTGGTCCGACCGGCTGGCCCTGGGGGCGCTGACCACGGCCATCGATGTGGCCATCGTCGCCGGTGTGCTGGCGGCGCTCCTGTCCCGGGGGTGGCGGGCGGTCGCCGGTCCGGCCCGCTCACTGGGCCTCGACGACGTGGCCCGCCACGAGGCCCGCCAACTCATCGCCGCGGGCTACACCGGGCTGGTCGTCGGCCACACCCGCACGCCCGAGCTGGCCGACCTCGGCCGCGGGTTCTTCGCCGCCGCCGGTGCCGCCACCGAGCTGGTCGAGGAGCGTCGAGGCCGGTTCGGATTCCCGCCGGTGTTCGTTCCCGTGCGCGAGATCGACTGGATCGAGATCGAGGCCGGTGCCCGGCTGCACGCCCGGCTTCTGCACAGCCGGATCGACGCGCCCGGCGCCACCGTGCTCGAGCGCATGGTGGCGCCGCGCCTGCCCGCCACCGAACGGCCCCACCTGGTCGGGTCGTGGCCCGGCGGGGACTCGTGGCCCGAGGTCGAGGCACCGCTGCATCGGCTCACCCGTGTGCGCCGGCGGGCCGCTGCAGCCATCGCTGTGGCCGGCGTGCTGAACGTGGCGTCGGCCATCACCCCGCCGCTCGAGGACCGGCTCCAAGCGCTGCTCCGGTTCGTTCCCCTGGCGGTGCCTGAGACGGCCACCGCCCTGGTGGCCATGGCCGGCATCGGTCTGCTGGCCCTGTCCCGGGGTGTTCGCCGTGGACAACGCCAGGCGTGGCGGGTGGCGCTGGCCCTGCTCGCCGGATCGATCGTCCTCCACGTCGTGAAGGGGGCCGACATCGAGGAGGCGGCGACTGCCCTGGTGGCAGGCGCCTACCTGCTCGTGCACCGCGACGCGTTCGGGGCCCGCATCCACAGCGCCCAGCTCCGCGACGGCCTGGTGCGGGTCGCCGTCGCCCTCCCGATCACGGTGGTCGGCGCCGTCGTCGCGATGGAGGCCGTCACCGCCGCCGAGCACCGGCGCCTCCCGCTGGGCCAAGCCACGATCGCGGTGCTCGAGCGGCTGGTCGGGGTCACGACGGTTGCCCTGCCCGTGCGCCTGGGCGAGTTCGCCGATCCGACGTTGCTCGCCGTCGGCGTCGCGTTCGCCGCCTGGCTCGTCTGGTTGGCCGTGCGCCCGGCGGTGGCCCGGCGTACGTCCGGGGACGAGATGACCCAGGCGCGGGCCATCGTGCGTCGCTGGGCGGCCGGGACGCTCGACTACTTCGCCCTGCGCGACGACAAGGAGCTGTTCCTGTGGGGCACCACGGTCGTGGCCTACGCCGTGCACCACGGGGTGTGCCTGGTCTCGCCCGACCCCATCGGCCCCGACTGGGAGCGGGAGGACGCGTGGACGGCGTTCCGTCGCTTCACCGATCTGCACGGCTGGTCGGTCGCCGTGCTGGGAGCGGGGGAGTCGTGGCTCGACACCTACCGCACCTCCGGCATGCACCACCTCTACGTGGGCGACGAGGGCGTGGTCGACGTGCGCCGGTTCACGCTCGAGGGTGGGCGCCACAAGGCCCTGCGCCAGGCCGTCAACCGCATCGCCAAGCACGGCTACACGATCAGCTTCCACGACCCCTCGACGGCCAGTCCGGAGCTGCAGGCCGGTGTCCGGGCGGTCATGGGCAAGAGTCGCCGGGGTGATGTCGAGCGGGGCTTCTCGATGACCCTCGGTCGCATCTTCGACCGGGCCGACACCGGCCTGCTGCTGGCCGTCTGCTCGGCTCCGTCCATCGACGGGCGGCCGGGCGAGCCGGTGGCCTTCTGCCAGTACGTGCCGGCCCCCGGCATCGCCGGCTACTCGCTCGACCTGATGCGCCGCGACGACGGCGAGCACCCCAACGGGCTCCTCGACTTCGTGATCGTCGAGACCATTCGCCACCTCGATGACCAGGGGTTCGAGCGCCTCGGCCTGAACTTCGCAACCATGCGGGCCGTGCTGGCGGGGGAGTCCGGGGCCGGCATCGTGGGCGGCATCGAGCGGTGGGCGCTGCGGCGCATGTCGGGCGCGATGCAGATCGAGTCGCTGTGGCGGTTCAACGCCAAGTTCGACCCCGAGTGGGCGCCTCGCTACCTCGTCCACGACTCGCCCGAGCACCTCGTGCCCATCGCCTTCGCCATCGCCCGCGCCGAGTCGTTCTGGGAGCTCCCGGTCATCGGTCGATTCCTCGTGCCCAGCGACGAGCGCACCCGACCGTCAGGCGAACTGGCGATGGAAAGTCATCAAAAACGTTGACTATTCGTCGCCAGTTCCCTCAGCGGAGCTGGTTGACGAGGCGCTCGAGCCGGCGGTTGGCGGTGTTCAGTGAGCGCTCCACCTCGAACAACGCGGCGGCGACGTCGTCTCGCTCCGAGCCCGACTGCGACTCGGCCAGGTCGACCACGCGACGGGTGAGCTCGGTGAGGGCGGTGTGCACGGAGGACAGCTGGGGACCCAAGCTCATGAAACGTGGCCTACCACGAATGTGGGCACCACTACGCTCGACTCCTCGTGCTCCGGCGACTCGACCTCCGCGGCGCGGGCCTCGACCTGCGTGACCGCCTTCCCCGACCGACCCAGGCCGGGGACGGGCCATTGGCCGCGGTCCAGGAGATCCTCGCCGACGTGCGCCAGCGGGGCGACGCCGCCGTGCGCGACCTCACCGAGAAGTTCGACGGCGTGCGCCTCGGCGACTTCCGGGTGCCGCCCTCGGAGCTCGAAGCGGCACTGGGTCGGGTTCCCGCCGAGCTTCGCCAGGCCCTGAAGATCGCGGCCGCCAACATCCGGGCCTACCACGAGACGCAGGTCGTGCCCGAGGTGGTCCATGAGCGCGACGGCATCGTGGTGCGCGATCTCCGGCGGCCCGTCGACCGGGCCGGGCTGTACGTGCCGGGGGGTCGGGCCAAGTACCCGTCCACGGTGCTCATGACCGCGGTGCCGGCCCGGGTGGCCGGCGTACCGGAGCTGGTGCTGTGCGTCCCTCCGGGCAAGGACGGCCGGGTGTCCGACGAGGTGCTGGCCGCCGCCGCAATCGTGGGCGTCGACGAGCTCTACTCGATCGGCGGGGCCCAGGCCATCGCCGCCATGGCCTACGGCACGGACTCCATCCGGCCGGTCGACGTGATCGTGGGGCCGGGCAACGTGTACGTGGCCCTGGCCAAGCGAGAGGTGGCCGGGGTGGTGGGCATCCCGTCGTCGTTCGCCGGCCCGTCCGAGGTGGTCGTGGTGGCCGACGGCTCGGCCCCGGCCGCCTTCGCCGCCATTGACGTGGTGCTCCAGGCCGAGCACGGCCCCGACGGCCTCGCCTGGCTGGTCACGTGGGACGAGGCGGTGGCCGACGCCGTCACCGCCGAGGTCACCCGCATCGTGGAAGCCTCCCCCCGGCGGGCCGACATCGAGGCCACCCTCGCCGACGCCGGCTACGCCGTGGTGTGCGACGGACCCGAGCAGGCCATGGCCGTGGCCAACGCCATCGCCCCCGAGCACCTCGAGCTCATCGTCGAGGACCCCGAGGCGCTGCTGCCCCTCGTGCGCCACGCCGGGGCCGTGTTCTGCGGGCCATGGGCGCCGGCGTCGGTGGGCGACTACCTGGCCGGCCCCAACCACGTCCTGCCCACCAACGGCTCGGCCCGCTTCAGCGAGGCGCTTCGGGTCGACGACTTCGTCAAGCACATCCACGTGGTGACGCTCGACGAGGCCGCCCTGGCCAAGGTCGCCCCCCACGTGGTGGCCCTGGCCGAGGCCGAGGGCCTGGCCGCCCACGCCGATTCCGTCCGGGCGCGACAGGGATGACGCGCCCGAAGGTCCGCGACGACCTGTCGACGCTGGAGGGCTACCACTCGCCCCAGGTCGAGGTCGACGTCCGCCTCAACACCAACGAGTCGCCCTACCCGCCGCCGGATGGCTTCCGCGATGCCCTGGCCGCCGAGCTGTCGCGCGTCGAGTGGCACCGCTACCCCGACCGGGCGGCCACCGCCCTGCGGGAGGACCTGGCCAAGGGCATGGGTGTCGACCCGGCCCAGGTGTTCGTGGCCAACGGCTCGAACGAGGTGCTGCAGACGGTGTGCCTGGCCTATGGGGGCCACGGCCGCTGGGCCGTCGACTTCCAGCCCACGTACCTCATGCACGGGCAGATCGCTGAGATCACCGGCACGTCGGTGCACCACGGCCGCCGGGCGGCCGACTTCTCGCTCGACCTGGACGAGGTCCGCTCGGTCCTGCGGGCCAAGGCGCCGGCCATCACGTTCCTGTGCTCACCGAACAATCCCACCGGCATGGTCGAGCCGCCTGAGGTGGTCAAGGAGGCGGCCGCGCTGGCGCCCGGCGTCGTCATCGTCGACGAGGCCTATGGGCAGTTCGCCGACTGGTCGGCCCTGGAGCTGATCGACGAGGACCGGCCGCTGGTGGTCACCCGCACCTACTCCAAGACGTGGTCGATGGCGGCCGCCCGTCTCGGCTACCTCGTGGGGCCGTCGTGGTTGGTGGCCGAGCTCGAGAAGGTGGTGCTGCCGTACCACCTCGACACCGTGAAGCAGGTCGCCGGTCGGGTCGCTCTGCGCTTCGAGTCGGAGATGACCGAGCGGGTCGCCCACCTCGTGGCCGAGCGCGAGCGCCTGGTTGCGGCCCTGGCCCAGCTCCCCGTGGAGCAGTGGCCGTCGGGTGCGAACTTCATCCTCTTCCGGCCCACGGGGATGCCGGGCCGCCAGGTGTGGCAGGGCCTGCTCGACCGGTCGGTTCTCGTGCGCGACACGTCGTCGTGGCCTGGCCTCGACGGTTGCCTCCGTGTCACGGTGGGCACGCCCGCCGAGGACGACGCCTTCCTCTCCGCCCTCACCGAGGTCCTCGCATGACTCGTTCTGCCAGCCGCCAGCGCACCACCAAGGAGACGTCGATCGACCTCACGATCGACCTCGACGGCACGGGCATGATCGACGTCTCGACGGGGCTGCCGTTCTTCGACCACATGCTCGACCAGATCGGCCGCCACGGCGGGTTCGACCTCGACCTCCGGGCCATGGGCGACCTCCACGTCGATGCCCACCACACGGTGGAGGACGTGGGCATCGCGCTGGGCGAGGCGTTCGGTGAGGCGCTGGGTGACAAGGCCGGCATCCGCCGCTTCGCGTCCGGCCTCTACCCGCTCGACGAGGCCCTCGTCGAGGTTGCCCTCGACCTGTCGGGCCGGCCGTTCACCGTCTACGAGGTGCCCTTCGGCGAGGTGCTGCCCCTGGGCGACCCGCCGTTCAACCCGGAGATGGCCGAGCACTTCTGGCAGTCGTTCGCCACCGCCGCCGGCATCACCCTGCACGTGCGGCTCAAGGCCGGGAAGAACACCCACCACATCGTCGAGGCCAGCTTCAAGGGCGTGGCCCGCTGCCTGCGCGACGCCGTACGGGTCGAGGGCGCGGGCGTGCCGTCCACCAAAGGCGTGCTGTGAGCTCTCCGATGGTGGCCGTCCTCGACTACGGGATCGGCAACCTGCGGTCGGCCCAGAAGGCGCTCGAGCGCGTCGGGGCCGACGCCCGGCTGACCGCCGACCCGAAGGAGATCGCGGCGGCCGACGGCGTGGTCCTGCCCGGCGTGGGCGCCTTCGGCAAGTGCATGGACGCCCTGCGGGAGACCGGCCTCGACCACATCGCCATCGAGGCGGCGGCCGAGAACCGGCCGTTCCTCGGCATCTGTGTGGGCATGCAACTGCTGTACGAGGGCTCGGAGGAGGACCCCGATGCCGTGGGCCTCGGCATCCTCCCCGGCATCGTGCGCCGTCTGCCCGACGGGGTGAAGCGCCCGCAGATGCAGTGGAACACGCTCGACATCCAAGGCGACCCGCCGCTGTTCGCCGGCATCGAACGGCCGATCTGGGTCTACTTCGTGCACTCCTATGCGGTCGAGGTCGGCGACAACGTGGTGGCCACGTGCGAGTACGGCGGTCCCGTCGCTGCCGCCGTCGTCCAGGGCGACCTGTGGGCCACCCAGTTCCACCCCGAGAAGTCGAGTGAGGCCGGTCTGGCCATCCTCGAGAACTTCGTCGGGTCGCTCACCTGATGCTCCAACTCTTCCCCGCCATCGACCTTCGTCGCGGCCGCTGCGTGCGGCTGTACCAGGGCGACTTCGACCAGGAGACCGTCTACGGCGACGACCCGGTGGCGGTCGCCCGCTCGTTCGCGGCGGCCGGCGCCCCGTGGGTCCACGTGGTCGACCTCGACGCGTCCCGGCGCGACGGCTCCAACAGGGAGCTGGTCGTTCGGGTGGCCGACGACGCCGGCGTTCCCGTCCAGACCGGTGGTGGCGTGCGCGACGGCTCGTTGCTCGAGGCCGGCGTCCAGCGGGTGGTGCTGGGCAGCGTGGCCGTCGAGGAGCCGCAACTGGTGCGGGAGCTGGGCGAGCGCTACCCGGGCCAGGTCGCCGTCGGCCTCGACCACTGGGGCGGTGAGGTCCGCACCCGCGGGTGGGAGGAGGGGTCGGGCCAGCGGCTGCTCGACCTCGTGCATCAGCTCGAAGGTGACCACGTGGCCGCCTTCGTCGTCACCGACATCAGCCGCGACGGCGCGCTCGTGGGGCCCGACGTCGACGGCTACGCCGAGCTGCTGGCCGCCACTGCGGTGCCCGTGGTCGCCAGCGGGGGCGTGGGCACCCTCGATCACCTGCGCCAGCTCGCGGCCATCGAGGAGTCGGGCCGCCACCTGTCGGGCGTGATCGTGGGCAAGGCCATCTACGAGGGCGCGTTCACCGTCCCCGAGGCGTTGGACGCCCTGTCCTAGGGGAAGGGTGCTCCCATGGAGCACGAGGATCACGAGGATGAGACCCTGCTCGACCGGTTGCGCGAGACCGGTGTGGGCGTCGAAGACCCCAACATCGTTGGCGACGCCGGCCCGGTCGACGTCGCCCCCGGAAGCGACGGGGACGAGCTCATCCAGGAGGCCGACCCCGACGACGATCGGCCAATCCTTCCTTAACGGTCAGGCAAGGCGGTCCCGGACCGCCAGACTGTTCGGGTGCTCCAGGTCCGTAACCTTTCCGTCGAGGTCGGTGGGCGCCTCACGCTCGTCGAGGCGTCCTTCACCGTCCGCGCCGGCGACAAGGCCGGCTTGGTCGGGCGCAACGGCGCCGGCAAGACCAGCCTGATCCGGGTCCTCACCGGTCAGAACCCGGCCCACGCCGGGGCCGTCAGCCACACCGGGTCGATGGGCTACCTCGACCAGGATCCCCGCACCAAGCCGGAGTCGGCCGAGCGGCCGGCCCTCGAGCACGTGCTGTCCGGTCGGGGGCTCGACGAGCTGGTCGAGCGCATGGAGAAGCTGCGACTGCGCCTCGAGGAGGACCCCTCCGAGCGCAACATCGCCCGCCACGCCCGGGCGCATGACGAGTTCGAGCGCCAGGACGGCTATGCCGCCGAGGCCGAGGTCCGCCGCATCGCCGCCGGTCTGGGCCTGGGCGCCGACCGGCTCGACCTGCCGCTCAAGGTCCTCTCCGGCGGCGAGCGGCGTCGGGTCGAGCTCACCCGCATCCTCTTCGCCGGGAGCGACGTGCTCGTGCTCGACGAGCCCACCAACCACCTCGACACCGACGCCAAGCAGTGGCTCATGGGCTTCCTCCGGCAGTACCGGGGCGCCCTGCTGGTGGTGTCCCACGACCTCGACCTGCTCGACGAGGCCATCACCCGCGTGCTGCACCTCGACGAGGGCGACATGGTCGAGTACCGAGGCACGTACAGCCAGTACCTCAAGGCCCGCGCCGCCGACGAGGTCCGGCTCAAGAAGGTGGCGGCCGCCCAGGATGCCGAGGTCAAGCGGCTCCAGGACTTCGTCGACCGCTTCGGCGCCAAGGCCACCAAGGCCACGCAGGCCCGCAGCATGGAGAAGCGCATCGCCCGCATCCAGCGCGACGGTGTGACGTTCAACGAGAAGAAGCGCGACATCGCCGTGCGCCTGCCCGAGCCGCCGCACGCCGGCCGGGTGGTGCTCGAGGTCGACGGCCTGGGCAAGTCCTACGGCGGCCCGCCGATCTTCACCGACGTGTCGTTCGACCTCGGCCGGGGCGAGCGGTTGATGGTCATGGGGCTCAACGGCGCCGGCAAGACGTCGCTGCTGCGCATCCTGGCCGGCCAGTCGGAGCAGGACGGGGGGACCGTCGGCTTCGGCCACGGCGTGTCCGTCGGCTACTACGCCCAGGAGCACGAGAACGTGCACAGCGGCGTCGACCTGCTGACCCACATGCAGGAGTCGGCCGACCTCCCGCTCAACGTGCTGCGGGGCCTGCTGGGCATGTACGGGCTCACCGGCGACAAGGCCATGCAGGACGCCGGGACGCTGTCGGGTGGCGAGAAGACCAAGCTGTCGCTGGCCATGCTCACCGCCGGCCGTCGCAACCTGCTGCTGCTCGACGAGCCCACCAACAACCTCGATCCGCCGTCGCGCACGGCGGTCGCCAACGCGTTGTCCGACTGGCCTGGTTCGATGGTGCTGGTGTCCCATGATCCCGAGTTCGTGCGGGAGCTTCAGCCCCAGCGGGTGCTGCTGATGCCCGAGGGCCAGCTCGACTACTGGACCGACGATCTCCTCGACCTCGTCGCCATGGCATGACGATGACGAACGCCCGCGTGATCCCCTGCCTCGACGTCGACGGCGGCCGCGTCGTCAAGGGCGTGAACTTCGTCGACCTCCGCGACGCCGGCGACCCGGTCGAGCTGGCCGCCCGCTACGACGCCGAGGGGGCCGACGAGGTCGTGTTCCTCGACATCACGGCCTCGTCCGACGCCCGGGAGACGATCGTCGACGTGGTCACCCGCACGGCCGAGCAGGTGTTCATCCCCCTCACCGTCGGCGGCGGTGTGCGCAGCGTGGAGGACGCCCGCCGGCTGCTGCGGGCCGGGGCCGACAAGGTCAGCATCAACACCGCCGCCATCCAACGGCCGTCGCTCATCGCCGAGATCGCCGAGGTGTTCGGCAGCCAGTGCGTGGTGGTGGCCATCGACGCTCGCCGCACCGCCACGGGCTTCGAGGTCCACACCCACGGCGGGCGCAAGCCGGCCGGGCTCGAGGTCATCACCTGGGCCGTCATCGCCGAGCGCCTGGGGGCGGGGGAGATCCTGCTCACCTCGATGGACCGCGACGGCACCCGCGACGGCTTCGACCTCGAGCTGACCCGGGCCGTGTCCGACGCCGTCAACGTGCCGGTGATCGCCAGCGGCGGCGTGGGTGGCCTCGACCACCTGGTCGAAGGGGTGACCGAGGGCGGCGCCGATGCCGTGCTGGCGGCGTCGATCTTCCACTTCGGCGAGCACACGGTGGCCGACGCCAAGCGGGTCATGCTCGCCGCCGGCCTCAACGTGCGACCGCCGGCCCGATGAGGCGGCTGGTCCTGCTGGTGGCCGTGGTGGCCCTGGCCTCGTGCGGAGGTTCGACCATGTGTGGTGCCTCGGGGGCGTCGGCCGACGCCCAGGTGACGTTCTCGCCCGACCCCCTCCAGGTGGGGCCGGTGACGTGGACGGTCACGGTCACCAACGTCACGAGCGACGACCTGAAGCTCACCTTCCCGACCGGCCAGCGAGCCGACGTCACCCTGGCCCAGGGCGGCGAGGCCGTCTACCAGTGGAGCCGGGGGATGATGTTCACCCAGTCGATGCAGGACGTGACCGTCCCGGCCGGCGGCAACACCGGCTTCACGCTCGACGAGCCCGGCCTCGACGTCGACCCGGGGGAGTACACCCTCACCGCTCGGGTGACGGCGTCGAACCGCAAGGACCTGAAGGTGACCCGACAGGTCACCGTCCACGGTCGCTGACGATACGGTCGAGCCGTGCCCGCGCCCGATGACAAGCAGCCCATCAAGATGCTCAACGACCGGGTCCTGGTGCACATCCCGGCGGCCGAGGGCGAGCGACGGTCGCGGTCGGGGATCCTCATCCCGGCCACGGCGGTGATGGGGAAGCGGCTGACGTGGGCCGAGGTGGTCGCCGCCGGGCCCAACGTCCGCTCCATCGAGATCGGCGACCAGGTGCTGTTCAACCCCGAGGACCGCTTCGAGGTCGAGGTCCAGAACGAGGAGTACCTCATCCT
Organism: Acidimicrobiales bacterium; assembly: GCA_025463335.1. Classification (GTDB taxonomy): domain Bacteria; phylum Actinomycetota; class Acidimicrobiia; order Acidimicrobiales; family CADCSY01; genus RYN-34. Next base: position 11,567 of record JAOBWJ010000363.1, read on the forward strand.
CCGGGAGCGCGACATCCACGCCGTGGCTGCCGCCCGCCTCGATGGCGGGAGCACC
>JAOBWJ010000416.1 GCA_025463335.1 Acidimicrobiales bacterium
AGGCCTTGCGGGCGAGGGTGCCGAGGTAGAGCTCCACCACCCGCGGATCGTGCAGCAGCTCCTGTCCGGTGCCGGTATGGGCATCCACGCCCTGGTCGAGCACGTAGGCCCGGTGGCACAGCTGGAGGCAGCGGCGGGCGTTCTGCTCGACCATGAGGATCGACACGCCGGCGCGGTTGATCTCGGCGATGCGGTCGAACACCTCGTCCTGCATGGTGGGGGAGAGGCCCGCTGACGGCTCGTCGAGCAGCAGGACGTTGGGCCGGGCCATGAGGGCCCGCGCCATGGCCACCAGCTGGCGCTCGCCGCCCGACAGGGAGCCGGCCCGCTGGCCGGCGCGGGTGCGCAGGATCGGGAACAGCTCGGTGACCTCTTGGGTCCGCTCGTCGAGCTCCTTGGGACGGAGGAACGAGCCCATGGCCAGGTTCTCGGCGATGGTGAGGGTGCCGAAGACGTTGCGGTTCTGGGGCACGTAGCCGACGCCTTCGGCCACCAGCTCGTGGGCGGCGTGGCCGGTGATGTCGACCCCGTCGAGCAGCACCGTCCCGCTCCGCACCGGCACGAGGCCGAACAGCGCCTTGATGAGCGTCGACTTGCCGGCGCCGTTGGGCCCGATGATGCCGATGAGCTCGCCGGCTTCGACGTGCACCGAGCAGCCGTTGAGGATGTCGACGCCCGGCAGGTAGCCAGCGACGATCGAGCGGGCCTCGAGCAAGGCGGTCATGCCGGCGCCTCGTGGGATCGGCCGAGGTAGGCCTCGATGACGGCGTCGTCGTTGGCCACCTGGTCGGGCGTGCCCTGGGCGATGACACGACCCTGGGCCATGCACACCACTCGGTCGCTGATCGACATCACCACGTCCATGTCGTGCTCGACGAAGAGGATGGTGCGGCCCTCGTCCCGCAGGGCGGTGACGTGGCCGAGGAGCGACTCGGTCAGCGCCGGGTTCACGCCGGCCATGGGCTCGTCAAGCATGAGCAGGGTTGGCTCGACCATCAGGGCCCGGGCCATCTCCAGCAGCTTGCGCTGGCCGCCCGACATCGAGCCGGCCCAGTCGTCGCGCTTGGCGTCGAGCCCGAAGCGCGCCAGCAGCTCGCGTGCCCGCTCGAGGTTGGCCGCCTCCTCGGGCCGCCAGACGCTGGGCACGAGGGCGGCGAGGAAGCGCTCACCCCGCTGGTTGGACGCGGCGAGCAGCATGTTCTCGAGGACGGTCATGCGGGGCAGCACCTTGGTGAGCTGGAACGTGCGCACCATCCCGAGGCGGGCCAGCTTGGGTGCGCTGGTGTGGGACACGTCCCGGCCGTTGAACCGCCAGGTCCCGGCGTCGGGCCGGTCGAAGCCGGTGACGAGGTTGAAGAAGGTGGTCTTGCCGGCGCCGTTGGGGCCGATGAGGGCGGTGATGGCGCCCCGCGGCACCTCGAGGTGCTCGACGTCGACGGCGACCAGCCCGCCGAACGTCCGTCGCAGTCCGTCGACGACGAGGATGGGGTCAGCGGTCATCGAGCACCGCTCCCTCCCGAGTGCCGATGATCCCCTGGGGCCGGAAGATCATCAGGAGCATCAGGCCCAGCCCCACCAAGGCAAACCGGATGGCGCCAACATCGCCGCCGCTCATGTTGAAGCCCTCCCGCAGGATGCCGTCGGTGAGCTGGAGGAGCAACCAGAAGACGACAGACCCCAGCACCGGCCCGAGCACCTTGGCCGGCCCGCCGAGCACGAGCACGGTGTAGGCGAAGAACGTGACCACCGCCAGGTAGGTGTCGGGGTTCACCGACTGGGTGTCGATGGCGAGGAGGATGCCTGCGAGGGCGCCGAACACGCCGCCCAGCACCAGGCTCTGGAGCTTGTAGGTGAACACGCTCTTGCCCAGGCTCCGGGCGGCGTCCTCGTCCTCCCGGATCGACTTGAGCACCCGACCCCACGGGCTGCGCACGAGCAGGAACGTCAGCAGCGACACGAGGGCGACCAGCCCCCACCCCACGAGGATCACCCAGAGGTTGCGGGCCGAGAAGCTGACCTGACCGATGCCGTAGCGCCCGTCGGGTATCGGGTTGATCCGGTAGAAGTCGTTGGCGAACCGCTGGATCCCGAACACGCCCTTGGTCAGCCCCGACAGCCGTTGGGTGCGGGTGAGCAGGCGAAGGATCTCGGCCGTGGCGATGGTGACGATGGCCAGATAGTCGGCGCGGAGGCGCAGGGTGGGCAGGCCGAGCAGCAGGCCGAGGATCACGGCAGCGCCGATGCCGACCAGGACGCCGAGCCAGAGCGGCCCACCGTTGTCGACGGTGATGGCCGTGCCGTAGGCGCCGACGAGCATGAAGCCGACCTGGCCGAAGTTCGAGAGTCCGGTGTAGCCGAAGTGGACGTTCAGGCCGAGGGCGGCGAGGGCGTAGGCGGCCGCCGGCACGCCGATGGCAGCCCGGATCGCCGGAAAGACGATGTTCCCGAGGTCCATCAGCCGACCCTTTCCCGGATGCCGAGGATGCCCTGGGGTCGCACCAGGAGGACCACGATCAGCACGCCCAGGGCGGTGACGTACTTGAACTCGGTCTCCAGCCAATAGGTGCTGATCTCACCGGCCATGCCGATCACCAGCCCACCGACCATGGCGCCGTAGGCCGAGCCCAGGCCACCGAGCACGACGGCCGCGAACATGGCCAACAGGATCGTGAAGCCCATGTCGAACGACACGGTCTGCGTCGTGCCGTAGAGGATGCCGCCCAGGCCGGCGAGGGCGGCGCCGCTCACCCAGGTGATGAGGATGATGCGCTGCACGTCGATGCCGGACGACTCCGCCAGGTCGCGGTTGTCGGCGACGGCGCGCATGGCCGTGCCCGTGCGGGTCGACTTCAGCAACCAGCCCACCGCCAGGAGGACGGAGAGCGAGATCACGATGATGACGATGTCCTTGGGCAGGATCGTGATCGGGCCGATCTGCACCGACTGCTGGATGGCGTAGTCCTCGAACCGGCGCGGCGAGCCGCCGAAGAACAGGAGGTAGAGGTTGCGCAGGAGCTGCGACAGGCCGATCGACACGACCATGAGGGCGGTGGTGCTCATCCGTCGCCGTCGGAGCGGGCCGAACAGCCCCCGTTCGAGGGCGAAGCCGAGGAGCGCCCCCCCGGCCATGCCGAAGAGGGCGGCGACGAGGAGCGGTAGGCCCAGGGAGTTGAACTCCCAGGCCACGAGGGCGCCGAACGTGACCAGCTCGCTGTGCGCGAAGTTCACCAGGCCGGTGATGCCGAAGATGAGCGAGAGGCCCACCGCGGCGAGGGCGACGATGGCACCCACCTTGAGGCCGTTGGCCGTCAGGTCAGCGAAGCGGTCGAAGCGATCACCCAACGTGGCCTTGGAGGCCGCCTTTCCGAGCGGGAAGAGCACGTTCTTCTGCTGGCCGCCGAGCACCTCGACGTTGTCGAGCCGGGCTCGATCCGGGTCGCGCAGGCCCACGCCCGCGGGGAGCGACTTCGTGTCGAGCTCGACCTGGTAGGTCCCGGCACCCGGTAGCTCGACCCGCCAGGTCCCGTCCTCGCTCGTCTCGGCCCGGCCCACGTCGGTGCCGCCCTGCCTGACCGTCAACTGCACCCCGGCTACCGGTTGGCGGTCGCCGGCATCGTCGACCCGGAAGATGGTCCCGCCGACGCTGGTCCCGCTCTCCTGGGCGTGGGCCACCCCACCCAAGACCGCGACGAGGAGGACGGTGAGGCCAAGCACGGATTGGACGGCCTTGTGGTGACGCAAGCTCGTTTCCGCTCCCGTCGGGCGGTCGAACCGGGTGTGGGGTCCGGGTCGGCGTGATGGTAGCGATGCGGCGACGCCTGTGTCGGTTGGGCGGAATCGACGGTCGTGTGGCTACGTTGGCGGCACTCGCGATGGAGAAGGAGCCCTGATGGCACAGCAAGTCCCGCTCGTCGACTATCTGGTGCTGGGGGACGATCCGCACCTGGTGGCCAACGAGTGCACGTCGTGCGGCGCGCGGTTCTTCGACCGCCGGAACGCCTGCGCCAGCTGCTTCGGCACCGAGTTCAAGAAGGCCGACGTGTCGCCCACCGGCGAGGTGCGGGCGTTCACGATCGTGTCGTTCGCGGCGCCCGGCATCCCGGTCCCGTTCGTGGCTGCGGTCATCGACTGCGACGGCACCAGCGTGCGCGGCAACGTGATCAACACCCCCGCCGATCCGGAGCACGTCTCGCTCGGCATGAAGGTGAAGCTGGCCACCTACGAGGTCGGCACGGACGCAGCGGGCACCGAGGCCATCGGCTTCGGGTTCGAGCCGCTCAACTAGGAGGGGGAACGCACCATGGCGAGCGACGACATCTGGATCCTCGGGATCAACATGACCAAGTTCGGGAAGCACCCGGACAAGGACATCGTCGACCTGGCCGCCGAGGCGGCCATGGCGGCCCTGTCCGACGGCGGCGTGACGATGAAGGACGTCGGCGTGCTGGCGGCCGGCAACCTCATGAGCGCGGCGGCCGGCATCGGCCAGCAGCTCCAGAAGCAGATCGGCCAGACGGGCATCCCCGTCTACAACGTCGCCAATGCGTGCGCGACGGGCGCCACCGCCCTGCGCACCGCGATCATGGCGATCAAGGCCGGCGAGACGCCGGTCGGCCTGGCCGTCGGCGTCGAGAAGCTCTCGGGTGCCGGCCTCCTCGCCGGTGGGGCCCGCAAGGCTGACAGTGACGAGTGGACTCCCTCGGGTCGTTACGGCGCCGTCGCCGGCGTCGACGGTCGGATCGGCACCGAGACCATGCCTGGCGTGTTCTCCCAGGTCGGCATGGAGTACGGCCACAAGTACGGCGGCACCAGCTTCGAGCTGTTCGCCCGCATCTCCGAGAAGAACCACAGCCACTCGACGCTGAACCCGATGGCGGCGTATCAGAAGAAGATGACGCTCGAGGAGATCATGGGCGACGTCATGGTCGCCTACCCGAACACCCGGCCCATGTGCTCGGCCAACTGCGACGGCGCTGCCGCCGCCGTGGTGGTCAGCGGCGAGTACCTGAAGACCTTGTCGCTCGAGCAGCAGAAGCGGGCCATCAAGGTGTCGGCCTCGATCCTGACCAGCGACCCGTACCAGGTGGCGTGCCAGATCCTCCCGGACGTGAACACGCTGACCCGCCTTGCTGCCACCCAGGCCTACGAACAGGCCGGCGTGTCGCCCCAGGACCTCGACCTGGTCGAGCTGCACGACTGCTTCGCCACCGCCGAGCTCGTGCACTACGACAACCTCATGCTCTGCGACGAGGGCGGGGCCGTCGACTTCTTCGAGTCGGGCGCCACCTGGCGCGACGGCAAGACGCCGGTGAACGTGTCGGGCGGACTGGAGTCGAAGGGCCACCCCATCGCGGCGACCGGCATCGCCAACATCTGGGAGGTCTGCCACCACCTCCGGGGTGAGGCCGGCGACCGCCAGATCAAGGACGCCAAGGTGGGCCTGGCCCACGTCATCGGCCTCGGCTCGGCCTGCGGCGTCCACATCCTGGAGCGTTCCGCCGCCTAGCTGTCCCGTCCCGGGTCCCGGCGTCGCCGGGACCCGGGCCACGGCGGAACTCCCCATGCCCCGCGTCCGCATGCTCGTCCGGCGGTCGTTCGCGGCTGCGCTGCTCCTCGCTCTCGCCGGCGTGGCCCTCGCCGCGCCCGCCGACGCCCACCTGTGCGCCCGTCCCGTGGCGGTCGAGCCCGGCGAGCCCTCGTCGTTCACCGTCGGTGTACCGGCCGAGAACGTCCCCGTCGTCGGCGTCACCGTGCACATCCCCTCCGGCTACGACGTCGACCGGGTGGAGGGCGCCAAGGGGTGGCGCACCGAACGGGATGGCGACGACGTGCACTTCACCGGCGGTCGCATCGGTCTGGTCAGCTGCGGGGCGTTCGAGTTCCACGGGACGGCATCTGCCCGGCGGACGTACGCGTTCCCGATCACCATCGAGAAGTCGACGGGCGAGGTCGAGGAGCTGACGAGCACCGACATCGGGCCGTCGTCGGCCCAGCTCGTCTTCGCCGGCACCGAGATCCCGGAGTTCGAGCGGTCGGAGGGCAGCAGCTTTCCCTGGAAGCTTCCCGCCCTCGTCGGCGTGGTTGCCGGGATCTACGGCGCTGTGCTGTGGCGCGGCCATCGCCGGGCTGCGGCGGCCGCAGTTGCTGCGGCCCGGAAGCCCCGAACGCGCCCGAAGCAGCGAGTCAAGCGGCCGCCGTCGACTCGGCGAAAGCGGTGACCATGACTGTCATCCTCATGAAAGATGGCCCGCTCCGACCGTATCTGTAGGTCCGCTCTGTCCGTAGTGTGCGCCCGGCGACAGGGCAGTGAAGCGCCGGCCGAGTTGGTCGCCGGTGGTTGGCGTGGAGTCCAGGGCGAAACCGAGGTCGTACGTGCGCAACCGCGCGCGTCCCATCTCGAGAAGGTCGTCCATGCCCTCTGTTGTACGCGCGCGCCTCCGAGCGCTAGCACTCCTGGTGCTGGTCTCGGTCATACCGATCACGGCCGTCACCGCGGCCACTGTCACACCGGCGGCGGCCGACACCGTCAAGGTGCTCATCAACACCGACAGCCTGCGCAGCACGACCGCCAGTCTCGAGAAGCAGCAGGCCGAGGCCCTCGGCTACACCGTCACCCAGGTGAACGGCGCGCAGTGGCTGGCGCTCACGGCGTCGGACTTCGCCCAGTACCAGGCCCTGATCGTGGGCGACCGCTGCAGCAGCGTGCCCGCCTCGGTCATCAACAGCGTCAACACGTGGGCGCCCGTGGTCATGGGCACCACGGTCAACGACGCGCCGGGCAACCGGATCGTGATCGGCACCGACCCGGCGACCCACGGCCGGCCGGCAATCATCAAGTCGGGCATCGCGTTCGCGGCCGCCAACACCGGCCGTACCGGCCTCTACTACGACATGAGCTGCTCGGCGACGCCTGCGGCGACGGCCACGCTGGCCAAGATCAGCGTCGGCAGCGGCACCTGGACCACCGGACCCGCACCCTGCGGCGGCTCCGTCTCGTTCATCTCCAGCCATGCCTCGTTCTCGACCCTGCGGACCACCGACCTGGCCGGTTGGGGCTGCTCGGTGCACATCGCGTACCCGACGTTCCCGGACGACTACAGCCCGCTGGCCATCGCCACGGACACCAGCACCAAGCCGATCTGCGGCACCGACATCGACACCGCGGCCACCGCGTGCGGGCAGGCGTACATCCTGGTTTCCGGCACCGGCCTCGTCGTGACCGCTCCCGACATGGGGGTGGCGCCGACGACCGCGACGGTCGGCACCGGCTCACCCCACACGGTTACCGCCAGCCTCAAGGTCGGTTCTGCGCCGCTGACCGGCAAGCTCGTCAAGTTCACCGTCTCGGGCCAGAACGCCGGCCTGGTCGGCACGTGCGCACCCGCCGACTGCACCAGCGGCTCCGACGGCACGGTGGCGTTCACCTACACCGGCATGGAAGCCGGTGAGGACACCCTGACCGCCAGCTTCACCGACTCGTCGGGGGCCATGCAGCAGGCCACCGCGTCGGTGGTGTGGACGGCCAGCAACACGCCGCCCACCGTCGCCGTCACCGATGTCGCCAACGGCGCGACCTACGAGCTCGGTGGCGTCCCGGTCGCAGGATGCTCGATCAGCGACGCCCAGGACGGCCTCTCCTCCACGGTTGCCGCCCTCGGTGCCGTGAGCGGCCCGAAGGCAGCGTTCGGCATCGGTGACCAGACGGCGTCGTGCAGCTACACCGACCACGGCGGCCTCTCGGACAGCTCGTCGGTCACCTACACGATCGTCGACACGGTCAAGCCCACGCTCTCCGGTGCGCCGGCCACCTCGCCGAACAGCGAGGGTTGGTACTCGGGCCCGGTGACGATCAACTGGTCGGCGTCGGACACCGGCACCGGCGTCGACACCGCGTCGCTGCCGCCCGCCGGTCTGGTCAGCGGTGAGGGCACGGCGCTCGTCACCAGCGCCTCGGTCGCCGACAACGCCGGCAACCCCACGACGGGATTCTCGTCGCCGGTCCGCATCGACACCACCGCCCCCCTGACCGGCGTCGACGCTCCCGTCGACTGGCGACGCGGTGACGTGCACGTGACGCTCGACCCGACCGACAACCTGTCGGGCGTGGTCTCGACGACCTACAAGGTCGACGACGCCGACGCGCTGGCCGGGACCACCTTCACGGTCTCCGGTGAGGGCGAGCACACGATCACGTTCTCCAGCGTGGATGCTGCGGGCAACGCCGAGGCTCCCCGCACCGTGGTCGTGCGCATCGACCGCACCCCGCCCACCATCACCCACCGCTTCGACCCTCGGCCCAACGCCTCCGGGTGGAACCGCACTCCGGTGACCGTCACCTTCGAGTGCGGTGACGGCCTCTCGGGCGTCCGCTCGTGCACGGCACCCGTCACCGTGACGGCCAACGGCACCAGCGTCGTCGGCGGCGAGGCCGTCGACAACGCCGGCAACAGCAGCACCGACGTCGCCGTCATCAGCGTCGACACCGTCTCCCCGACGATCGGGGGCAACGTGCCCCAGCCCAACGCCGCCGGCTGGTTCAACTCGGCCGTCGCTGTCGACTGGGACTGCGCCGACAGCGGCTCGGGTGTTGCGTCCTGCGCCTCCCGCGTTGTCTTCGGTGACGGGGCCGGACAGTCGGCCTTCGGCATCGCCGCCGACACCGCCGACAACGGCGCCACGGCATCCGTCCTCGGCATCAACGTCGACTCCGTCAAGCCCACCATCACCGGTGTGGCCACGACGGCGCCGAACGCCGCTGGCTGGTACTCGGGCGACGTGGTCATCCACTGGACGTGTGTCGACGCCCTCTCCGGCGTCGTCGCCTGCCCGGAGGACACGACGATCACGGCCACCGGCGCCAACCTCGGTGCCTCCGCCGTCATCGTCGATGCGGCCGGCAACTCGGCCATCGGCAGCGTGGCCGGCATCAACATCGATCGCACCGCGCCCATCACGTTCGCCTCGACCGGTACCGCCACGACGAACGACGCCGGCTGGTCCACCAGCCCGGTGACCGTGTCGTTCGGCGCCGCGGATGAGACGTCAGCAGTGGCCGTCACGCTCGTGGGCATCGACGGCGGGGCCCTCGCCCCGTACTCGGCGCCGATCGTCATCGGTGACGGCGTTCACACCGTCCGCTTCCACTCCGTGGACCTTGCGGGGAACAGCGAGGCGGAGACGGCCTTGGTGGTGAAGGTCGACACCATCGTCCCGACGATCACCGCCACCCGGACGCCGGCCAACGGCAATGGGTGGAACAACGGCTCCGTCGTGGTCACCTTCAGCTGCGCTGACGGTGGCTCGGGTGTGGACTCGTGCCCGGCGCCGATCACCGTGAGCGCCGCCGGCGCCGACCAGGCCGTGGTCGGCCAGGTCTCGGACAGGGCCGGCAACGCCGCGGCCATGACCGTGACGCCGATCAACATCGACCTCGTGAAGCCGGTGGTCACCTACACCGGGTCCACCTCGTACACGGTCGACCAGGTGGTCGCGATCACGTGCACGTCGACCGACGTCCTCTCGGGCGTCGCCTCCTCGACCTGCGCCAACGTGCAGGGCCCGGCGACGTCGTTCGC
>JAOBWJ010000418.1 GCA_025463335.1 Acidimicrobiales bacterium
GAACTCGTGGATCCCGCGGGGGAAGCCCGGCTGGGTCCCGGACACCTACACCGTGTTCGCCTGGTCGTCGGGGCGGTTGCTGTTCGAGGCCATGCAGAAGGCCGGCGCCAAGGCCAAGCGGGCCGACGTGATCACGGCGCTGAAGGGCATCACCAAGTTCGACGCCGGCGGCATGCTCGCCCCGGCCAATCCGGCCGGCAAGGGCGCGCCGACGTGCGGCATCGTCACCCAGATCAAGGGTGGCAAGTACCAGCGGGTGGACTCGCCGCCTCCCGGCTACCGCTGCGGCGACGGGGGGTACCACCAGTGAACGACGTGATGCAGTACGCCATCGTCGGCCTCGCTACCGGATGCATCTATGCCCTGACGGCGAGCGGGCTGGTGGTCACCTACACCACCTCGGGCATCTTCAACTTCGCCCACGGCGCCATCGGCATGGTCATGGCGTTCACGTACTGGGAGCTCACCGTCGACCGCGGCCTGCCCGAGTGGCTCGGGCTCATCATCGTCCTCGGGGTGCTGGCGCCCGCCCTCGGCTTCCTCCTCGAGCGGCTGCTCATGCGGCGGCTGCACGGCGCCACGGTCAGCACCCAGTTGGTGGTCACGCTCGGCGTGCTGCTGGCGCTCATCGGCCTGGCGTCGATCCGGTGGAGCCCCACCGAGCCGCGGGTGTTGCCCCAGTTCTTCGAGGGTCACCAGGTGGGCATCCTCGGGGTCAACGTCACCTACCACCAGTTGGTCATGGTGGGGGTGGCCATCCTCGTCGCCGCCTTCCTGCGGCTGCTCTTCTACCGGACCCGCCTCGGCATCGCCATGCGAGCGGTGGTCGACGACCCCGAGCTGGCCTCCCTCAACGGGGCCGACCCCGACCGGGTCTCGGCGGCCTCGTGGGCCATCGGCGCCCAGCTCGCCGCCCTGGCCGGGATCCTGCTGGCCCCGTTGGTGACGCTCGACATCATCCTGCTGACCCTGCTCGTCATCAACGGCTACGCGGCGGCCATGGTCGGGCGGCTCCGGAGCCTGCCGCTCACGTTCGCCGGCGGCCTGGCCCTCGGCCTGGCCGAGGCGTACACGATCAAGTTCCTGCCGACCGACATGGTCAGCAAGGTTCGGCCGGCGCTCCCCATCATCTTCCTCTACGTCGTGTTGCTGATCCTGCCCCAGGCCCGGCTCCGGGCCGGCCGGCTGGTGACCACCCGCAGGGTGCCGAAGGTCGCCTCCGGGCGGGAGTCGCTCCTCGGCTCGGGCGCCTTGATCCTGGTGGCCCTCGTGGCGGCCCAGTTCCTCAGCGGGTCGTGGCTCACCGTCGCCAGCGCCGGCATGGTCTGGGCCCTGATCATGCTGTCGTTGGTGCTCCTCGTCGGTTACGCCGGCCAGGTCTCGCTGGCCCAGATGACGTTCGTGGGACTCGGCGCCTTCGCCATGGGCAAGTTCTTCGGCGGCGGCTCGCTCCTCGGCATCGTGGCTGCCGCCCTGATCGCCGGGACCGTCGGCGCCATCGCCGCTCTCCCCGCGCTGCGCCTCACGGGCCTGTACCTCGGACTCAGCACGCTGGCCTTCGCCCAGGCCATGACCGTGATGTTCTTCAAGGACGAGCGTGTCTTCGGCTACGGCGGACGCTTGGCCGTCAATCGCCCGTCGATCCTCGGCATGTCGTTCGAAAGCGACAAGTCGTTCTTCGTGCTCGTCTGCGTGGTGTTCGCCCTCGCCGCCATGGGCGTGCTGGCCCTGAGACGGGGGCGGTTCGGCCGCAAGATCGTGGCCATGAAGGACAGCCCGGCGGCATGTGCCACGCTCGGCCTGAACCTCACCTTCACCAAGCTCTCCGTCTTCGCCCTCTCCTCGGCGCTCGCCGGTGTGGCCGGGTGCTTCTACGGCGCCCTGCGGGGCCAGGTCGGGTCCAACGACTTCGAGATGCTCAACAGCCTGGTCGTGCTGCTGCTCGTCACCATCTCGGGCATCAACACGGTGACCGGCGCCCTGGCCGGCGGGCTCACGTTCGGGATGTTCCCCAAGGTCCAGGGCTGGCTGCCCGAGGCCATCGGGCGCAACTTCTCGTACCTCGGTGCCGGTCTCGGAGCCCTGGGCGTGGCCCGCAACCCCAACGGTTGGACGAGCGACCTGTCGCCGATCGGCGATGCCATCCGCAAGGTGTTGCACCTCGACCGTGGCGATCACGACGACCCGACGTCCATCGACCTCCTCGAGAGCAGCGATGAGACCCAATCAGGCGAGGAGGTGAGGGAGCTTGCCCGTACTTCGAGTTGACGATGTGAGCGTCCGATTCGGAGGCCTGCTGGCCGTCGACGGTGTGCACCTCGAGGCTGAGGCGGGTCGGGTCACCGGCCTCATCGGTCCGAACGGTGCCGGCAAGACGACGTTGTTCAACGTCATCACCGGCCTGCAGGCTCCGACCGAGGGCCGAATCTTCATCGGCGACGAGGACGTGACCAACCTCAAGCCCCACAAGCGGGCCCGGTTGCGCATGGCCCGCACCTTCCAGCGGCTCGAGGTGTTCGGCTCGCTGACAGCGCGGGAGAACATCATGGTGGCGGCCGAGATCTGCAACGGGTGGTCCAGAGACCGCGTGGATCCGAAGCAGGTGACGACGGCGGTCCTCGAGCGTGTCGGCCTGCGGGCCGTGGCCGACGACCCGGTCGATGCCATGCCCACGGGCACGGCCCGCCTGGTCGAGCTGGGCCGAGCGCTCGCCACCCGGCCGCAGTTGCTGCTCCTCGACGAGCCCGGATCGGGCCTCGACCACAACGAGAGCGACGTCCTCGGCGACCTGCTGCTCGACCTGGCCGGCGAGGGCATGGCCGTGCTGCTGGTCGAGCACGACGTCGAGCTCGTCATGCGGGTGTGCGAGGACATCTTCGTCCTGGACTTCGGGCGGCTCATCGCCCAGGGCCCACCGGCCGACATCCAGGCCAACGAGGCCGTGCAGGCCGCCTACCTGGGAGCCGAGAACGAGGAGCTCGTGGAGCACGAGCCCGAGGAGGCATTGGCATGACGACCGCACGGCGGAGCCGACGGATCGGCGCCAGCCTGGTAGCCGCCGGGTTGGTGTGCGGCGGTGGGGCGGTAGCGGCGTGGCAGGCCGTGCCGGCCTCGGCCGCCGACGAGCTCCAATCCTTCGAGCTGAGCGCGGTGAGCCACGGGGCGCAAGTCCTCATCCCGACGGGTGACTCTCCGGCCGTGGTCGAGGGCGACGTTCCTCAGGCCGAGGCCCAGCTCGCCGCCGGGCCCATCGGACGAGGCCTGGCGAGCATCGCCTGGCCTGGGCCGACCGTGGCCAACGGCGGGTCGTTGCTGTCCGTGGTGGCGCCCCAGGCGCCCAAGGAGGCGAGCCAGCTCAACTACCCGGTCCGGGCCGAGTCCCGCACCGGCGAGACGCCGTCGACCAAGACGCTCGACGGCCCGGGCTTCGCGCTCCGGTCGACGTCGCTGGCCGACCTGGTCGAGTCCGACGCCCATGTGCAGAGCGCCAACAGCGGGCTGCTCAGCCTGGGCGCCGTGAACGCGCTGGCCCGTTCGCAGACGACGGACGGCGGCGGTATGGCCGAGGCCACCAGCTCGACCCAGAACATCTCGATCGCCGGGGTGCTGAAGATCCAGTCGATCACGAGCACGGCCACGGCGAAGAGCGCCGGTGACAAGGGCGAGGGTGACGGGAAGACGGTGGTGAGCGGGGTCACCGTGGCCGAGCAGCCGGCCACCATCGACGAGAACGGCCTGCACCTGGCCGCTCAGCCAGCCACGCCGCTCGGCGGGGCCGTCAACCAGGGCGCCGAGCAGGCGCTGAAGGCGTCCGGCATCACGGTCACCGTGACCAAGCCCGAGAAGGAGATCAACGGCGCCAGCGTGGCCACCAAGGCCGGCGTCGTGGTCATCGGCTACAAGACCGACCAGGGGCCGTTCACCGTCACCTTCGGTGGTGCGGCGGCCTCGGCCCAGTCGGCTCCGGGATTCGGTGACCTGTTCGGCGATTTCGGGGGCGCCTTCGGTGGCGACGTGGGCGCCGGCCCGGTCGGCCTGGACGCCGGCACCGGCTCGTTCGGCGACCTGGGCACCACGCCGGTTGATGCCGGCACGGCCCCCGCCGCCGGCGGCCGACCGGTTGCCCTGGGCCCGATCCAGAACGCCGCGAGCCGAGGCAAGCCGGTCAAGGCCGGTGCCCTCCTGCTCGCGGTGCTCGGCGCCGGCCTCCTGGCCGTGGGCCTGCGACGGTTGGGCGACAACGTGTTGATGGAACAGGCCGGCACCACCTGCCCGCTCGACGGGGAGGCCTGATGGCCACGACCATGACGGCGGCGACGTCGCCCCGGACGAAGACCCCGCCGGCGCTCGAGCTTCGCGACGTGCGCGCCTCCTACGGCCGCATCGAGGTGCTCCACGGTGTGTCCTTCGTCGTCCCGCCCGGCACCGTGTTCGCCCTGCTCGGGCCGAACGGCGCCGGAAAGTCGACGGTGCTCAAGGTGGCCAGTGGGCGGCTCACGCCGACCGAGGGCTGCATGCACATCGCCGGTACCCATCTGAACGGTGCCCCGGCCCAGAAGCTGGTGCGGGCCGGCGTGTGCAGCATCCCCGAGGGTCGGGGCATCTTCCCGAACCTCACGGTCATCGAGAACATCCGGATGATGACCTACAGGGGCGGTCTCAGCGCAGGTGACGTCGAGGACCAGGCGTACGCCCGCTTCCCCAAGCTCGGGCAACGGCGCACCCAGCTCGCCGGCACCATGTCCGGCGGCGAGCAGCAGATGCTCGCCATGGCCCGGGCCCTGACCACGGATCCGTCGCTGCTCCTGCTCGACGAGATCTCGATGGGCCTGGCCCCGCTGATCGTGGCCGAGCTGTACGAGCTCGTCGGGCAGCTGGCCGCCGAGGGCATCTCCATCCTGGTTGTCGAGCAGTTCGCCCGCACGGCCCTCGCCATCGCCGATTACGCCGCCATCATGGTCCACGGCCGGATCACCCGGGTGGGCCAGCCCGAGGACGTCACCGATGAAGTCTCCGCCGCCTACCTGGGCGCCGGGGCCTGACCGACACAGGAGATCCGACCGCCATGACCTCCACCACCGCCGAGTTGACCCTCGAGCGCGACTCCGCCCAACGCCAGCACCGCCTGGCCACGGCCGTCCACGGGCTACGCACGAAGGCCGGCGGCACCGACGGCGCCCGCCTGCTGCTGTTCTTCGGCGGGATCCTCATCCCGCTGGGATTCGTCGTGATCCTGCTCGGGTGGGTCGGCGCGTCGCGCACCGTCAACCTGTTCGAGCAGATTCCCTACGCCATATCGGGTGGCATGTTCGGGCTGGCGCTCGTGTTCGCCGGGGGCTTCTGCTACTTCGCCTACTGGCTGACCCAGCTCGTGTACGCCGCCCGGCGCGAGGCCTCCGACACCCGCATCGTCCTCGAGCGCATCGAGGAGCTGCTGGCGTCCGGTGCCGCCCGCTCGTCGGTGGCGGGGGCCAACGGGACCACGTCCTCCCGCCGCAAGGTCGGCGCGCCGGCCGTCGGCGCCACCGACCTGGCGACGCCGACGGGCACGATGTTCCACGAGGTCAACTGCCCGGCCGTGGCCGGACGGGAGGGCCTGCGCGAGGTGTCGGGCACCGAGGACGGCCTGACCCCGTGCAAGATCTGCGAGCCGCTCGCTACTTGATGGCGATGGGGTTGACCGGCGCGCCGAGGGCGTCGACGAACGGTTCGGGGGAGGCCTCGAGCAGGAACTCGTAGACGCCGTCGGCGGCGCAGTCGGCCGCCAGCTCCTCGAGGTCCCAGTTCTGGCCCTGCGTCATGCCCATGAACACCAGGTGCAGCACGTGGACGGGCAGCGCCATCTCGGAGTCGAGCTTCTCGAAGTTCAGGTACTCGAACGTGATGTTGTCGGTGGCCACCGCCGCCACGTCGTGATCGCGCAACCACTGCGTCGACCAGAACGACGGGCCCGTGCCGCCGAAGTAGGCCTCCTTCTGGCCGGCCTTGAGCAGCTGCATCATCCCGGTGCGGAGGAGGACGATGTCGCCGGGCAGCACCTCGACACCCTGCTTGGCGCAGGCCTCGTCGAGGTCGTCGCCGGTGATGGCGTAGGGGATGTCGAGCATGTCCTTGCCCTTGACCCGGGCGATGTCGAGCAGGATGCCCCGGCTCACCAGCTTGGTGACGTTGCCGATCCCACACTTGGACGCGCCGGCCTCGGTGATGGTCGAGGTCGGGAAGCCGTTGTAGATCTGGTCGAGGAAGCTGGCGTGGGCGAGGGAGTCCCAGTGGGTGCCGGCCTGCAGGCCCATGGTGACGGCGTCGTCGCTGGTGCGCATGCCCTCGGGATCGCCGAGCGACGGCTGGTCGATCATCAGCATCCGCCGGGTCGGGTTGTCGCGCCCCTCGATGATGCCGATCTGGGGCCCGTCCTCCGACAACGGGATGGCGAGGGAGAACGTCTTGCCCGTCTTGGCCGCGGCCACGCCCCGGAGGACCACTTCGCGGGTGATGAGGTTGAGCGTGCCGAGCTCGTCGTCGGCGCCCCAGCGGCCCCAGTTCTTGACCTTTTCGGCGAGCTCATGGAACTCGGGCGGGAACGGCATCGAAAATCCCCCTTGCAGTTGTCGGAGTGTCATTCTGCCGCGACGTGGAACTACTAGGTTCCGCCCCCGTGCTTGACGGACGGGTGGTGCTGGTGACCGGGGGCGACCGCCCGCTGGGAGCCGGGTTGGCGAAGGGGTTGCAGGAGGCAGGTGCGCGCGTCGCCCTGGTCGACGGCGATCTGGCCGATCGCGACGGTGCTGTCCGGGCGGTTGCTGCGGCGGTGGCCGAGGTTGGACGCCCGCACGCATTGGTGCACGCCGCCATCGAGCCGGCTGGCCTCGAGGTCATGCCGCTGGTCGACGTCGACGACGCTCGGTGGTGGGCGGTGTGGGAGGTCACCATGCGAACCAGCCTGTGGCTGTGTCAGGCCGTGCACGCTCACCTGACCGGCAACGACGGGCGGGTCGTGTTCCTCACGCCCACGTTGTCGATGTCGGGCGCGCCCGGCCTCGCCGCCCTGGCCGCGGCCGTCGAGGGTCAGCGACTGCTGGCCAAGTCGGCTGCCCGTCAGTGGGGCGCCGACGGCATCACCGTGAACTGCGTGGCTCCGTCGCCCGAGCTGCTCGGATTGGCGGCGGGGGAGATGGCGTTGTCGGCGCCGGCGCTCGGCCGGGTCGGCGATCCCGAGGCCGACCTGGGGCCGATCGTGGCGTTCCTGTGCAGCGCCGGCAGCCGCTACCTCACCGGCGCGACGCTGTCGGCCGACGGCGGCGTCTGGATGGCGCCGTGACGAAGCCGCTGGAAGGTCGGGTCGCCGTGGTCACCGGTGCCGGGCAGGGTGTGGGCCGGGGGATCGCCCTGGCGTTGGCGGGTGCCGGGGCTGCTGTGGTCGTCGCCGCCCGCCGGGCCGAGACGGGTGAGCCGGTGGCCGCCGAGATCCGGGCACGAGGCGTACCCGCCATCTGCATCGAGACCGACGTGGCCAACGGCGACGCCGTGCGGGCCATGGTCGCCCGGACAGTCGCCGAGCTGGGACGGCTCGACGTGCTGGTGCACAACGCCATCAAGGCACCCTCGCCCCACCGAGTGGAGTCGGTCGGGATCGAGCAGTGGGAGGAGCTCTCGGAGGTCACGGTGTGGGGCTCCCTGTACTGCGCCCGGGCCGCCTACCCCCACCTCAAGGCCAGCGGGCACGGGCGGCTCATCATGCTCACATCGCCGGCCGGCATCGAGGGCAGTGCCGGGCTGCCGCTGTACGGACCGGTCAAGGCGGCCCAGCGAGCCATGGCCAAGAGCCTGGCCCGGGAATGGGGGCCCGACGGCATCACCGTGAACTGCATCGGGCCGGTGGCCGTGACCCCGGCGCTCGACAAGGCGTTCGCCGAGAACGCCGAGCTCCGGGGCCGCATCGAGGCCCGCACCCCGCTGCGCCGCCTCGGCGACCCCGAGCGCGACATCGGCGGCGTCGCCGTCTTCCTTGCATCCGACGCCGCCGGCTACGTCACCGGCCAGACGATCATCTGCGACGGCGGGAGCTTCACCGGCCTCTAACCCGTTCTGGGTCCGCCGGACGACCATCAATGGCCGTGTCCTTTCGCGGGACGTCCCTGACAGTTGATGTCGCGCGACATCCCTGACACCTGAGTGTGGTCGTGGCCGACTGGGCCATGGCTCGGAAGGTGGCTCCGGTGGATGTGCGGCTTGCGGCTGCGGTGACGGGCGGCGAGATCAACGTGGCGGCGTTCTGCCGCGAGCACGGGATCTCGCGGGACACGTTCTACCGATGGCGGAACCGGTATCGGGACGAGGGGTTGGCCGGGCTCGAGCCTCGATCATCGATGCCGAGGACCTCGCCGGCGCGGACCTCGACCGAGATCGAGGACTCGGTGGTGGCGTTGCGCAAGGAGCTCGACGAGGCCGGCCTGGACGCCGGCGCGGGAACGATCCAGTGGCATCTGGGTCGCCGCGGCGTGCGTGCGGTCCCGTCGGTCGCGACGATCTGGCGGATCCTGGTCCGGCGCGGGTTCGTGACACCCGAACCGCGTAAGCGACCGACGTCGTCGTGGCGGCGGTTCGAGGCAGCCGCGCCCAACGAGCTGTGGCAGACCGACGCGACGAAGTGGGTGATCGCCATCGGCCAGGTCGAGATCCTCACCTTCCTCGATGACCACTCTCGGCTCATCACCGCCAGCCGGGCAGTGATGACCGCAACGACGGAGAACACCTGGGAGACCTTCGGCGTTGCTGTCGCGACCTGGGGTTTGCCGAGCGGGCAGCTGTCCGACAACGGGCTGAACTTCTCGGGACGGCTCCGAGGCTTCGAGGTCGCCTTCGAGATCAACCTGCGAGCCGCTGGCGTTCGTCCCATCACCTCACGGCCGTTCCACCCCCAGACCTGCGGCAAGATCGAACGGTTCCATCTGACGTTGAAGAAGTGGCTACGCAAGCAGCCCCTCGCCCGTGCCCTCGACGAGCTCCAAACCCAGCTCGACCAGTTCATCGCGATCTACAACTTCGAGCGACCCCACCGCGGCATCGGGCGCCGCACACCGATCGAGCGATGGTCGGCCACCCCCAAGGCCACCAACCCCGGCATCGCCTTGCCCGCAGCCCAGCGCACCCCGACCGTCGTCGTGGGCGCCGACGGCGTCGCCGTCGTCAAACCGTGGAAGATCCACCTCGGCGTCGACCACGCCGGCAAGACCGCCCACGTGATGATCGACGACACCCACGCCGCCGTGTTCATCGACGGCCGCCTCGCCCGCCACCTCGAGCTCGACCACACCCGCCTCTACCAGCCCTCCGGACTCAAACGAGGAGGACCCCGCCGCCTACCCTGACTGTCAGGGATGTCCCGCGACATCAGTGTCAGACATGTCGCGCGACACAACAC
>JAOBWJ010000010.1 GCA_025463335.1 Acidimicrobiales bacterium
GCTTGTTCTTCATCGTGATGTAGTTGCGGCGCTTGCACTGCTCGCAGGCGAGCGTCACCTTCACGCGCTTGTCGCTGGCCATCGGTTTTCTCTCTTCTTCGGGCCGGTCCTGGTAGCGGCGGCCGGATTTGAACCGGCGACAACTCGATTATGAGCCGAGTGCTCTAACCAACTGAGCTACGCCGCCTTGGGTTGTTGCGCCCGCCGAGGCGGGTGGAGCCCCCTGTCAGAATCGAACTGACGACCTTTTCCTTACCATGGAAATGCTCTACCGACTGAGCTAAGGGGGCGTAGGTGTCCTTGCCCCCCTTGGCTTGCGCAGGGGCAGGTCGGACGAGCAAGGATAGCCAGTGTCCCACCGATGGGGAACTCGGCCCCTACGATCCGACCCGTGGACGTGCGCGTGGCCCGGACCGACGATGCCGAGGCCCTGCGGGCGATCTACAACGTCGAGGTCGAGACCTCGACGGTGACGTTCGACCTCGTACCCCGCTCCCCGGCCGAGCAGCGGGCCTGGTTGGCGGCCCGAAGCGGTGCCCACACCGCACTGGTGGCCGCCGAGGGCGAGGGGATCATCGGCTTCGCCGCCCTCTCCCCGTACAAGGAGCGTCCGGCGTACTCGACCTCGGTCGAGGACTCCGTCTACGTCCACCGGTCGCACCAGGGGAAGGGCGTGGGCAAGGTCCTCCTCGGCGCCCTGCTGGAGACGGCCCAGGCCTCCGGGTTCCACGCCGTGTTCGCCCGGATCGTGGGGGGTCACGAGGCGTCGATCGGCCTCCACGCCGCCCACGGCTTCGAGATCATCGGCACCGAGCGGGAGGTCGGCCGGAAGTTCGGCAAGTGGCTCGACGTGGTCCTCATGGAGCGGCTGTTGCGGTGACCGGCGGGCCGTCAGGGGTGTAGAGCTCGCCGGCCTCGATCAACGTGCAGCAGCTACTGATCCCCGGGCTCGTCTGGGTGGAGAAGCCGCCGCCCCACACCACCGCCGAGCGCCCGAGCCAGGCCCACGACGCCTCCTCGCGACGGTGGTCGATCGGCGAGGCCGGCCCCACCTGCCACGCGCGGGTGGTCGGGTCGAAGGAGACAGGTCGGGCGCCCTCGCCGTCCAGGGTGAGTACCGCCGTACCGGTCCACAGCTCGCCGAAGCGATCGCTGCCGGCGAAGGCGACGGGCGCGTCGGGCACCCGTTCCCACATGCCGGTGGCCAGATCGACCAGGGCGGCATCGCGCAACGTGACGTCGCCGTCGTGGCCGCCGCCGACGAACAGCCGACTGCCCGTCCAGGCCACGGTCATCTGGCCCCGCACTCCGTCGAGACCCCACGGGACCTCCCGCCACCGGTCGGCAGTCGGGTCGTAGACCTGGAGGGTGTTGTTGCCAACCGACGTCCCGGACGTGTTCACGCGCCCGACCACTGCCAGCTCGGTGCCGGTCCACACCGCGTCACCGAAGCTCGGCATCGGCCCGGCAGGCAGCGAGCCCTTCCGCCAGGAGTCGGTCGCCGGGTCGTAGACGGCGACCTGGTTCACCGTGCCCCCCTCGCCCGGATCGTCGATGCCGACCACGACCAGCTCGGTGCCGGTCCACACCGCGTCGTTGAGGGCGCTGGCCCCGTTGCCCAGGGGCGGGGCGGCCAGCGTGCGCCACGCGTTGGCGACGGGGTCGTACGCGGCGGCCACCACGTCGTCGCGCTCGCCGGACACGACGATGGCCTCGTGGCCCGTCCACGCCCCGACGGCGTCGCCCACCCGGAACGGCCCCGCCGGCACCTTCGTCCAGGTGTCGTCGGCGGCGTCATACACGGCGCCGTCGAGCCGGGTGTCCCCGTTGGAGCCGCCCCACACCAGGACCCGGTCACCCATGGCGACCGACAGGTGCTGCATGCGGGGTGAGATCGGCGCTTCCGCCATGGCGTGCCAACCCGGCTCGCGTGCCGGCGTGCCGGCCACCGTGTGAACCGAAGGATCCTGGCGCAGGGCAGCCATGCCAGCGATCATCCCGACTACGACGGCTGCCGCCAAGGCGCCTCGCCCGACTGCTCGGCGGCGGCGCACCACGGCGATCTGTCCCGCCACCCGGTCGTCAAAACCCGCCGGCACGTCCTGGGTGGCGGCCGCCGCGTCCAGCCCGCTTCGCAGGCGTTCCTCGAGATCGTTCATCGGTCTTCCTCCAACAGGGTGCGCAGCTGCTCGAGCGCGCGGTGGACATGGGTCTTGACCGTCCCGGGGCTCACGCCCAGGAGGTCGGCGGTCTGCTGCTCGGACCGGTCCTCGTAGAACCGCAGGACGACGGCGGCCCGCTGCCGGAGCGGGAGGCGCTGGAGGGCGACGTGCACGGCGTCGCGCTCGGCGGCGTCGTGGTCGAGCAGGCGCACGGCCGGTTCGACCCGGCGCCGGTCGTCGTAGCGGCGCCGGACGCCGGCCCGTCGGGCCCGGCCCCGCAGCTCGTTGACGATGGCCCGGCGGACGTAGGCCCTCGGGTCGTCGATGCTCCCGCCGCGCCACCGGGGCCACGTGCGGGCCAGGGCCTCGGCCACCGCGTCCTCGGCCCGGTGGTGATCGCCGCAGAGCAGGTAGGCGAACCGCAACAGCCCGACGTGCTCGTCCCGGACCAACCGGTCGAACGACGCCAGCTCAGTGGGGCCGTGGGCGCTCATCATGCAACCGTCCAGACGCGGCAGAGTCCGGTTCGGTTGACGGGCGGGACCAGATGATCTCGCCGGCCACGACGGTGGTCACCACCTCGAGCGCCGGGGTGAGCAGCACGAGGTCGGCCCGGGCGCCCACCCGGAGCTGGCCTCGGTCGGGCAGGCGGGCGTAGCGGGCCGGCGCCGACGTGGCCGCCCGGATGGCCCGCTCGGGCGAGCCCGTCCATGCCGCCAGGTTGCGCACGGCGCCGTCGAGCAGCACGGCGCCGCCCTGGAGGATGCCGTCCCGGCGGGTCGGGCCGGCCACGGCGTCGGACACCAGCACCAGCCGCTCCCCCGCCGCCCGCTCGACGATCACGGCCACCGCCGGGTGCACGTGCTCGCCATCGGCCACCAGGGTGACGAACAGCCGGTCGTCTGCCAGGGCCAGCCCGGCGGGACCCGGCGCCCGGTGGTGGAGCGGGGCCATGGCGTTGAACACGTGCGTCACGCCGTCGACGCCCGAGAGGTCGGTGGCCTCGGTGTGACCGGCGGCCACCACCACACCGGCGGCGCGAAGTCGAGCGATCACCTCGGTGGCGCCCGGCAGCTCAGGGGCGAGCGTCACCAACCGCACGCCGGTCAGGTCGTCGAGGTCGAACGGTCGGAGCAGGCTCGGCTCGTGGGCGCCGGCGATGGCCAACATCGGCCCCTCGAGGTGGAGGCCGGGGGCGTCGGCACCGCGGTGGTCGGCCGGGCGGGCAGCGAGGGTGGCCTGGGCCCGCTCGACCACCCCGGCCGCCGAGGTGACGATCGTGGGCAGGAAGGTCGTGACGCCGGCCCGCGGGAGCAACGCCGCCAGCTCCCAGAGCCGCTCGGGCTCGGCGGCCAGGTCGATGCCGAAGGCCCCATTGCACTGGAGGTCGACGTAGCCCGGGGCGACCAGCAGGCCGGTGGCGTCGAGCACCTCGTCGGCGTCGGCCCGCTCCCCCATCGAGGCGATGCGGCCGTCGACGAGGAGCAGGTCGGGCCCGGCTACCAGGACGCTCGCCATGCGCCCATCATCGTCCGGGTAGGAAGACCCCCATGCACCTACCTCGCCGCGCCCTGGCCGCCGCCGTGCTCGTCACCCTCGTCGGGACACCGGCCGCCTCGGCAGCGGAGGGCGACGCCGACCCAGCATTCGGGGGTGGGCGACCGGTGGCCGTCGCCGGCCTGTCCGCCGACGTGCTGGCCGTGCAGCCCGACGGCAAGGTGCTCGTCCTCGGGGCCGACCGCAACGGCGCCGGCATCCGCCTGGCCCGGCTCCTCACCGACGGGACGCTCGACCCGTCGTTCGGCACCGGCGGCCAGGTCTCCGTCGATACCCGCTCCTTCGACGTGGCCGGGCGGCTGGCCGTCGCCGACGACGGCCTGATCTACGCCTCCGACGCGCCGCCACCGCTACCGCGGTCCTCCCGCCTCGACCGCCTGTGGCGGTTCCTGCCCAGCGGTGCGCCCGACCCCGCGTTCGGCACCGGCGGCGTCGTCGACTTCGACGGCTTCGGCCTCGACCAGCTCGCCCCCCTGCCCGAGGGCCGTGCGGTGCTCGCCGTCAGCGGCGACGGCCCGTTCCCCGGCGACGAGGGCCGGCTGTGGGCCCTTCGGGCCGACGGCAGCCGCGACACCACGTTCGCCGGGCACGGCGAACGGCTGCTCCCAGGCCGGGCCAACGGGCTGGTCCGCGCCGGTGACCGGCTGGTGGTCGATGCCCCGAGCGCGTTCAGCCCCGACGCCGCGGCGACCCTGGTCGTCCGCCTCGACCTGCAGGGCGCGCCCGATCCCGGGTTCGGCTGGGGCGGCGTGGTCGCCCTGCCGCCCGGCGACTCCGGAGGGCACGGCGTGGTCGTCGACCGCGATGGGCGCCTGGTCGTGCGGGCCGACCGCCCGCGGCGGCTGCTCGGCGACGGGAGACCCGACCCGTCGTTCGACGCCTCGGCCTACGGCATGGCCGGCGGGCCGATCGGCGTGCTGGCCGACGGGTCGGTGATCGTCCAGGGCCCATCGGGGACCGCCCGGGTCGGGACCGACGGCGGCTGGGACCGATCGTTCGGGCCGTGCGGCGCGGTGGCGTCGGCAAACGCGGCGGTGGGTGCCGACGGTCGGGTGTACGTCGCCGCCGGTGACGGCGTGGCCCTCGTCCAGACGTCGCCGGGCGGGCCGAACCAACCGCTCCCGGGGGGCCAGTCGCTGATCGAGCTCCAGGCCGACGGCCTCCGCACCTACGGGAGCCCGTGCTCGTTCGGCTCGCTCGCCGGTCGCCACCTGAACCGCCCGGTCGTGGGCCTGGCTCGAACCCCGTCGGGCAACGGCTACTGGATCGTGGCCGGCGACGGCGGCATCTTCAGCTTCGGCGACGCCCGGTTCCTCGGCTCTACGGGCAGCCTCCACCTCAACCAGCCGATCGTCGGCATGGCCGCCACCCCGTCCGGCCGCGGCTACTGGCTCGTCGCCCGCGACGGCGGAGTCTTCACGTTCGGCGACGCCGTGTTCCGGGGCTCCACCGGCAGCCTCCAGCTGCGCCGCCCGATCGTGGGCATGGCCGCCACCCCGTCGGGCCGGGGCTACTGGTTGGTCGCCGGCGACGGCGGCATCTTCACCTTCGGCGACGCCCGGTTCCTCGGGTCCACGGGCGGCACGCTGCCGGCCCGGCCGGTCGTGGGCATGGCCGCCACGCCCAGCGGCGCCGGCTACTGGATCGTCGCTGCCGACGGCCGGGTGCTCCCGTTCGGCGACGCCCGTCGCTACGGCGACCCGACGGACGTCTCCGGCCTCACCGGACCCGGCTTCACGGTGGCCGGGATCGTCCCGACGCCGAGCGGTCAGGGCTACTTCGTCGTCGATGCCGACGATCGCGACCTGTTCGTGTCCCGCTACGGCGACGCCTTCCCCATCCCGCTGAGCCACCACGAGGGCGGCGGACGGGTCATCGCCGTGGCCTGAGAACGGAAGGAGGCGCCCTCCGGAGAAGGCGCCTCCTGTCCATCCTGTGTGGGCCCGGATGGATTTGAACCATCGAAGGCGATGCCGGCAGATTTACAGTCTGCTCCCTTTGGCCACTCGGGCACGGACCCTTGGGAGCGGCCACGATAGCGTCATCACATGCCGAGCTTTGACGTGGTGTCCGAGATCGACATGCAGGAGGTCCGCAACGCCGTGGACCAGGCCCAGCGTGAGCTGGCCACCCGCTTCGACTTCAAGGACACCGGATCCGAGATCGAACTGGGGAAGGACGAGCTGACGCTCCGCTCCTCCTCCGAGGACCGCCTGAAGGCCGTGCGCCTGGTGCTCGAGGAGAAGTTCGTGAAGCGCAAGCTGTCGCTGAAGACCCTCGACTGGGGCAAGGTCGAGGACGCCTCCGGGCAGAACGTGCGCCTGGTGGTTGGCCTCAAGGCCGGGATCAGCAGCGACACGGCCCGTGACCTCAACAAGCGCATCAAGGCGCTTGGGATCAAGGGCGTCCAGAGCCAGACCCAGGGTGACGCCATCCGGGTCACCGGCAAGAAGCGGGACGACCTCCAGGCCGTCATCGCCGCCCTCAAGGGTGCCGAGGATCTCGAACTGCCCCTGCAGTTCAACAACTTCCGGGACTAGAGAGAGATCAAGCCGTAGCGAATAGCGGCGTTCGGCCCTTCAGAGGCAACGAGGGCGAAGGACGGTCACCCGGCCGAACTGGCGATGGAAAGTCATCAAAAACGTTGACTATTCGTCGCGGGTTCGGCGAGGGATCCCAGCAGGACTAGCGGGTCCAGCCGGCGACGCGGGCGAGGGCATCAGGGACGAGCGGGAGGAGCCACTGGCGGGCCTGTTCCTCGGCGCTGGCCTGCTCGAGGGTGGCCGCGGCCACCGCGGCCCAGTCGATGCGGTCGGCGGCTGCCAGGGCATCGCGCTCGGCCAGCCGCAGAGTGCCGCCGGCCGGGTTGGCGGCGGTGGCCCACAAGAGCGCGGCTCGGGGGCTGAGCGAGTCGAGCTGGGGGGCCGGGGCGGTGACCGGCACGTGGGGCACGGCCGGCTGCTGCGACGCCCGGGCGTAGGCATCGAGGAGCTGAGGCGCGAGGTGCAGCGCGTCGGCCACGAACCGGTCGACCACCGGCTTGGGTGGCACGGCCGGCCCACCGGCGGGGTGGACCTCGAAGTGGAGGTGAGCGGCGCCGCCACGGGCGTTGCCCGAATCCCCCACGAAGCCCACGACCTGCCCCGTCTTCACCGTGACCCCTTCGGCGATGCCAGGCCCGAGGCCGGAGAGGTGGGCCATGTACCAGTACGTGCGATCGGGCTGCTGGACGTAGACGGCGAGGCCGCCGAGGCCGTGGTTGGTGACCCGCACCCGCCCGTCGACCGGCGCCCGGACCGGCGTGCCATAGGCGGCGAAGATGTCGAGGCCCTGGTGGAGCCGCCAGCCGGGGCCGAAGCGGGGGAACCACCAGTCGTCGGACCACACGGCCGTGCCCGCCACCGGGAAGCGGCCGAAGCCGACGACGGCCCGCTGGGTCGCGTCCAGCCCGTACTGCTGGAGCGGGGCCAGCGCCGCCACCAGCGTCTTGGTGTTGTTGGCCGGCGTGCGCCGGACCGAGTTGACCATGGCCTGCAACTCGGGCGGCATGGCCCCGGCGTCGTGCGTCGGGGCACCGTCGCCCTCACCAGGCGGCATCGGCTCCGAGTGCGACGGAGGTGCCGTGGTCGTGGTCGCCGGGGCCGGGGGCGTGGTCGGCGGCGTGAGCAGGCCAGGCTTGGTCGTCGTGGTGGTGGTCGACGACGGGCGCTGTGCCGGCGGCGCGGTGGTGGTAGAGCCCCCACCGAGCGGTGGGAGCTGCTGACCGAGCTGGGCGTGGGCGGTCATCGAGCCGACCACCAGCAGCACCGACGTGGCGGTTGCCACCACTGCTGCCGCCCGCCGGCGGGACCCCTCGACCGAAAGCATCTGAAAGACGACTTCGCCGTCCACCGGATGCCTTCCTGCGTGGCGGTGCAATCACCGCCACGATGCGTGAGCTAGCTCGCCCACTCCCGCGCCCGCAGGCGAGCCACCCGGTCCTCCGTCGCCGGGTGGCTCCGGAAGAGGTTGGCGAACTGGACCTTGCGCCCGGTGAGCGGGTTCACGATGAAGGCCTGGGCGTGCGCCGGGTCGATGTCCATCGGGATCTGCTTGGCCGCGCTCTCGAGCTTGAGCAGCGCTCGGGCCAGGGGCTCTCCATCGCCGATGAGACGGGCACCCGAGCGGTCGGCCTCGTACTCACGGGTACGGGAGAGCGCCATCTGGAGGACGCCTGCGGCCACC
Organism: Acidimicrobiales bacterium; assembly: GCA_025463335.1. Lineage (GTDB taxonomy): Bacteria > Actinomycetota > Acidimicrobiia > Acidimicrobiales > CADCSY01 > RYN-34. Next base: position 7,944 of record JAOBWJ010000010.1, read on the forward strand.
GGGGCCAGGATCGACATGCCGATCAGGGCGATGGGGTTGGCGCCATCGCCGTCACGGCCGCCGCCGCCGAAGATGGCGGCGAAGCGAAGCATGGTCGCCACGTACATGATGCCCATGGCGACGGCGGCGGCGACCGAGCTGATCAGGATGTCCCGGTTGCCGACGTGGCTGATCTCGTGGGCGAGGACGCCCCGAAGCTCGTCCCAGTCGCAGACCTGCAGGATCCCCTGGGTGACGGCCACGGCCGCGTGCTCGGGGTTGCGACCCGTGGCGAAGGCGTTGGGCTGCAGGTCCGGACTCACGTAGAGCTTGGGCATGGGGATGCCAGCCTTCTGGGTGAGCTCGCGCACGACGCGGTAGTACTCGGGCATCTCGGCCTCGGAGACGGGCACCGCCCGGGCCGCCCGGATGGCCGACTTGTCGCTGTTCCAGTACGACCAGCCCACGAAGGCGAAGCCGAGGCCGAGGCCGATGGTGGCCCCGCTCCGACCGCCCAAGAGGCCGCCCAAGAGGATGACGAGCCCGCCGAGGCCGCCCAGGAGGACGGCAGTCTTCAAACCGTTCTTGCTCATATGCAGGAAACGGTAGCGGCGCGTCGACAGTTCCAGCTGCTCACGCTTCGTAGTACCCCGAGTGGATGTAGATGCACGGAATGCCCTCGTCGTGGAACATGTCGACGTTGCGGCGATCGTCGTCGAAGGCGAGCCGCAGGTCGAAGCCGGAGGCCCGCAGCTCGTGCACCGCCATGCGCTTGGCGTCGGGCGACGAGCGGAAGTCACCCTCGGGCCGCATGACCAGCAGATCCCACCGCAGGTCGTGCTGCTGGAGCCACGTGAGGGTGATGCGCTGGATGGTGGTGGGTCGGGCCGTGAGCAGGACCACGCACAGGTTGGGGTCCATGAGCTCGGTGGCCCGGGCCACCTCCTCGATGACGGCGTCGTCGCCGGCGGCGGCGAAGAACGCCTTCCAGTTCTTGCGCCGCCCGCCGCTGTCGAGGATGTCCTGGCGGTGCCCGGCGTCGGCCAGCACGCCGTCGATGTCGAAGACGACGGCCGGGCCCCCCTCGTGGGGCGTGCCCCGCCAGCGCCAGTTCGGGTTGTCCGTCACTCTTCCTGCGGAGCGGTCGTGGCCCGCCGGCGGATCTCCTCCACCACGGCGGGGTCGGCGAGGGTGGTGGTGTCGCCCAGGTCGCGTCCCTCGGCCACGTCGCGCAACAGGCGGCGCATGATCTTGCCGGACCGGGTCTTGGGCAGGTCGTCGGTGAAGATCACCGTCTTGGGGCGGGCTGTGGGGCCGATCTTGGTGGCGACGTGCTTGCGGAGCTCCTCGCCCAGCTCGACGCTGTGGGTCACGTCGCCCTTCACCGTGACGAAGGCGACGATGGCCTGGCCGGTCGTGTCGTCCTTGGCCCCGACCACGGCGGACTCGGCCACCTTGGGATGGTCGACGAGCGCCGACTCGACCTCGGTGGTGGAGATGCGGTGGCCGGACACGTTCATGACGTCGTCGACCCGGCCCAGGAGCCACAGGTAGCCGTCGTCGTCGAGCTTGGCGCCGTCGCCGGCGAAGTAGCGGCCCTCGAAGCGCGACCAGTACGTGTCGCGGTAGCGCTCGGGGTCGCCGTAGATCCCCCGCAGCATGGACGGCCACGGCTTGGTGAGGGTCAGGTAGCCACCGCCCAGCTCGACCTTGTGGCCGGCGTCGTCGACCACCTCGGCCCCCACGCCGGGCAACGGGAACGTGGCCGAGCCCGGCTTGGTCACGGTGAGCCCGGGGAGCGGGCTGATCATGATGGCGCCGGTCTCGGTCTGCCACCACGTGTCGACGATCGGGGCCTGCCCGCCACCGATGTGCTCCCGGTACCACATCCACGCTTCGGGGTTGATGGGCTCGCCCACCGACCCGAGCAACCGCAGCGAGCCGAGGTCGTGCTTGGCCGGCTCGGCCGTGCCCCACTTCATGAACGTGCGGATGGCAGTCGGCGCGCAGTAGAGGATCGTGACGCCATAGCGCTCGATGATGTCCCACCAGCGGTCGCGGCCGGGGGTGTCGGGGGTGCCCTCGTACATCACGGAGGTGGCCCCGTTGGCGAGCGGCCCGTAGACGATGTAGCTGTGGCCGGTCACCCAGCCGATGTCGGCCGCGCACCAATACACATCGGTGTCCGCCTGCAGGTCGAACACGTACTTGTGGGTGAACGCCACCTGGGTGAGGTAGCCACCGGTCGTGTGCATGATGCCCTTGGGCTTGGCCGTGGTGCCGCTCGTGTAGAGCAGATACAGCAGGTCCTCGGACTCCATGGGTTCCGGCGGGCAGACCGGATCGGCGTCGGCCAGGAGCTCGTGGTACCAGTGATCCCGGCCCTCGGTCATGTCGACGTCCTGGCCGGTGCGTCGCACCACCACCACGTGCTCGATGGACGGCGTGTTCGTCAGCGCCACATCGGCATGGGGCTTCAGCCCGGCCGCCGCGCCTCGGCGGTAGCCGCCATCGGCGGTGACGAGGACCTTGGCCTCGGCGTCGTTGATGCGGTCGGCGAGCGAGTCCGACGAGAAGCCGCCGAACACGATCGAGTGGGGGGCGCCGATGCGGGCGCAGGCCAACATGGCCACCGGGAGCTCCGGGATCATCGGCATGTAGATGTTGACCCGGTCGCCCTTGCGCACCCCGAGCGACTTGAGCACGTTGGCGAAGCGCTGGACCTCGTCGAGCAGCTCGGCGTAGGTGATGGTCCGGGTGTCGCCGGGCTCGCCCTCCCAGTGGTAGGCGACCTTGTCGCCCCGGCCGGCGGCCACATGGCGGTCGAGGCAGTTCTCGCTCACGTTGAGCTGGCCGCCGATGAACCACTTGGCGAACGGCAGGTCCCACTCCAGCACGGTGTCGAAGTCGCGCTGCCAGGTCAGCAGCTCCCGGGCCTGGGTCGCCCAGAAGTCCTCGTGATCGGCGTCGGCGTGCTCCTGGAGCGAGCGGTCGGTGACCAAGGCGTTGGCCACGAACTCGAGCGGCGGCGGGAACGTCCGCTCTTCCAGCCCGTAGGTGTCGATCGCGGCCTGCTTGTCGTCCCCACCCATGGCGGGGACGTTAGCCAGGGCTCAGACCATCCACTCCAGGACGCGGAACGCACCGAGCCCGCCGGCGTCGGTGAGGGCGTCGGCCTCGCCCAGCCGACTGCGGTGCTTGAGCGCCTCGAGGTCACCGACATGGGCCCGTTCCTGCCAGGCGGCCTGGGCGACGGCAACCAGCGCGTCGATGCCGTGGGCGGCGAGCCACTCGGCCTGCGACCGGTTGGTGGTGGGGCGGGGCAACTGGTCGAACGCGACCTCGCACGTGACGTCCTGCTCCCCCGGCGTCACCAACGGGGGGCCACCGCGGGCATGACCCCGGTAGGTGCGGAGCCACTCGGTCCACGGGCGGGCGGCGAGCGAGGCCGACGTGTCGGCGTAGTCGATGACAACCACCCGGCCGGCCTGGAGCACACCGAGGGCCCGCCGGAGCCAAGCGGTCGCCTCGTGCTGGAGCGGGAGGCGGGCGCCGACCGGGGCGTCGGGCGCCAAGCGGGTGGCCTCGCCGACGATGTCGGGCGAAGCCGGCACCAGCACCTCGACGAGGGCGTGCTTCTCGGCGCCGACCAGCACCTCCGACCAGCCCTTGGCGGTGCGCTCCACCAACCGGAACGGCAGGTTGTCGAGCAGCTCGTTGGCCAGCACCACGCCGGTGATCGGCACGAGCGGCAGGTCGTCGAGGGTGGCGAACACCGGACCGGTGCCGGCGATGACGTGGGCGTCGTCATCGAGGTCGTCACCCGACACCACCGCGCCGAAGACGTTGGCCGCCGGCTCGATCGGGAGCAGGTCGTCGATGCGGGCCCGCAGGATCGCCGACCGCTCGACGCAGACGTACCGCAGGGCCGGGGCACAGGCGGGGCCGGCGTCGAGCACGGCTCGGGCCAGGGCACCGCGACCGGCTGCCGCCTCCAGCACCACGAACGGGTCAGGCCGCCCGAGCCGTTCCCACTCAGCGTCGAGGGCGTTGGCCACCACCGCCCCGAACAGGGGGCCCACCTCGGGGCTGGTCAGGAAGTCGGCCCGGCGACCAGCGCCGGCGCCCGAGGCGAAGAACCCCCCGTCGCCGTAGAGCAGGGCCTCCACGGCCGCGTCGAACCGGACCGGCCCCTCCCGGTGGATCCGGTCGAACAGGCCCTGCATGGAGAGCGTTACGAGCCGAACGGGGCCAGGTGGGCGAAGCGGGCGACGATCTGGGGAACGACGCCGATGGCGAGGGTGGCGATGGCGCACAGGCCGATGGCGGCAGCGAGCGACGACGGCACGCTGATCGGCGTGCGGTCCTCGTCGGGCACGGGCCGCATCCAGGTCTCACGGGCGACCGACGCGTAGTAGTAAAGGCCGATCGCCGAGTTCACCCCCACGAGCACGGCGAGGACCACCGACCACACGGTCGGTTGGTCGAGCAGCGTGCGGAAGATGACGAGCTTGGCGTACCAGCCGCCGAGCGGCGGGATGCCGGCGAGGGCGAAGAAGAAGATCGACGTCAGCACGGTCAGGCCGGGCGCGTACTCGAAGAGGCCGCCGAAGCTCGACAGCTCGCCCGAGCGGGTCTTGCGGGCCACGGCCATGACCACGGCGAAGGCGCCGATGTTCATGGCCAGGTAGACGAGCAGGTAGGTGACCACCGACTCGACCGCCTGGTTCACGCCCGTGTGCCCGGCAACCGCGAACGGGGCGAGCATGTAGCCGGCTTGGGCCACCGAGGAGTAGGCCAGCAGGCGAATGACGTTGGTCTGGCGCAGGGCGATGACGTTGCCGACGGTCATCGTCAGCGCCGACAGCACCCAGAACAACGGCTGCCAGACGTCGCTGCGGCCCTCGAAGGCGATGAACACCAGCGACAGCAGGGCCACGAAGCCGGCCGCCTTGGACGCCACCGACAAGTAGGCGGTGATCGGCGTGGGCGCGCCCTCATACGTATCGGGCGCCCAGGCATGGAACGGCACGGCCGACACCTTGAAGGCGAAGCCGATGATCACGAACAAGATGCCGACGGTCACGATCGGCACGGAGGCGCCGCCACCTGCCAGGCGCTCGCCGATGACGGTGAGCACCGTCGAATGGGTGACGCCGAAGATCAGCGACATGCCGTAGAGCATCACCCCCGAGGCGAACACGCCGAGCAGGTAGTACTTGAGCGAGGCCTCGTTGCCCTTGAGGTCGCGCTTGCGCCAACCGGCGAGCAGGTAGGCCGGGATCGACAGCGTCTCGAGGGCGATGAAGATCGAGATCAGGTCGCGGGCCGAGGCGATCACGAGCATGCCCAGGAGCGACGAGAGGAGCATGAAGTAGTACTCGCCCTCGTAGTAGTCGCCCTCGCCGATGTAGTCGGTGCTGATGAGCACCGTCAGGTAGCCACCGATGAGGAACAGGGCCTTGAGCACGAGGGCGAAGTTGTCGACCACGTAGGCGCCGCCGAACATCGACCGGTCGCCGCCGTCGACGGCGAGAGTGAGGATCGGGACCAGGGCGCCGAGCAGGCCGAGGCCGGCCAGCGTCGAGGTGGCCCACCGGGCCCGGTCCTCGAAGAGCAGGTCGACGACCAGGATCAGCAGCAGGGCGCCGACGAGCACGATCTCCGGCGCGAAGGCGTGGTAGTCGATCTCCGGTCGGCTGAAGGCGGCGGCGAGCATGCGCTACTTCCCGATCGCTGCGGTGACGACCTGGATGGCCGGATCGGTGATCTTGAACAGGAGGTTGGGGATGAGGCCGAGGGCCACGATGCCGGCCAACAGCGGCACCCACGAGACGTACTCGGGCCAGTGCATGTCGTCGATGGCATGCCCGTCCCACTCCTCCTTCGGCGTGCCGAAGGCCACCCGCTGGAGCATCCAGAGGAGGTAGCCGGCGGCGAAGACGGTGCCGATGGAGGCGATCACCATGTAGGTGCGAAACAGCGGCTGGGACAGCCCCGCCGCCGGGTTGTAGGCGGCGAGGATGGCCGGGAACTCCCCCCAGAAGCCGGCCAGGCCGGGCAGGCCCAGCGACGCCATGCAGCAGAACCCGAGGATCCACCCCATGCGCGGCGCCTGCAGCAGGAGGCCACCGAGTCGCTTCATGTCGAGGGTGTGGAAGCGGTCCTTCACCGAGCCGGCGACGAAGAAGAGCATGCCGGTGATGAGGCCGTGGGCGACCATGCCGAACACGGCGGCGTTGATGCCGAAGTCGGTGAGGGTGGCGATGCCGAGCATCACGTAGCCCATGTGGGCCACCGACGAGAAGGCGATGAGCCGCTTCATGTCGGTCTGGGCGAGACACCCGAGGGCGCCGTAGATGATGCCGACGACGGCCAGCCCGCCGATCCACGGTGCCCACGTGTGGGCGGCGTCGGGGAGGATCGGGATGGCGATGCGGATGAAGCCGTAGGTGCCGAGCTTCAGGAGGACGGCCGCCAGGATCACCGAGCCCTGGGTCGGCGCCTGGGTGTGGGCATCGGGCAGCCAGGTGTGGAACGGGAACATGGGCACCTTGATGGCGAAGCCCATGAACAGGCCGCCGAAGATGAGCAGGGCCACGTCGGGATCGATGTTCGCCTGGGCGTGCTGGACCAGGAACGGGATCGAGAAGCTCTCGGCGCCGGTCGCGAAGAACAGGGCGAGGAACCCGAGGATCATCAGGGCCGAGCCGAACAGGGTGAAGAGGAAGAACTTGATCGCCGCGTACTGCCGGTTCTCGCCGCCCCACACGCCGATCATGAAGTACATCGGCAGCAGCACGACCTCGAAGAACACGAAGAACAGGATCAGGTCCTGGGCCACGAAGGTGCCGTTCATGCCGACCTCGAGGATGAGGATCAGGATCAGGAACGCCTTCGGGTTGTGCGGTTCGGGGAAGTGGTTCCACGAATACAGGACCACCAGCAGGGTGATCACCATCGACAGGAGCAGCAGCGGCAGGGCGATGCCGTCGATGCCGACCTCGTACTTGGCGTGGATGACCGAGATCCAGTCCTTCGGCGTGGGCGCGAACTGGAGTCCCTGGTGCCCGCCGTAGTCGTAACGGGCGAGGATGGCCACGCCGATGCCGAGGGTGGCCACCGTGGTGACCAGGGCCACGACCTTGTGGAGGCCCTCCTCGGCCCCGGGGATGACCAGCATGACGACGGCTCCCACCAGCGGGAGGAACACCGCCAGCGTGAGCGCCCAGTCGTCGAATCCGTGCATCAATTGCTCCTAGCGACGAGAAGGATGAGGCCGAGTGCGAAGAGCGCGGTCCCGCCGAAGAGCAGCGAGCCGTACTGCTGGACGCGACCGGTCTGGAGCCGGCGCAGCGAGCCACCGAGGCCCTCGGCCCCGAGCCCGCTGCCGTTCACGGTGCCGTCGATGGCGCCCTGGTCGATCCACTTGTAGATCCACGACCCGGAGCGCTTGGCCGCGAAGGCCACGCCGTTGACGACGCCGTCGAGCACGTTCTGGTTGAACCAGTAGGCGGCCCGGGCGATCGGACCCTTGATGCCACCGATGATCACCCCGGTGTAGAGGTGGTCGAGGAAGTACCTGTTGGCGAGGAAGGTGTGGCCGAGCCGGGCCGGGGTGCTCCGCTCGGTGAGGCCCTTGGGCAGGCGCTGGCCGAAGTGCAACCAGGCGGCCACGCCGATGGCGCCGGAGACCACGGCCATCGACAGCAGGGCGGCGGTGACACTGAAGTCGTGGATCGGGATGGCGGCGTGGACGAACGTGGCGTCCTCCACCAAGCGACCGAACCACTCGCCCCCGAACAGCTTGGGGGCGTTGAGGAAGCCGGCGAAGACCGAGAACACCGCCAGCACCATGAGCGGGACGGTGATCGCCGCCGGCGACTCGTGCGGGTGGCCGTGGCCCCGGTACTCACCGAAGAAGGTGAGGTACACGCATCGGGTCATGTAGGCGGCGGTCATGGCCGCGCCGACCAGGCCCACGATCATGAAGAACGTGTAGCCGTTCTGCCCGGCACCGAGGAGGATCTCATCCTTCGACCAGAAGCCGGCCAGCGGGAAGAACCCGGCCAGGGCGAACGAGCCGATGATGAACGTCCAGAACGTCTTCGGCATGTACTTCTTCATGCCGCCCATGTCGTCCATCTCGAACGAGTGCACGGCGTGGCTGACCGAGCCGGCCCCCAGGAAGAGGAGCGCCTTGAAGAAGGCGTGGGTGAAGAAGTGGAACATGGCGCCGGTCCAGGCGCCCACACCCAGGCCCATGACCATGTACCCGAGCTGCGAGATGGTGGAGTAGGCCAACACCTTCTTGATGTCGGTCTGCACGAACGCCAGGGCGGCAGCGATGATGATCGTGATGCCGCCCACCACGGCCACCGGGTTGATCGAGCTGTGGGTGATCGAGAACGCCTGCCAGAACACGCCGTAGAGGCGGGCGAGGAGGTACACGCCGGCCACGACCATGGTGGCGGCGTGGATGAGGGCGGACACCGGCGTGGGGCCGGCCATGGCGTCGGGCAACCACGTGTGCAGCGGGAACTGGGCCGACTTGCCGATCACCGCCACGAACAGGGCGATCGCGGCCAACAGCAGGGCGGTGTGGCCGATCTGGCCGTCGAGCGCCCTCGAGTTGATGGTGGCGATGTCGAACGTGCGGCCCGCGGCGAAGAACAACGTGCTGATGCCGACCAGCAGGCCGATGTCGCCCGTGCGAGTGGTGAGGAAGGCCTTGAGCGCTGCGTTGGAGTTCTTCGGCTCCTCCCACCAGTGCCCGATGAGCATGAAGGAGCACAAGCCCATCAGCTCCCAGCCGAAGAGGCCCTGGAGGGTGTTGCTGGCGGTGACCAGCACGAACATGCCGGTGGTGAACAGCGACAGGGACGCGAAGTAGTGGGTGAAGCGGCGGTCGCCGCTCATGTAGCTCGTGGAGAACACGTGCACCAGGAACGAGATGACGCTGACCGTGAACAGCATCACGATGGCCAGACCATCGACGTGGGTGCCGGCGTCGACCTGGGTGTCGCCGATCTTGAACCAGTGGACGCTCTTGTCGACCGGCGTGCGCAGGACGTGGGCCTCGGCCTGGTGCTCGCCCTCGGCCGGCGCGGCTTCCGCGGCGTGGCCATCCTCGGCCGCGGGCGCGGCTTCGGCGGCGTGCCCGCCCTCGGCGGCGGCCGCCACGGGGGCACGTTCGAAATGGACTTCGGCTGAGTCGTGGTTGATCCACTGGAAGCCGGCGACCGTCGACAGCAACAGGCAGACGCCCAGCGCCAGCAGGCCGATCTCCGAACCCTTGAACGGCAGCCGCTTCCCGAAGAAGAGGATGAGCCAGAACGAGGTGAACGTGATGGCAGGGATGATCCAGATGTGCTCGAGCACGGTCAGCCCTTCATGAGGTCGACCTCGTCGAGGTCGACCGTCGTCCGGTTGCGGTAGATGAGCAGCACGATCGCCAGGCCGACGCCGACTTCGGCGGCGGCCACGGTGATCACGAACAGGGCGAAGACCTGGCCGGTGATGGCGGCGGCGTCGCCGCCCATCATCCCGAAGGCGACCAGGTTGATGTTGACCGAGTTCAAGATGAGCTCGATCGACATCAGCACGAGCACGCCGTTCTTGCGGGCCAGCACGCCGTACACGCCGATGCAGAAGAGCACGGCGCCCAACAAGAGGAACTGGTTCAGGAGCATCGCGTCACCTCAGGGCCGGCGTCGGGAGCGGGTGGGCACCGGGAGCCCAGCCGGCAGTCGAGCGCAGCCTGCGGAGCGAGACCATCAGCGCAGAACTGGTTCAGCAGCATGTCAATCCCTCCTGGCCAGGACGATGGCCCCGACGAGGGCGGCGAGCAGGAGGACCGACACGACCTCGAACGGGATGAGGTAGGTGGAGAAGATGGCGTTGCCGACGGCACCGGTGCCGCGGGTGGCGTTGAGCTGCTCGTGGGTGCGGTTCAACTGGGGCAGCTTGTCGTCGCCGAAGTAGTCGACGAGCACGTAGCCGAGGATCCCGAGGATCAACAGGGCGGTCACGGCGGCCAGGCCCCGCTGATCGTTGTCGAGCTCGCCCTCGTGTCCGAGCTTGGCCCGAGTCAGCATGACGCCGAACAGGAACAGCACGACGATGGCGCCGATGTAGACCAACAGCTGGACCACGGCCACGAACTCGGCGGCCAGCAGGATGTAGTTGGCGGCCACGCTGCCGAGCACGACCACCAGGTACAGGGCGGCGTGCACCACGTTCTTGGTCGTGACCATCCGGATGGCGGCCAGGACGGACGACGCAGCGAGGATGCCGAACGCGATGTTCTGAGCGATCAACGCGGCACCTTCTTCTGCTTGGCCTCGGAGCCCGCCTCGTAGGCCTGGTAGTCAGGCACGGTCTCGAACCACTCGCCGAGCTTCTCCTTGTCGTGCAGGAGCTCGCCGATGCGCGGCGTCGAGTACTCGTACTCCGGGCTCCAGAACAGGGCGTCGAACGGGCAGACCTCGACGCAGATGCCGCAGTACATGCACAGCGAGTAGTCGATGTCGAAGCGGTCGAGCGCCTGCACGGTGCGGGGCTTGCCGCCCTCCCGCCGCGGCGGCGCCTTCGTCTTGTGGCCCTCGATGTAGATGCACCAGTCGGGGCACTGACGGGCGCACAGCATGCAGACCGTGCAGTTCTCTTCCTTCAGGGCGATGACGCCCCGGGCGCGCGGTGCCGGCGCCTCCTTCACGTGCGGGTACTGCACCGTCACGTTGGGCTGGAGCATCGTCTTGAACGTGATCCCGAGACCCTTGATCACACCGGGGAGCTGGGGCATCAGAACACCACCTTCAGGACGGCCGTGACCATGATGTTCGCCAGCGAGATCGGGATCAGGTATTTCCAGGCCAGCGTCTGCAGCTGGTCCTCACGGAACCGGGGATAGGTGAACCGGAACCAGAAGATGAGGAAGGCGACCAACATCATCTTGGTCAGGACCACGATCGGCCCGATGACGTTCATGTAGTTGGCGTTCAGGTCGAGGCCCGGGAGCCACCACCCGCCGAGGAACAGCGTGGCGGCGAGCGCTGCGAAGGCGCCGGCCGAGGCGAACTCGCCGATGAAGAACAGGAGGAACCGCATGCCGGAGTACTCGGTCATGTAGCCCGAGACCAGCTCGGACTCGGCGACCGGCATGTCGAACGGGGCCTGGCTGAGCTCGGCCTGGGCGGCCATCAGGAACAAGCCGAACGCCACGAACTGGGTGAGGATGAAGGGGTTGCCCAGGGCGCCGAACCCGAAGATCGACCCGTTGGCCTGCGAGTTCACGATCTGGATGAGGTTGAGGCTGCCGGCCTGGATGACCACGCCGACGACCGCGAGCACCATCGGCAACTCGTAGGCGATGAGCTGGCCGGCGGCGCGGAGGCCACCCATCAGCGAGTACTTGTTGGCCGACGCCCACCCGGCCACGAGGATGCCGATCACCGACAGGGACGACACGGCCAGGGCGTAGAAGATCCCGGTGTCGAGGTTGGCGAACCAGGCGTCGGGCCCGAACGGGATGACGACGTAGACGAGCAGCACCGAGCCGACGACGATGTAGGGCGCCAGGGCGAACAGGGTCCGGTCGGCGCGCTCCGGGAAGATGTCCTCCTTCTGGAGGGACTTGCCGACCTCGGCCAGCAGCTGCAGCGAGCCGTAGGGACCGGCCTCCATGGGGCCGAGCCGACTCTGCATGAAGCTCATCATCTTGAACAGGAAGACGTAGACGAACGTGCCGGCCGGCAGGAGCACGGCGGCAAGGACGAGGACGACCCGGATGATTGTCGATTCCCAATAGGGCAGGGCAGCGAGGATCATCGGCTGTTCCCTCGTGTGCTCGTGCCCGGCTTGGCGGGTCCTGTCCCTCCGAGGACTCCTCCCACCTCGGCTGGCGCCTCGGCGGGCCCCTCCTCCACGGGCCACCCACCAAGCCTCGTCGCGCGACGGCGCGCGACCTCCGAGAGGGAGAGGGGGGAGAACGACAGCGGTGCGCCTCCGGCGCGCATCATCTCTCTCACCGGTCGATGTCTCCCAGGATGAAGTAGAGGCTGGCCAGGATGGCGATGACGTCGGGGACGTAGACGCCCTTCATGACCCAGGGCACGACGCTGATGTTGTTGAACGACGCCGAGCGGATCTTGCAGCGGAACGGCCCGAGATCGCCCTTGCTGACGATGTAGTAGCCCATCTCGCCGAGCGGGTTCTCCGTGGAGACCCAGGCCTCGCCGGCCGGCACCTTGATGATGCGGGGGACCTTGGCCATGATCGGCCCGGCCGGGATGCCGTCGCACAGCTGCTCGACGATCTTGGCCGACTCCCGCACCTCCTGGAGGCGGACCCAGCACCGGGCGAAGGCGTCGCCGTCGGGGTGGGTGATGACGTTGAAGTCGGCGTGCTTCCACGCCAGCGGGTAGTCGCGGTCGCGGCGGAGGTCCCAGTCGACGCCCGAGGCCCGGAGGTTGGCGCCCGACAGGCCGTAGCTGAGGGCGATGTCCTTGGGGATGATGCCCACGCCGCGGAGCCGGGCCTGGAAGATCTCGTTCCCCATGAGGAGGTCTTCGATCTGGTCGCAGAACCCCTTCACCCGGACCATGACCGCCTTGCACTCCTCGACCCAGCCCTTGGGCAGGTCGTCCTTCAGGCCACCGATGCGGTCGAAGTTGGGGTGGAAGCGGCCGCCGGTGACCGACTCCATGAGGTTGAGCACGTGCTCGCGGTCGCGGAAGGCGTAGAAGACCGGCGTGATGGCGCCGATCTGGGCACCCAGGTCGCCGAGGAAGAGCGTGATGTTGGCCTGGCGGGCCAGCTCGAAGAAGATCGTGCGGATCCACTGGGCGCGGGGCGGGGCCTCGATGCCCATGAGCTGCTCGGCCCCGAGGATGAACGGCACCTCGTTGGCGAAGTGGCCGAGCCAGTCGATGCGGTTCACCAGCGTGGTGACCTGCGGGTAGGTCCGGACCTCGGTGAGCTTCTCGTAGCCCCGGTGCATGTAGCCGGGGATGGGCTGGGCGTCGATGACCTGCTCGCCGTCGAGCTTGACCACGATGCGCAACGTGCCGTGGGTGGCCGGGTGCTGCGGGCCGATGTTGAGGGTCATGCCCTCGGTCTCGAGCTCGACGTTGACCCGCGCCTCGGCGGCGATGGCCCCGATGTAGGCCCGCTGCTGGCGCTCGGTGATCGCCGTCATTCCGCTACCTCTGCTTCTGCGTCCGCTTCCTCGGGGTCCTCGCCGGGCATGGGCTCGACGTCGACCAGGCCGGGCCACGGCTTCACCATGCGGGCGAGGAGCGGGAAGTCCTTGCGCCCGGGGTGGCCTTCGAAGCCACCCGGGAGGTACAGGTTCACCATGTGGGGGTGGCCGGCGAAGTCCACGCCATACATCTCCCGCGCTTCGCGTTCGTGCCAGTTGGCGCCGGCGAACACGTCGGACCACGTTGGCGCGACCAGGTCGTCGCCGACGTCGGTCTTCAGGTTGATGCCGAGGGATGTGCCCGGCATCTCGAGGCGGGCGAACAGCTGGAAGCGGGTCTCACCGCCGGCCACACCGGTCTCGAACGGGCCCGAGAGGTTGATCTCGACGGGCGCCGAGTCGTCCTCGCTCTTGCCGAACGGCGAGGGCATCCAGTCGATGACGCTCAGGAAGCAGAAGTAGGTGAAGCCGAGCTCGTCGCGCAGCACCTTGGCAACGTCGGCCCAGGCCTCGAGCCGGACGCGCACCCAGAGGTCGACGCCGGGCACGAGCTCGCTCTGGACCACGGCATCGCCCAGCTTGGCGGCGAGCTTCTCGAGGAGCGGCGAGCGGCGCTCGTCGAACGGCGGTGGGGTGGGCTCGGAGGCCTCGGCGACCGGCACCTCGACGGCGTCAGCCGCGTCGGTGGCCGGCGGCTGCTCGGGCGCGGCGGCGTCGTCGGTCGGGGGCGTGGACGGGGCCTCGTCCTTGGGCTCGGCCGTGCCGGCACCCTCGGGCGTGCCCGGGTCGATGTCCTGCTGGGGGGCGGACGAGTCGACACCCGTCCCCTCGGTGTCGCTGGTGAGCTCGTCGCGCGCGTCGTCGGCAGCAGCCGGAGGCTGCGGCACCTCGGCACCGACCGGATCGCTCTCGATGGGCGCGACGTCGCCCGGCGGCGGCCCTTCCGGCCGCACGTCGTCAGGAGACGACAATGGGCTCACCCCTCCAACGCTCGGCCATGTCCTCGTGGCGGATCTTGTCCTGGAGGAGGACGATGCCCTCGAGCAGAGCCTCGGGACGGGGCGGGCAGCCGGGGACGTACACGTCGACCGGGATGATCTGGTCGACGCCCTTGGTGACGGAGTACGAGTCCCAGTACGGGCCGCCGCAGTTGGCGCAGGAACCCATGGAGATCACGTACTTGGGCTCGGGCATCTGCTCGTAGAGACGACGCAGGGCCGGGGCCATCTTGTCGGTGACGGTGCCCGACACGACGAGCATGTCGGACTGGCGAGGACTGGCCGGCAGCGGGATGACGCCGAGGCGCATCACGTCGTATCGGGGCGACGCGAACGCGGCACCCATCTCGATGGCGCAGCACGCCAGACCCCACTGGTACACCCAGAGGCTGTACTTCCGGCTCATGTTGAGGAGCTCGGTGAGGGGCTTCGGCAGCTTCCCTCGTTCGACTAGACCCACCGGAGCACGCCCTTTCGCCAGGCGTACACCAGGCCCAGCACGAGGATGAAGACGAAGATGCCCATCTCGACCAGCCCGAAGTAGCTGTAGGTCTCGAGCCCGACGGCCCATGGGAAGATGAAGACGGCCTCGACGTCGAAGAGCACGAACAGCAGGGCGAAGATGTAGTAGCGGACCTGGCTCTGCGAGAAGCCGGAGCCGACGGGATCGACACCGCTCTCGTAGGTGGTCAACTTGTCCGGGTTGGGACGGGACGGGCGGATGAGTCTCCCGAGGCCGAGAACTCCGGCAATCAGGAGTCCGGCTGTCCCGCCGAAGACGGCGACCGTGAGGTACGCCTGAAGGAAGTCGGACACGGGTTTCGAGCCTAGTGATCGATTTCACAGGGGACCAAAGCGTGGTCCCGACGGCGACCCGGGCAGGGCCGCGCGGGCACCCTAGTCCTTGTGGCCGTTGGACCCAGCCCTTGACCTACACCTTCTGGCGGGCCGCGAGGAGGTCGGTGAGGTGGCCCAGTTGGTCCTGCCCGATCGGCTCGCCCAGGGAGAAGCCGAACAGGAGCGAGATCGCCTGGTCGGTCGTGACCAGCGCCAGGTCGACCTGGCCGTCGAAGGTCACCGGGTCGGACCTGAACGTGAACGGCACCGTGATCTGGACGCTGTGGTCGGCGGCCTTGACCGGGGCGCGGGCGACCTGGGCCGCGCCCGACTCGTAGGTCACGTCCTCGGCCGTCGCCTTCATCTGGTCCTCGAACACCTTGGTGATGCACTCGGCGAACTTCTTGGTGGCCACGATCCGGAACAGCTCGTCGGCCTTGTCCTTCGACACCAGCACGGCGCTCGACACGACCACCTGCTGCTGATCGACCTCGCTGACCGAGCGCTCGAAGGTACGGGTGTTGGATTCCGCCAGGCTGTCGTCGGCGGGCGACGACTCGGCCCCGAGGCACTTCAGGAGCTCCTTGTCCTGGCTCCCGGCGTCGCTCGGCTTCTCGTCCGCCGTCTTCGTCCACCCGGAGCCGAGGTCGGCGGCGGTGAGCTGCGCCTTGGTAGCCACCTTTCTGGCGTCGGCAACGCTCAACGACGAGCCGCCGCTGCTGCAGGCGGCGAGCACGACGGCGACGGCGAGCACGAAGCAGGGGGCCGCGAACCGGCGCATCGTCGGCACGGAACGGTCAGCGCCCGGAGGCGAGCACCACCGGGATGGCTCGGTCGGCCCAGTGCACGACCTGCTGCGGGAGGATGCCCACCACCACGGTGAAGGCCACGGCCAGACCCAGGGCCACACCGGCGCCCAGCGGCACCCGCACCCGAGGACCGGGTTCAGCCCCCTCCTCGTCGGTCATGTACATGGCCACGACGATGCGCAGGTAGAGGAACGCCGAGACGACCGACGACAGCATGGCGATCAGGGCCAGGGCGTAGCTGTGGGCGTCGACGGCGGCACCGATCACGTAGAACTTGGCGAGGAAGCCGCTGGTGAGCGGGACGCCGGCCTGGGCGAGCAGGAACACGGTGAACGTGAGGGCGAGCCCCGGGCGCCGCCGCGACAGCCCGCGATAGGCCTCGAGGCCGTGGTGCTCGTCGCCCTTGCCGGACACCAGCGTGGCCACGCCGAAGGTGCCCACGATCATGAACGTGTACGACAGCACGTAGAACAACGCGGCGGAGACGCCCTGAGCAGTGGCGGCCTGTACACCGACGAGGATGAAGCCGGCGTGGCTGATCGAGCTGTAGGCCATCATCCGCTTCACGTCGGTCTGCACGATGGCGAGGACCGAGCCGACCACGAGGGTGAGCACGGCGATGCCCCAGATCAAGGGCTGCCAGTCGAGCCGGTACTCGGCGAAGGTCGACACGAAGACCCGGAGCAAGGCGGCGAACGCCGCGGCCTTGGACGCCGAGGCCATGAAGGCGGTCACGGGGGTGGGGGCGCCCTGGTAGACGTCGGGCGTCCACACGTGGAAGGGCACCGCCGACGCCTTGAAGCCGAAGCCCACCAACAGCAGGGCGAAGCCACCCAACAGCAGGCCGGTGTGCTCGAGCGTGTTGGCGTTCAGGAACCCTGCGATGTCACCGAGGTTGGTCGAGCCGGTGGCCCCGTAGATGAAGGCGATGCCGTAGAGGAGGAACGCGGAGGAGAACGCGCCGAGCACGAAGTACTTCATGGCCGACTCGCGCGACTCGGCCCGGCGGCGGTTGAAGCCGGCCATCACGTACAGGGCGATGGAAAGCGTCTCCAGACCGAGGAACACCACGATGAGGTCGTTGGCCATGGCCATCACGATCCCGCCGGCGCCCGACAGCAGCATGAGCACGTAGAGCTCGGGACCGTCGAGGTTCTCCCGACGCAGGTAGTCGTCGGCCAGCAGGGCGGACAGGGCGATGCCGAGGCTGATGACGACGATGAAGAAGACGCTGAAGCCGTCGACGGTCAGGGCGCCCGCGGCCGTCGTGAACGCACCCCGTTCGGCATCGGTCACCCGGGCCCACAGCACACCAGCGGTGCCGATGGCGAAGGCCGAGGCCAGCACCGTGATCACCGCGTAGGTGCCGCGTGCCGGACGGCTGGTGGTGAGCGATGAGATGAGCAGGAGCAGGAGGGCGGCGCCGCAGAGGATCAACAGCGGCGCGGTCGCCGCCCAGTCCAGCTTGGGCGTCGCCACCTTCTCGACCTGGGCGAACAGCAGTGCGGCGGTCACTTGTGACCCTCCTGGGTGGTGGCCTCACCCTGCACGGCGGCGCCCTTGGTGGCGACCTCGGGCTGGCGGTAGGTGGTGCGGTCCTCGATGTGGGCGATCAGCCGGTTCACCGAGGGCTCGATGCGCTCGAGCATGGGCTTCGGGTAGACGCCGACGAAGAGAATGGCGGCCAGCAGCGGCGCCATCACCAGCCCGTCGACCCAGTTCATGTCGGGCGTGGCCGCGTTGGCCTCGTCGGGCTCGCCGTGGAACACCCGCTGGTAGGCCCACAGCAGGTAGAGGGCGGCGAGGATCACGCCGGAAGCGGCCACGATCGTCCACCAGCGGCGGGTGATGAAGCTGCCGAGCAGGATGAGGAACTCGCCGGAGAAACCGTTGAGCCCGGGCAGGCCGATCGACGACAGCATCACCACGGTGAACACGCCGGCCAGCACCGGCGCCACCTTCTGGAGACCACCGAGCTCGGCGATGAGCCGCGTGTGGCGACGGTCGTAGATCATCCCGACCAGCAGGAACAGGGCGCCGGTGGAGACACCGTGGTTCACCATCTGCAGCACGCTGCCGGTGAGTCCCTGGGTGGTGAGGGCGAAGGTCCCCAGCACGATGAAGCCCAGGTGGGCCACCGACGAGTAGGCCACCAGCCGTTTCAGGTCCTTCTGGACGGCAGCCACGATGGCGCCGTAGATGATGCCGATCACGCCGAGCGTGACCAGGCCCGGCGCCGCCCACACCGCCGCCTCGGGGAAGAGGTACAGGCCGAAGCGCAGGAAGCCGTAGGTGCCGAGCTTCAGCATCACGCCCGCCAGGATCACCGAGCCGGCCGTGGGCGCCTGCGTGTGGGCGTCGGGCAGCCAGGTGTGGAGCGGAAAGATCGGCACCTTCACCGCGAAGGCCACGGCGAAGGAGACGAACAGCCACCGGGCGGTGTTGGTGGCGAAGTCGGCGTGCTCGGCGATCTGCACCAGGTCGAACGTGAGCGCGCCCCCGGGCATCGAGCTCCGGGCGAGGAACGCGGTGGTGAGGATGCCGACGAGCATGAACGTCGAGCCGAGCATGGTGAAGAGGAAGAACTTCAGCGCCGCGTACACCCGGTCGGCGTAGCCCCAGCCGCCGATGATGAAGTACATCGGCACCAGCACGATCTCGAACATGACGAAGAAGAGGAAGAGATCGAGCGAGAGGAACACGCCCATGCACCCGGCCTGCAGCAGCAGCAGCCACGCCGTGTAGGGCTTGGGGTCGTGGTGGGGCTTCACGCCCCACAGGGCCAGCGGGAAGAGCAGCCCGGTGAGCAGGACGAGGAACAGCGAGATCCCGTCGACCCCGAGGTGCCAGGAGATGCCGAGGTCCTTGATCCAGTCGTGCTTCGACACGAACTGGAACCCGGCGTCGTGGCTGTCGAACTGGGTGACCAGCCACACCGACAGGGCGCCGGTGGCGGCACTGGCCGCCACGCCGACCAGCCGGCTGACCTCCGGTCGGGTGCGAGGGACGACGGCGACCAGCACCGCGCCAATGGCCGGCAGCAGGATGAGGGCGGTCAGCAGCGGGAACCCGGCGCCGCTCACGGAGTGGACGCCGGTTTGGGCGAGGACGTTCAGCATCAGAGACCCGCTCGCACGAGGAACCACCCAAGGGCCAGGACCGCGCCGCCGGCGATGCCGAGGGCGTAGTTGCGGACGTAACCGGTCTGCACGACCCGGAGCCGACTACCGCCGGCCCGCACGAGCGTGCCGGCGCCGTTGACGGCACCGTCGATGACCAACTTGTCGGCCATGGCGGTGCCTTCGGCCAGCGCTTCACCGGGCCCGCCGAAGAAGGCGGCCAGGGCGTCGTCGTAGTGATAGGCGTGGAGCAGCAGTTCGGGCTCGACGGCCCGGACACGCTGCTTGAGGTACACCGCCGCGGCCAGGGCGATGCCGGCCAGGGCGGCGATGATGGCGACCACGGCCAGGCCCACCTTGGTGGCGGTGGCCACGTCGGGCACGACCTCGGTGGCGTGAACCACCGGTTCGAGCCAGTTGGCGAGGAAGCTCACGTCGTGGTTGAACGGCAGGTTGAGGCCACCACCGAGGACGGCCAGCACGGCGAGGACGACGAGCGGGACCCACATCGTCCACGGTGATTCGTGGGGTGTCGGCGCGGGATGCTCGTCGACGGCGACGCCGTGGGCCACGTCGGTGCGCTCGTCGTCGACGGCGGCCGCGCTCTGCTCGGCCTCGCCGGCCACGTGGTGGGCCTGATCCCAGCGGGGCTCGCCGAAGAAGACCATGAACACCTGGCGGGACATGTAGTAGGCGGTCAGCAGGGCGGTGACGAGGCCGATGGCCCACAGCGCCTTGTTGTTGCCCCAGGCCGACAGCAGGATCTCGTCCTTCGACCAGAAGCCGGCGAACGGCGGCACGCCCGCGATGGCCAGCCAGCCCACGATGAACGTGCTGGCCGTGATCGGCATGAGCTTCCGCAGGGCACCCATGAAGCGCATGTCCTGCTCGTCGTGCATGCCGTGGATGACCGAGCCGGAGCCGAGGAAGAGCAGGGCCTTGAAGAAGGCGTGGGTGACCATGTGGAAGATGGCGGCCACGTAGGCGCCCGAGCCGACGGCCAGGAACATGTAGCCCAGCTGGCTGACGGTCGAATAGGCCAGCACCTTCTTGATGTCGCGCTGGCTGACGGCCACGGTCGCGGCGAACAGGGCGGTGATGGCGCCGATCCACGCGATGACCTGCGGGGCCCAGTGGTAGCTCTGGGCCAACACCGGAGACACCCGCACCATGAGATACACGCCGGAGGTGACCATGGTGGCGGCGTGGATCAGAGCCGAGACCGGCGTCGGGCCGGCCATGGCGTCGGGCAGCCACACGTAGAGCGGGAGCTGGGCCGACTTGCCAGCGGCACCGACGAACAGCAGCAGGGCGATGGCCGTGGCCGTCACCCCGGTCAGCCCGCTGGCGTGCTGGAGGAAGCCGCTTCCGTCCTTGGCGAAGTAGGTGATCGAGCCGAGCGTTGTGAACGTGAGGAACATGCCGAGCATGTAGCCCCAGTCACCGATGCGGTTGGTGACGAAGGCCTTCTTGCCGGCCACCGCGTTCGGCATCTTCTCGAACCAGAACGAGATGAGGAAGTACGAGCAGGCGCCCACGCCTTCCCAGCCGAGGAAGGTCACGAGGAGGTTGTCGCCCAGGACGAGCATGAGCATGGAGAAGGCGAACAGGTTGAGGTAGAGGAAGAACCTCGGGTACCCGCGGTCGCCGTGCATGTAGCCGATCGAGTACAGGTGGATCAGGGCGCCGACGCCGGTGACGAACAGCACCATCGTCATCGACAGCGGGTCGACGAGGAAGCCGATGTCGACGTTGAAGCCGCCGACCGGCAGCCAGTCGAACACGTGGAAGAGGAATTGGCGCTCCTCGGCCGGCCGGTCGAGGAGGCCGAGGAAGGTCACGACCCCGGCCACGAACGAGCCGGCGACCATGAGCGTTGCCAGCACGCCCGACCACGGCTCGCCCAGCTTCCGCCCGAACACGAGCAAGAGCAGGGCGCCGAGCAGCGGGAGCGCGGGGATGAGCCAGACGGCGGAGAGCATGTTGCTGCTACCCCTTCAAGAGGGAGAGGTCGTCGGCAGTGGTGCCGGGCTTGCGCCGGAGGATGGACACGATGATGCCGAGGCCCACCGTGACCTCAGCGGCCGCCACCACGAGGACGAAGAAGACGACGACCTGGCCCCCGATGTCATTGAGGCTGCGGGAGAAGGTCACGAACGTGAGGTTCACGGCGTTGAGCATCAGCTCGACGCACATGAACATCACCAGCGGGTTGCGACGGATGAGCAGGCCCAGGGCGCCGAGCGAGAACAGGACGGCCGAGAGCACCAGGTACCACCACTCGGGCACGTTCATTGTGCGCTCACCTCATCCTTGGGAGCCCGGCGGGCCATGACCACGGCGCCCACCACGGCGATGACGAGGAGGACCGAGGTGACCTCGAAGGCGAACACGTAGTCGGTGAACAGCGCCCGCCCGAGCAGCACGATGTTGGACGGGCCGCTGTCGAGGGCGGCGATCTTGGACGACTCGCCGGTGGTGACCTGGACCCCGCGCACGGCGAGCAAGGCGAGCAGGGCCACGCCGGCGATGGCCACCACCGCGGCCGCGGGCCGTTGGCCGCCGAGCGGGTCGACCTCGAGCTGCTCGGCCTTGTCGACGCCGAGCAGCATGATCACGAACAGGAACAGCACCACGATGGCGCCGGCGTAGACCACGACCTGCACGGCGGCGAGGAAGTGGGCGCCGAGGTTCACGAAGTGGATGGCGATCCCGAACAGGGTGCCCACCAGGGACAGGGCCGAGTGCACCGGGTTCTTGGACCAGATGACACCGACAGCGCCGGCCAGGCAGGCGGCGGCGGCGGCGAAGAAGACGATCTTGTCGACCATCTAGTGCCCTCCCCCGTGGTCGTTGTCGTGATGGTCGTGGTCGTGATCGTCGTGGTCGTCGGCGGCCGGCACCGGCATCGGGTCCTCGGCCGTCTGACCCGGCTCCGGGGCACGGACGCCCCAGCCGAGCTCGCCCGACCACGCCACGCGGTTCTCGTAGGCGGCGCTGCCGCTCGGAGCGGTGGCCCGCACCCACGCCGAGGTCCGCGGGTGGGCGGTCTCGGCGTCGCTCCAGTCCTCCCATGGGAGGTGCTTCGGGTTGCCCTCGTCATCGACCACCAGCTCGGCCTTGGTGTAGATGGCGTCCTGGCGGTTGGTGAACGAGAACTCGAACAGCTTCGACTCGGTGATGGCCTCCGTGGGGCACGCCTCGATGCAGAGGTCGCAATGGATGCACCGGAGGTAGTTGATCTCGTAGACGTAGCCGTAGCGCTCGCCCGGCGAGACCGGCTCGTCGATCGGGTTGTCGGCGCCACGCACGTAGATGCAGCGCGCCGGGCAGACACCGGCGCAGAGCTCACAGCCGATGCACTTCTCCATGCCGTCCTCGTACCGGTTGAGGACGTGACGGCCGTGGAGCCGGTCCGGCTTCGGGCGCTTCTCCTCCGGGTACTGGGTGGTGACCACCTCGCCCGTTGCCGTGTTGTGGAGCAGCTTCTTCAGCGTGACGGCGAAGCCGTTCAAGTACCCCATCAGGCGCTCACCTCCCCCAGGTCGTCCTCGTCGGACTGCTCGCGGCGGATGGCCGCGGTGCGCATCGACCCGGCCAGCAGGCCGACAGTCAGCGCGCCGAGGCCGATGGCGGCCAGCGGCACCAGCACCGGGCTCCAATTCTGGTCACGGCCGATGCGGATCCCGGCGATGAACAGGAGCCACATCAGCGAGATCGGGATGAGCCGCTTCCAGCCCAGGTCCATGAGCTGGTCGTAGCGGTAGCGCGGCACGGTGCCGCGGACCCACACGAAGGCAGCGAGGAAGACCAGCAGCTTCAGCAGGAACCAGAAGAACGGCCACACCTGGTCGGGGCCGGGTCCGATGGGGCCGGACGGACCGCCGAGGAAGAGGGTCACGATGATGGCCGACATCGTGATCGTGTTCATGAACTCGGCCAGGTAGAACATGCCGAACCGCATCGAGGAGTACTCGGTGTGGAAGCCGCCCACCAGCTCCTGCTCGGCCTCGGCGAAGTCGAAGGGCGGGCGATTGAGCTCGGCCGTCGCTGCGATGCAGAAGACGACGAAGGGCACGAACGCCGTGACGACGATGTTCCAGTCCAGGATGCTCCCGCCGCTGGCCTGGGCCGCCACGATGTCGTGGGTCGTCAGCGAGCCCGACATCAGGACCACGCTGACGACCGAGAGGCCGAGGGCCGCTTCGTAGGAGATCATCGAGGCCGACGCCCGGACCGAGCCGAGCAGCGGGTACTTCGAGCCCGAGGCCCAGCCGGCGAGCATGGCGCCGTAGATGCCGATCGACGACATGGCCAAGAGGAACAGGACACCGATGGGCGGATCGGCCACTTGGAGGAACGTGTCGTGGCCGAACAGGTGGACCGTGCCCTGGTGGGCGCCCGTGAAGATGCCGCCGATGGGCACGATGGTGAACGTGAGGAACGCCGGCACCACGGACAGATAGGGGGCCAGGCGGAACACCAGGGAATCGGAGCCGTCGGGCCGCAGATCCTCCTTGAAGATCAGCTTGATGCCGTCGGCCAACGTCTGGAGCATGCCCCACGGACCGGCCCGGTTGGGGCCGATGCGGTTCTGGAAGTCGGCGATGAGCTTGCGCTCGAACCAGATCATGAAGATCACGCCGATGAGCACGAACAGGAAGCCGATGATCGACTTGGCCAGGGCGATGAGCACCACGCCGAAGTCGATGCCGGTGCTGAAGAGCGGGTCCGCGGCGAACATCAGATGGTCTCCAGCCGGACGTCGGTGACCGGGGCGGCAGCGTCGATGAGATCGGCGGCGCCGGGACCGGGCTGATCGAAGGCGAGGTGGGCCACACCCCGCGGAACCCCGAGGTCCGCCTGGGTGGTCAGCGTCAACGCCGTGCGGCTGCTGGTGACCCGCACCGAATCGCCCGCCGTGACGCCGAGCCGCTCGAGGTCGGCCGGGTTGACCCGAACGACCGAGCCCGGCGCCAGCGGAGCCAGGGACGGCGAGTGCTGGACGAGGGTGCCGTCGTCGTAGAGCTTGTGGCTGGCGACGAGGCGGAGCGAGTAGCCGTCGACCGCTGGCACGGCGCGGCGGGTGACCGTGGGTGTCGAACGAAGCACCGCGGGACGGTTGGGCCGGGTGGCCACGGACTCGCCGGCCTCGGCCGACTTCTGGACGGCTTCCACGTGGTCACCTTCGCCGCCGGCGAGGATGGCCTCCGCCTCGGCCGTGCTCGACTCGTCGCCATGAGGCTCGGAGCCGGCCGAGGGGTCGGGCTGGTCCGGCGCAGGCGAGGAGTCTCGGACCTCGACAGTCGGGTTGTCGCCGTGGGCGGCGACGGCGTCGACCTCGACCGCTTCGCCGCGACCCATCGACGGCGGTCCCTCGTGGTGGGCGTCGTGGAGCCCGCCGGTCAGCAGGCCGTCGAAGCCGGCGCTCGAAAGCAGCGCTGCGCTCGTGATGCCCACGTACGCGGGAGCGACGGCAGCGATCTCGTCGGTGATGTGGGCAACCGACTCGAAGCCGAGGTCGCCGCCGAGGCGGGACGCCAGCTCGGCCGCGATCATCCAGTCGGCCCGGGCCGTGCCGGGCGGGGTGATCTTCTGGTTGAGCCGGCTCACGCGGCCCTCGAGGTTGGTGGTGGACCCCGCCTTCTCCCCGGCGATGGCAGCCGGCAGGACCACGTCGGCCTGGCGGGACGATGCCGTGAGGAAGGCGTCGATGGCGATGACCGTCCCGGCCCCGGCCAGCGCCCGGCGGGCCAGGTCGCGGTCGGGGAAGTCGGCCAGCGGATCGGCACCTAGGAGCACGAGGCCCTGGAGCTTGCCCTCGGCGGCGGCCGTGAGGATGCCGTGGGCATCGAGGCCGGGCTCGGCCGGCAACTCGCCCCAGGTGCTCCCGACCCACTCGCGACCGTCAGCGAGGCTGATCCGGCCCGGCAGCACGCCAGGAGCCAGGCCCATGTCGAGGGCGCCGTGGACGTTGGCCCGGCGCAGGCCGGACAGGAACGTCACGCCCGGCACCGCCTCGAGCAGCGCGGCGGCGGCATCCATCACGGCGTCGGCCGACTCGGCCACCGACTGCCGGCCGAGCACGCACACGACCTTGCCAGCGCCTTGGAGCAGAGCCTTGGCCGTGTCGTGGCCGACGGCCGAGGCCAACTCCCCGGGCACGGCCCGGACCGAGGCGGCGGCGTAGCGGGTCATGCCCGTTTCGACCGGGCTGATCTCCAGCACCCGGAGCCCCTGGTCCTGCACGGCGCCCCGGACCCGTAGGTACAGGATCGGCAGCTCTTCCTTCAGGTCGCCGGTCAGCAGCACCAGCAGATCGGCTGAGCAGGCTTCGTCGATCGTGGCGCGAGGCAGGCCGAGCACGACCTCGGCCGGCAGTCCGTCGCCGAGCTGGGCGTCGACGTGATCGGTGCCCAGGACGGTGCGGGCCAGCTTCGACCAGGCGTAGGCGTCCTCGTTGGTGAGGCGGGCGCCGCCGAGCACGGCGATGGAGCCGGCGCCGTGGCGGTCCTTGGCACCCGAGAGGGCCTCGGTCACCTTGGCCAGGGCCACACCCCAGCTCGACTCGGTCAAGGTGTCACCGGTGCGGACCAGCGGCATGGTCAGGCGGTCGTCGCTGTTGCTGGCTTCGAAGTCGAAGCGGCCCTTGTCGCACAGCCACCCGTGGTTCACCGGATCGACGTCGACGCCGAGGAGGCGGACCACCCGGTCGTTCGACGACTGCACGGCCATGCGGCAGCCGACCGAGCACGACGTGCAGGTGGACTCGACCTGGTCGAGATCCCACGGGCGGGCCTTGAAGCGGTACGGCTTGGCGGTCAGGGCGCCGACCGGGCACAGCTGGACGGTGTTGCCGCTGAAGTACGAGGCGAACGGGTCGTCCGGGAACGTGTTGACCTCGGTGTAGGCACCGCGGCCCATGAACTCGATGAGCGGGTCGCCCGCCACCTCGTCGGCGAAGCGGGTGCAACGGTCGCACTGGATGCAGCGCTCACGGTCGAGGGCGACCAGCGACGACAGGTCGATGGGCTTCTCCCAGTGGCGCTTCTCCTCGACGAACCGGCTCTCGCCCGGGCCGAACGCCAGCGTCTGGTCCTGGAGCGGGCACTCGCCGCCCTTGTCGCACACCGGGCAGTCGAGCGGATGGTTGACGAGCAGCAGCTCGAGCATGCCGTCCTGGGCCTTCTTGACCGTGGGCGACTCGGTGTCGACCACCATGCCGTCGGCCACGGGGATCATGCAGGAGGGCTGGAGCTGCGGGCCGCGCGGGCCGACCACCTCGACCAGGCACATGCGGCACATGCCGACCGGCCGCATACGGGGGTGATAGCAGAAGCGCGGGATGTAGGTGCCACCCCGCTCGGCGGCGGCGATGAGCAGCTCGCCGGGCAGGGCCTCGATCTCCTTGCCGTCGACGGTGATGGTGAACGTCGTCTTGGCCGGCGCGGTATCGGTCATGCGTGTGCTCCAACGGGGCAGCTGCCCTGCTCGATGTGGGCCACGAACTCGTCCCGGAACCGCGTGAGAGCCGAGTGCATGGGCACCACGGCGGAGGGGCCGACGAAGCAGATCGTGGTCATCCGGTAGGGCCACGGGGTGGCCTCGAGGCCGGTGGCCTTGTTGCTGGCGTGGGGGAACGACCCGGGCGAGATGGTCTGGCCGACATCGAGCAGCAGGTCGAGGTCCTCCATGCGGCCGGCGCCGTTCTCGATGCGCCACATGATCTTCTCCATCCAGTTGCCGCCCTCGCGGCACGGCGTGCACTGGCCGCACGACTCATGGCTGTAGAAGCGCACCAGGTTCCACGCCGCCCGCACCATGCACGTCGAATCGTCCATGACGACCACCGCGCCGGAGCCGAGCATGGTGCCCTCGGCCGCGACCGGGCCCGGGTCGAGGGTGAGGTCGAGGTGGTCCTCGAACAGCCAAGGGGCCGACCCGCCGCCGGGCACGAACGCCTTGATCGTGTGCCCGTCGCGAATGCCGCCGCCGAGCTCGGGGGCGTAGATCAGGTCGCGGAACGTGATGTTGCCGGCCTCGACCTCGTAGTTGCCGGGGTTCTTCACGTGGCCCGAGACGCACATGATGCGGGTGCCGGTCGAGCGGCCGGCACCGAGGGCGGCGTATTCCTCGCCGCTGTGACGCAGGATCCACGGCAGCGTGGACACCGTCTCGACGTTGTTCACGATCGTCGGCTGGTAGTAGAGACCCTTGGCCGCCGGATAGAACGGCGGCTTGATGCGGGGGAAGGCCCGCTTGCCCTCGAGGCTCTCGAGCAGCGCCGTCTCCTCGCCCACCACGTAGGCGCCGGCGCCCCAGTGGAGCACCACGTCGATCGACCAGCCCGAGCCCATGATGTTCGACCCGACGTAGCCCTTGGCGTAGGCGTCGACCAGTGCCTGGCCGATGCGCTCCTGGGCCAGGGCCATCTCACCCCGGACGTACAGGAACACGCGGGTGGCCCGCACTGCGTAGGCCGTGATGAGGGCGCCCTCGATCACCTGGTGCGGATCTCGCTCCATCAGCTGGCGGTCCTTGAACGTGCCCGGCTCGCTCTCGTCACCGTTGACCACGACGTAGCGGGGATAGGCGTCCGCGAGCAGCGACCACTTCTGGCCGGTGGCGAAGCCGGCGCCGCCTCGGCCCGTGAGCGTCGAGGCGGTGGTGGCCGCCTCGATGTCCTCGGGCTTCATCGAGAGCGCCCTGCGGAGGCCCTCGTAGCCACCCGTGGCGACGTAGCGATCGATGGTGTGCGCCTCGGGATCACCCATGCGGGCGAACACCACCGACTGACTGGCGGTGACGCTCATGATTCAACTCCCTGGGGGGCGGGGTGGATCTCCTCGGGGCGCTCGCGGTCGGCCGGGGTCGTCGGCGCCGGCAGCGTGATGTTCGAAAGCGTGCCGTGGGGCGGGATCGACTGACCCTCGGGGTCGCGCCCGTTGCGCAGCGCGTCGACGATGCCGTCGACGCGCTCGTCGGTCACGTTCTCGAAGTAGCGGTAGTTCACCTGGAGACAGGGGGCGCCGCCGCACGCGGCGAGGCACTGCATCTCCTCGATGGTGAACATGCCGTCGACGGTGGTGCTGCCGGCCTTGATGCCGAGCACCTTCTCGGTGTGCTCGAGCACCTGCTCGGCACCGAGGATCATGCAGGACAGGTTGGTGCAGACGCCGATCAGGTAGGTGCCGACCGGCTCGTGCTTGAACATCTCGTAGAAGGTGGCCACGCCCTGGACCTCGGCCGCCGTGGCGCCCACCAGTTCACCGATGTGCTCCATGGCTTCGGGCGTGATGTAGCCGTCCTGCTCCTGGGCCAGGTGCAGCAAGGGAATGGTCGCCGACCGCTCGCGCGGATAGCGGCGGATGACGGCCTTGGCCCGCTCGACGTTCTGTGCGTTCAGACGTGCCACTATCGATCGACCTCACCCATGATTGGATCGACCGACGAGATGTTGGCCACGGCGTCGGCCACGAGTCCGCCCCGCATCATGTGCGGCAGCGTCTGCAGGTTGAAGAACGACGGGCCGCGGATGCGCATGCGGTAGGGCTTGGCGCTCCCGTCGGAGACGAGGTAGCAGCCGAGCTCGCCCCGCGGGGACTCGACGGCCACGTAGACCTCGCCCTCCGGCACCTTCATGCCCTCGGTGAAGAGCTTGAAGTGGTGGATGAGGGCCTCCATCGACTCGTCGATGCGGGCCCGCGGCGGGGGCGTGACCTTCTTGTCCTGGACCCGGTAGTCGCCCTTGGGCATCTGGTCGACGATCTGGCGGACGATCTTCATCGACTCGCGGATCTCGTTGAGCCGGATGGCGTAGCGGTCGAAGGAGTCGCCGTAGCTGCCGACGATCACGTCGAAGTCGAGGTCCTCGTAGGCCAGGTACGGCATCGACCGGCGCAGGTCCCAGGCCACGCCCGTGGAGCGCAGC
This sequence comes from Acidimicrobiales bacterium, assembly GCA_025463335.1. Taxonomy (GTDB): domain Bacteria; phylum Actinomycetota; class Acidimicrobiia; order Acidimicrobiales; family CADCSY01; genus RYN-34. The sequence continues at coordinate 36,818 of JAOBWJ010000010.1, forward strand.
ACCGGACCGGTGGCGCTGAGGGCGATGGCCTCGTCGGGCGTGATGACGCCGACGCCTTGGAGCCGGTCGCGCCAGATGGGCTGGCCCGTCATCAACGTGTCGTACTCGACCAGGCGGTCCGGCAGCGTGTCGAGGATGCGCAGCACGTCGTCGCGCCAGTCGCTCGGCAAGTCGGCGGCCACGCCACCGACGCGGATGAAGTTGTGGTTCATCCGAAGGCCAGTGAACTTCTGGAACAGCTCGAGCAGGTCGTCGCGCTCTCGCCAGCCGTAGATCATCATGCCGACGGCGCCCAGGTCCATGCCGTTGGTGGCCATGAACAGCAGGTGGGACGCCATGCGGTTGAGCTCGCACAGCAAGGTGCGGATCCACGTGGCGCGGGCCGGGATCTCGACCTCGAGCAGGGCCTCGGCGGCCAGGCAGAACACCAGCTCGTTGAAGAACGGGCTGGCGTAGTCCATGCGCGTGGTGTTGGTCTGACCCTGCATGTAGGTCAGCTGCTCACCCGTCTTCTCCATGCCGGTGTGCAGGTAGCCGATGATCGGCTTGGTGCGCAGGACCGTCTCGCCCTGGAGCTCGAGCATGAGGCGCAGCACACCGTGGGTGCTGGGGTGCTGCGGCCCCATGTTGATGATCATGGTCTCGTCCTCGGTGCCCGCCGTCGACTGCGAGAGGGCAGCGGCGTCGGCCTCGGACAGGCGCAGCACGGCGCCCGACTCGAGCAGCAGCTCGGTCGGGTTGGTGTCGGCGGGGTCGTGCAGCTCCTGGGAGCGTTCCGCGGTGTCGGCGCCAGCGCGCCGGATCTCGGTCATTCGCTACCTCGGTCCCGGAGCGGCCTTGAACTGGACCGGGATTCGGCCCACGCCGTAGTCCTTGCGCAGCGGGTGGCCCTCCCAGTCCTCGGGCATGAGGATGCGGGTCAGGTCGGGGTGGCCGTCGAAGGTGATCCCGAACATGTCGTAGACCTCACGCTCGGGCGCGTCGGCGCCGGCGTAGAGGTCGGTGATGGTCGCCACGGTGGGATCGCCGGCCGGCACCTGGCACCGCACCCGGACCCGCTCAGCGTTGGCGATCGACAGCAGGTTGACCGACACCTCGAACCGCTCCCGGGCCACGCCGTCGGGCACGGCCCGGTGGGCGAACGTGAGGTAGTCGACGGCGGTCACGTCGAGGCACAGGTCGAAGCCGTCGGCTCGCAGGGCGGCCACCAGCTCGTGGTAGCCGTCGCGCTCGGTGTGCAGGACCTCCTGGCCCAGGGCCCGGGTGACCAGGGCGCCGTGGCGGCGCTCCGGCTCGGGCTCGGGCGCGACGTCCTCGGTGGTGGTCTCGTCGTCGGCCATTACTTCG
>JAOBWJ010000051.1 GCA_025463335.1 Acidimicrobiales bacterium
CCATGCGTCCGAGCCGGGGGTCGAGCGGGAGCTGGGCCAGGTTCCGGCCGAGCGTGGTGAGGCGCCCGTCGTCGTCGAAGGCGCCCAGCTCCTCGAGCAGGTCCACGCCGTCCTTGATCGAACGGGCGTCCGGCGGCTCCACGAACGGGAAGGCGGCCATGTCGCCGAGGCCCAGCGCCGCCATCTGGAGGATGACCGAGGCCAGGTTGGTGCGCAGGATCTCGGGCTCGGTGAACTCGGGCCGAGCGTCGAAGTCCTCCTCCGAGTAGAGGCGGATGCAGATGCCCGGGGCCACGCGCCCGCAACGACCGGCCCGCTGGTTGGCCGACGCCTGCGACACCGGCTCGATGGGCAGGCGCTGGACCTTGGTACGGCGGTTGTAGCGGGAGATGCGGGCCGTGCCCGGGTCGACCACGTAGCGGATGCCGGGGACGGTGAGCGACGTTTCGGCCACGTTGGTGGCCAGCACGATGCGGCGCCCGGTGTGGGGCTGGAAGACCTGGTGCTGCTCGGCCGAGGTGAGCCGGGCGTAGAGCGGGAGGATCTCGGTGTGACGGAGGTCGAGGGCGCGCAGGGCGTCGGCGGTGTCGCGGATCTCCCGCTCGCCGCTGAGGAACACGAGGACGTCACCCGGTCCCTCGCCGGCCAGCTCGTCGATGGCGTCGGTGATGGCCTGAACCTGGTCGCGACCCACGTCGTCGGCGTCCTCCACCACCGGCCGGTAGCGCACGTCGACCGGGTAGTTGCGGCCCGACACCTCGACCACCGGGGCGCCGTCGAAGTGGCTGGAGAAGCGTTCGGTGTCGATGGTGGCCGAGGTGACGATGACCTTGAGGTCGGGGCGGCGCGGGAGCAGCTGCTTCAGGTAGCCGAGCAGGAAGTCGACGTTCAGGCTGCGCTCGTGAGCCTCGTCGATAATCAGCGTGTCGTAGCGACCGAGGCGGGGGTCGCGTTGGATCTCGGCCAGCAGGATGCCGTCGGTCATGACCTTGACCATGGTCTGGTCGCCGACCCGGTCGGTGAAGCGCACCGTGTAGCCGACGATGCCGCCCACCGTGTCGTCGAGCTCCTCGGCCACCCGCTCGGCGATGGTGCGGGCCGCCAGGCGACGGGGCTGGGTGTGGCCGATCAGTCCGTCGACGCCCCGGCCCAGCTCGAGGCAGAGCTTGGGGAGCTGGGTGCTCTTCCCCGACCCCGTCTCGCCGGCCACGATCACGACCTGGTGGTCGCGGATGGCGGCGAGGAGCTCGTCCTTGCGCTCGATGACCGGCAGCTCGGCCGGATACCGGATGTGGGCGGGGGTGACGCGGGTGGTGGGAGGCATGGCGATCGGTCAACCAGCATGGCGGCCCCGGGCCGCGATGCGGTGACCGGTTCGTCAGTCGGCCGCCTCGAGATCCACGTTGTAGGCCTCGTACACGAGGTCGGCGCCCATGTGGCGGTGGCGGATCACGGCCGTGAGCAGGTCGATCGTCAGGTCCCGGGCGGCGGCCACGTCGCCGTCCCGGCGGGGGAGGGCGTCCCGGGCCCGCTCGAGGTGGCGGCGCAGGAGGGCATGGTCCTCACGCACCCGGTCGACCCGGTGGGCCAGCCGGGGCGCGTGCTGGACGATGTCGTGCAGCAGCCCGTCGTCGGCCTCGGTGACGGTGATGTGGAGCTGGAGGGCGTCGCCCATGACATCCAGCTCGGCGCCGAGCTCTTTGGCCCAGTCGGCCATGCGGCCCACGGCGGGGGTGGCCAGCGAGCGCTCGACCCGGCCGACGGCGGCTCGCAGGCCCGCTCGTTGCTGGCGTGCCTCGTGCAGGTGGTCGTCCATGCGTCCTCCGGTGCCGGTGGCCACCGTAGGCCCGGGAAGGTCGTCCGTGTCGAGGCCGCGGCGCCAGCATGGGAGAACGCCGCTTCTTCCACGGGCTCAGGGTGCGCATCCAGGAACCGCAGGAGGCGTCGACACGTCTCACCGCTGTGCGGCGCTGGATGGTGATTGTCAGCCTGATTCTCGGGGGGTGCGGCGGCTCAGCCCCAGATGTCGTCTCGGAAGCCACGGGCCAGGTCTCGACACGTTGGGAGAAAGTGGCGGACGCACCTCTGCCCCCTCGGACTCGGGCGGTGCTCGTGTGGACGGGCACTGAGGTGTTGGTGCTCGGCGGCGACGGCTACTCCTGTCCGCCCGCTGCGTCTTGCTCGGCACCGACGGACCCACCGTTCGCTGACGGGGCTGCGTACAACGCTCGCAAGCAGTCATGGCGCCCGATCCGCACGGCGCCCGTTGGCTTCCACTCGGCCGCAGGCTCAGCGGTCATCGGTGACAGCGTCTTCATCCTGGCGAACACCGACTACGCCGGCGACGTTCGCCTCCTGCGCTATGAGATTTCGACCGATCACTGGTCCGAGATGCCCCGTCCACGCGACGAGCTCGCGGGGTATCGCCTCGTCGCCTCCGACGATCGTCTCGTCGCGTACGTCACCTCCGAGGAGTCCGGCGTCAGCAGCGACGCGGTCTTCGATCCGCAACACGAGACATGGGCCGCCCTGCCCGCGGATCCCCTCACGCCGGGGTTCGACCGGACAGCGGTCTGGGTCGAACCGCACCTGTACCTCTTCGACAAGGAGCACGTCCCGAACCCGGGGAGCGAGCGGCCCGCGATCGTTCGAGCGGCGAGACTCGATCTGACCACCCGAGCGTGGGAGCGGCTGCCCGATTCCGAGGTCATTGGCGGATGGGACGGCTGGCTGCCCGATCATGGACGCTTGATCAACCCGTGGCTCGGCAGTGCGGACGGCGGCGCCGTGAACGGTTGGGGCCGGCCATACCCCTACGGCGGCATCTTCGACATCGCCAACGGCGAGTGGAAGCCGCTACCCACCCCGCCGCGAGGAGCAAGGGCCCAGCCTGGAGCTCCCGAAGCCGCATTCGGCGCCGTCGGTGCGAGCTCAGCCCTGTACTTCAGCGCCGGCGGCTGGCTTTTCGATGCAACGACCGACTCGTGGTCACAGGTCGAGAGGCTCCCTGGGGCACACGAACAGGCGACACCACCTCTCGTCGCCGCTGGAAGGGACGCCCTCGCCTTCATCGGCAACGCGCTCTGGAGGTACCAGGCGTAGACGAGATTGATGTGCGCATCCGTGCCACGGTCCCCGCAGCTGTAGTCAATGTCCCGACATGGAACACCTATCGGCCGCCGCTGACGTCGACCAGCGCACCGGTGACGTACGACGCCGCCGGGGAGCAGAGCCAGGCGATCACCTCGGCCACCTCCTCGGCTGACCCGGCCCGACCCATGGGGATGGTGGCGCCCAGCCGCAACACCCGGTCGGGCTGGCCGCCGCTGGCGTGGATGGCCGTGTCGATGATCCCGGGGCGAACGGCGTTCACCCGCACGTCCTCGGCCGCCACCTCGCGGGCCAGGCCGATGGTCAGGGTGTCGACGGCGCCCTTCGACGCCGCGTAGTCGACGTACTCACCGGGGCTGCCCAGCCGGGACGCGGCCGACGACACGTTGACGATGGCGCCGCCGTCGCCGCCGTGTCGGGTGGACATGCGGCGCACCGCCTCGCCGGCGCACAGGAGCGTCCCGGTGACGTTGACGGCGAGCATTCGGGTGATGCGCTCGGCGTCGAGCTGGTCGACCCGGGCCCGGCGACCGACGATCCCCGCGCTGTTCACCAGGGCTCGGAGGGGGCCGAGCTCGTCGGCGGCGGCGAACAGGGCGGCCACGTCGGCCGGCACCGACACGTCGCCGGCCACGGCGATGGCCCGGCCGCCGGCGGCTTCGCACGATCGGACGACCTCCTTGGCGGGCGCTTCCTCGGTGCGGTAGCCGATGCACACGGTCCAGCCGGCGACGGCGAGGCGCACGGCGGTCTTGGCGCCGATCCCTCGGCTGCCACCCGTCACCACCGCCACGCCGGCCACCACGGGGTTCAGTCGACCCGGTACAGCGTGTTGGTGTCGGTGTGCTCGAGGGGCTCGTCGAGGTGGCCGTGGTCGATGGTGGTGATCTGTCGGTAGGCGAACGTCCCCTCGGTCGAGAGGTCGATGACCACCTGGTACAGCGTGGTGCGGGCCGTTCGAGCCAGGTACGGGTTGGACAGGATGCCGTACGTCTCCGAGCCGACTTCGGCCTGCAGGGTGAACGTGGTGTCGTCGGCCAGCGCCGGCCCCCCGGCGAGGATCGTCGACCCCCGAGGCACCATGAAGCCGCGCGTGACCTGACCGTCGGCGCCGTCCCACAGCCAGTAACCGATCTCGGTGTGGAACGGGTTCTCCTCGTCGCCCCGCCAGGCCGACATGCGGTAGTCGAGGCCGTAGAGCGTCTGGCTGCCGTTGTCGACTGGGCCGAACGGGTTGAACGCGGCCCGCTCCCGGTAGGGCGTCTCGCCGATCTCGCCCTTGGAATGGAGGAACGCCACGTCGACGCCCTGGTCACCTTCCCAGGTGCCGGCCAGGGCGGCCAGGGGTCCGAACTCCGGTCCGAGGTCCATCACGTCCTCCAGGTCAGGGGCGGTCAACCTACCGCCGGTGGATCAAGACGCGGGAGAGCCCCGCGCTCCAGCGTGCCGAGCACCTCGTCGGCGCACCCCGGGGCAATCTCGCGGCCGCCGTCACCCGTACTGGACGCATGCGATCGATCCGTCCTCTGGCTGCCGCGGCTGCCCTTCTCGTCCTCGGGCTCGGCCTCACGTCCTGCGGCTCGGACAGCCAGACCGCCACCACGAACGCCGCTGGCCCCAGCACGTCCGCCGACGCGGCGGGCAGGTACGGCGGGGGCGGCACGCCGACGCCCAGCGCGGCGGCGGGCACGGCGCTGTCGATCAAGGACTTCGCCTTCGCCCCGGCCACGCTGCAGGTGACCAAAGGGGCAACGGTCACGGTGACCAACGACGACGGCACCGCCCACACCTTCACGGCGGACGACAAGAGCTTCGACAGCGGCCAGCTGGCACCCGGGAAGTCGGCCACCCAGACCTTCGACACGGCCGGCTCGTTCTCGTACCACTGCGAGATCCACAAGTCGATGAAGGGCACCGTCGTCGTCACCTGACGAGGGCCCCGGCGACGAGGAGCAATCCTCCGGCGCCCGTCGGGCGTACTGGCTGTATGCGATCCATGCGTCAGCTGGCTGCGGCGATGGCCCTCCTCGTCCTCGGGCTCGGTCTCACGTCGTGCGGCTCGGACAGCGGGCCCTCCACGTCGGGCACGGCGAGCCCGACCACGTCGGCCGGCGCGTCGGGCGGGGGCGGTACGACGACCACGGCGGCGGCGGGCACGGCGGTGTCGATCAAGGACTTCGCCTTCGCGCCCGACACGCTGAACGTGGCCAAGGGGGCAACGGTCACGGTGACCAACGACGACAGTGTCACTCACACGTGGACGGCCGACGACGACAGCTTCGACAGCGGGGATCTGGCACCCGGGAAGTCGGCCACCCAGACGTTCGACACCGCCGGCTCGATCCCGTACCACTGCCAGATCCACACGAACATGAAGGGCACGATCGTCGTCAGCTGAGGCCGCCCGATCATCGGTCCGCCCCGGCGGGACATAGACAAGACGATATACTGACCGGCATGGACCCAGCTGGCCTCATCAAGGCGGTCCGTCGTCGGCGCGGCCTGACCCAAGCTGACCTCGCGCGGCGAGCGGGCACGTCCCAGCCCGTCATCTCGGCCTACGAGCGCGGGCACCGCGACCCCACCTACAGCACGCTCCGAAAGCTGGTGGAGGCGGGCGGCGAACGCCTGCAACTCGACGCAGCGTTGCCGCCCTCCGACCTGCCGCCGCCCGCCGACGTGTTCGAGCACGCCCGCCGCCTCCTCGACGTCCTGTCCCTGGCTGACGCCATCCCGACACGTCGCCGCAGTCGCGTGTTGACGGCGCCGCGGCTCGTGTCGAGGTGAGCGCCCTCACGCTGGCGCAGCGTGTGCTGGCCGTCGACGCCGCGCTGGCCGCGCTGCCCCACGCCTTCGGTGGCGCGCTCGCCCTCGCGTACTACGCCGAGCCCCGTGCGACGATCGACATCGACCTGAACGTGTTCGTCCCGGCAACTCGCTTCCCCGAGGTGGCCGGACCCCTGAGCGAGCTCGGCGCCCGGTTCGATGACCCCTCGATCGAGGAGCTCGCGCGACTCGACGGCCAGGTCAGGGTCATGTGGGACGCCACGCCGATCGACCTCTTCTTCGCCTACGACGCCTTCCACGATGCGGCCGGTGCCGCCCGCCGGGTCGTGCCCTTCGCCGACGGATCGATCCCTGTCCTCGCGCCCGAGCACCTCATCGTGTGCAAGGCCGTCTTCAACCGCCCGAAGGACTGGGTCGACATCGACGCCATGCTGGCGGTCGGCACCGACGTCGAGGTGGCCGAGGTCCTGCGCTGGGTTGGCCGCATCGCCGGCGACGACGACCCGCGCTACGAGCGCGCCGCGGCACTGCTCACCCGTCGCCCGAGCAACTAGCCGCCGGACACGAGCAGCTCGGCGCCCGCCGGGGGCGTCGGGTCGTCGGCGGTCTCCAGCCACCGGTCGGGCAGGGCCACCGCTCGGGGACCTCGCGTGTGGCCGCGCTTGATCCGGCTGGCCTCGGGCGGGAACGCCATCGTCGGGTCGAGGCCGTCGAGCAAGCGGTCGAGGTCGGCGAACGAGGTGATCTGCGACAGCTGGCGGCGGACGTCGCCCCCCACGGGGAAGCCCGTCATGTACCACGACGTGTGCTTGCGGAAGTCCCGCGCCGCCCCGTCCTCGCCCAGCAGGTCGGCCAGCAGCCGGAGGTGGAGGCGCATGGTGGCCATGACCTTGCCGAGGTCGGGCGCCGGCGGCACCGGCGTGCCGGCGAAGGCGGCGGCCAGGTCGCCGAACAGCCACGGTCGGCCCAGGCAACCCCGGCCCACCACCACGCCGTCGCACCCGGTCTCGGCCATCATGCGCAGGGCGTCGTCGGCCTCCCAGATGTCACCGTTCCCCAGCACTGGGATGGTGCGCACGGCGTCCTTGAGGGCGGCGATGGCCGGCCAGCGGGCCTCGCCCGAATAGAGCTGCTCGGCCGTGCGGGCGTGGAGCGCGACGGCCGCGGCGCCTTCCTCCTCGGCCATCCGGCCCGAGTCGAGGAAGTTCAGTCGGGTGTCATCGACGCCCATGCGCAACTTCACCGTGACCGGGATGGCGCCCGCCGCCTGCACCGCGGCCCGCACGATCGAGCGGAACAGCACGTGGTGCACCGGCAGGGCCGCCCCGCCGCCCCTGCGGGTGACCTTGGCCGCCGGGCAGCCGAAGTTCATGTCGATGTGGTCCACACCCTCGTCGACCAGCCGGCGCACCGCCTCGCCCATCACGACCGGGTTCACGCCGTAGAGCTGGACGCTCCGAGGTCGCTCGTCGTCATCGAAGCGGACCATGCGCAGCGTGCGCTCGTTGCCCTCCACCAGGGCGCGGGCCGTCACCATCTCGCTCACGTAGAGCCCGGCCCCGTACGTGCGGCACAGCCGGCGGAAGGGGGCGTTGGTCACCCCGGCCATGGGGGCCAGGACCACGGGCGGGTCGACCTCGATGGGCCCGATCTTCAGCGCCACAGGTCGGTGATCCCCACGCCGAGCTCGGCCAGCATCGTGCGCAGCAGCGGCAGCGACAGGCCGATGACGTTGCCGGGGTCTCCGTCGATGCCGTCGATGAACGGTGCTGAGCGGCCGTCGAGGGTGAAGGCGCCGGCCACGGCCAGCGGCTCACCGGAGGCCACGTAGGCGTCGATCTCGGCATCGGTCGGGTTCCCGAAGCGCACCTTCGTGCGGGCTACGCCTTCGAGCGTCGTGCCGTCGGCGATCACGCAATGGCCGGTCACGAGCGTCCCCGAGCGGCCGCGCATCGACCGCCACCGAGCCACCGCCTCGGCCGCGTCGGCCGGCTTGCCGTGGGCCTGGCCGTCGAAGTCGAGCACCGAATCACAACCAACGATGATGGCGTCGGGCGCCGAGGTTGCCACCGCGGTCGCCTTCATGGTGGCGAGGGTGCGGGCCAGTGCTTCGACGTCGGTCGCCTCGACGCCGTCCTCGTCGACGCCGCTCACGATGACCTCGGGGTCGAAGCCGGCCGCCTGCAGCAGGCGAAGGCGGGCCGGGGAGGCAGAGGCGAGCACGAGCCGGCGGGACATGGCGTCCCATGCTGGCAGGTGCTGTCGGTACCCTCGCCCCGTGGCCCGCCGAGCGCCGTACCTCTCCTCTCGCCTCCAGGGCCTCGGGACGTCGATCTTCGCCGAGATGTCGGCCCTGGCCGAACGCACGGGCGCCATCAACCTCGGGCAGGGCTTCCCCGACACCGACGGCCCGGCCGAGGTGCTGGAGGCGGCCATCGCCGCCATCCGCTCGGGGCAGAACCAGTACCCGCCCGGCCTCGGCATCCTCCCGCTGCGAGAGGCCATCGCCGCCCACCAGCAGCGGTTCTGGGGCCTCACCTACGACCCGGCCACCGAGATCCTGGTCACGGCCGGAGCCACCGAGGCCATCGCCGCGTCGATCCTCGCGCTGTGCGACACCGGCGACGAGGTGCTGACGTTCGAGCCGACGTTCGACTCCTACCCGGCCGCCGCCGCCCTGGCTGGGGCCCGGCTCCGGGTCGTGCCGGTCGACGACGTGGCGGCGGCGGCCGCGGCGGTGACGCCCCGTACCCGGCTCCTCCTGTTGAACTCGCCCCACAACCCCACGGGCAAGGTGTTCTCCCGCGACGAGCTGGCCGCCCTGGCCGAGCTGTGCGTCGAGCACGACCTCCTCGCCGTCACCGATGAGGTCTACGAGCACCTCGTGTACGACGGGGCCCACCTCCCGCTGGCCACGTTCCCCGGCATGCGGGAGCGCACGGTCACGGTGTCGTCGGCCGGCAAGACGTTCTCGGTCACCGGTTGGAAGATCGGTTGGGCGTGCGCCCCGGCACCCCTCCTGGAGGCGGTGCGCACCGCCAAGCAGCACCTCACCTACGTGAACGGGGCACCGTTCCAGCCGGCCGTGGCCGTCGGGCTGGCCCTCGGCGACGACTACTTCGACGGCCTGCGCGACTCTTTGCGGGCCAAGCGCGACCTGCTGTGCAACGGCCTCGAGGCGGCCGGCCTCACCGTGCTGCGCCCGGCAGCCACCTACTTCGCCACGGTCGACCTCCGCCCGCTGGGCGAGGACGACGGCCTGGCGTTCTGCCGCGCGCTGCCCGAGCGGTGCGGCGTGGTGGCCATCCCGAGCGGCGT
>JAOBWJ010000180.1 GCA_025463335.1 Acidimicrobiales bacterium
GCCGATCGTCGCTACGGGTTCCGCAGCGCCGGCTTCACGTTCCTCAACTACCGGCCCGACGTCTCCCGACTGACGCGCGACCGTTCCGAACCGTCCATCGAGGAGGGCGGTCGGGCCCACGGCTTCCGCCCGGTCATGGACCTGCGGTGAAGCTCGCCTTTCTGAACTACCGCCCGACGGCATCGCTCCAGCTCTACGAGGGCGATGTCCTTCGCTGAGGGGCGCGGCCCGCTACGGGGCATCCGCATCCTCGACCTCACGCAGATGCTGGCCGGGCCGTACTGCACCATGCTGCTCGGCGACCTCGGCGCCGAGGTGCTGAAGGTCGAGGCGCCCGCCGGCGACGGTGCCCGCCAGTTCGGACCGTTCCATCCCGAGGACCACGAGCGCCACTACGGGGGCTACTTCCAGAGCATCAATCGCGGCAAGCAGAGCATCGCCGTCGACCTCAAGGCGCCTGAGGGCGTGGCGTTCGTCCGCCGCCTCGCCGGGACGTGCGACGTGCTGGTCGAGAACTTTCGCGAGGGCGTGCTCGACCGCATGGGCCTCGGCTACGAGGAGCTGGCCGAGGACTACCCCCGGCTCGTCTACGCCGCCGTGCGCGGCTTCGGCGACCGCCGCACCGGCGAGAGTCCCTACGCCGACTGGCCCGCCTTCGACCTCACGGCCCAGGCCATGGGCGGCTTCCTCAGCATCACCGGCGAACCGGACCAGCCCATGAAGTCGGGCCCGGGGATCGGCGACATCTTCCCGGGCACGCTCCTGGCTGTCGGGATCCTCGCCGCCCTCCAGGAGCGGGAGCGGTCGGGGCTCGGGCAGTTCGTCGACGTGGCCATGTACGACGCCGTCCTCGCCCTGTCGGAGCGGCTCGTCCACCAGCACGCCTACACCGGCGAGGTGCCGGGCCGCACCGGCAACGAGCACCCGCTGCTCTCACCCTTCGACGTGCTGGCCACGAGCGACGGGCACGTCACCGTGGCCTCCCCGTCCGACGCCCACTGGGTAACGCTGTGCGAGGCGATGGGCCGTCCCGAGCTGGCCACCGACCCGCGCTTCGCCGACAACGGTTCTCGCGTCGCCAACGCCGAAGCGGTGCGGGCCGCGTGCGGTGCCTGGACCGCTCAGCGGACCACGGCCGAGGTGGTGGCCGTGCTCGGGGGCCGGGTGCCGGTGGGGCCGGTGAACGACATGGCCGCCATCGCCGCCGACCCCCACGCCGCGGCGCGGGAGATGATCGTCTCGCTGCCCCACCCGGGCGCGTCGACACCGGTGGCGGTGGCCGGTGCCCCGGTGAAGCTCACCCGCACGCCGTCCGTCGTCGACCGCCGGGCCCCACTGCTCTCGGAGCACGCCCGGGAGATCGCGGCGCTGGCCGGCTACGACGACGAGGCCCTCGACCACCTGGTCCGAGCCGGCGTGGTGACGATCGACGAGAAGGAGGTGGACGGGTGCAACCACTGAGCTACGTGGCGCTCACGGGCAGCCTGGGCTGCGGGTTCCAGGAGGCCTCGCTCGACCGGGGCGTCGAGCGCGGTCCGGCGTTCATCGGCTCGGACTCGGGCTCGACCGACGGCGGGCCGTACTACCTGGGCAGTGACGCCTGGATCTGGGCCGATGCCGCCTACGAGCGCGACCTGCGCCTCGGATTGGCCGGCGCTCGCCGGGCCGGCGTGCCGCTCATCATCGGCTCGTGCGGCGGCGGTGGCGGCGACGCCGCCGTCACCGGGTACCTGCAGATGACCGAGCGCATCGCCAAGGCCGAGGGTTGGCGGCTGAAGGTGGCGTGCGTCTACACCGAGCCCGACCGCGACCTGCTGCGCTCGAAGTTCGACGACGGCAAGCTGTTGGCCCTGCCGGGCGCTCCGGTGATCGACCACGACACGTTCCGGGCCGACGGCCACATCGTGGCCATGGCCGGCACGGAGCAGATCCAGCGGGCGCTCGACACCGGGGCCGACGTGGTGCTCGTCGGCCGGTGCGCCGACGCCGCCATCTACGCCACCATCCCGCTGGCCGCCGGCTTCGACCCGGCCAACGTGTGGAACGCGGCGAAGATCGCCGAGTGCGGCGCCGCCGCCGCCTTGAACCGCAGCGGCCAGGACTCGCTGCTCTGCACCTTCGACGACGACGGGTTCGTGCTCGAGGCGCTCGACCCGGACGTGCGGTGCACGCCGGCCAGCGTGGCCGCCCACACCCTCTACGAGGTGTCCGACCCCTACCGCCTGATCATGCCGTCGGGCGTGCTGGACTCGAGCGCCGCCACGTACACCGCCGTCGACGATCGTCGGGTGCGGGTCAACGGCGGCCGGTGGACGCCGTCCGACCAGTACACGGTGAAGCTCGAGGGGTCGGCGCCGCTCGGCTGGCTGTCGTCGTTCTGGGGCTCGGTGCGCGACCCGCTGCTGTTGCTCCAGCTGCCGGAGTGGTGCGCCGAGGTCGAGGACCGCTTGCGGACCCGCCTCAAGGAAGTGGCGTCCGGCGCCTTCCAGGTGCAGCTGCGGACCTACGGCGGCGACGGCACCGTCGGCCGGAGCGCGGTGGTACCCCACGAAGCGGTGATCGTGCTCGACGTGGTGGGAGAGACCCAGGAGGAGGCATCTGCCATGGCCCGGGCCGCCTACCACGTGGCCCTGCACTGGCCCATCAAGGGCTGGAGCGGCGGGTCGATGACCACCTTCGCCCACCCCTACAGCGCCCCGGTCGTCGATCGGGGTCCGGCCTACCGGTTCACACTCAACCACGCCATGGTGCTCGACGAGCCGCACGAGGCGTTCCGCTACGAGACGCACGAGGTGGGCGCGTGATCAGGAACGAGCTGCTCGAGCGGGTGCCGAACCTCACCAAGGTGTTCCGGCTCATCCGCAGCAAGGACGCCGGGCCGTTCATGCTGACCATCGACCTGTTCTGCCACGATGCCGTCGCCTACGGGCGAGTCGTCGGGTCGGGCCAGATCACGGCCGACGCGTTCGCCGAGCTCTATGGCGTGGAGACGGCCGACGTGGAGATCCACCTCATCGAGCCCATCCACGCCATCAAGGTGAGCTTCCCCCGACGGGTGGCCAGCGGCGAGTTGGCGGACTCCGACATCACCGGTGGCCAGCAGTACGGGCCGCTGGTCGAGCTGCTGGCCGCGTCGGAGCTCGCTGACTGACGGCGTGTCGAAGTTGGACGAGAGGGGAACCCTTTTGTCATGTACATCGGAATCGGGACACTCCTCATCATCATCCTTCTGCTGATTCTCATCTTCTAGTTCTCCGCGTCGTGGCCGCCTCCTTGGCGGCCACGACCGCGTCCCTGGCCCCTGCCGTCAAGGGCGTCGAGGGCGGCGACGAGCACCTGCTTCTCCCGAGCGTCCAAGCGGGCGCCGGGGTGGAGCAGGAGGTAGCGGGAGGGGGGCATGGCCCCGTCTCGGACCACCTCGGCGGCGTCGTTGGTCTCCTGCTCGCCCGAGTCCCACGCCGTGAAGTCGAGCTTTGCCCGGGCTTCGTCGATGTCTCGCTGCACCAGCCACGAGGCCGGCGCCACCTGGGCGTACCAGGGTCGCTGCGGGGTGCGGCTGTGGCAGTCGTAACACGACTCCACGGCGATGACCCGGGCCTGAGCCGACGGCCACGGTGCTTCCTGGCTGGGGGCCGGATCGCCGCCCCGGCCGTAGGGCACCAGCTGGATGGCCACCGCGACGATGGCAACGGTCAGCAACGCCCGCTTCACCATCGTCCACTTCACCATCGTCCACTTCACCATCGCTCGACCAGGTCCTGCACGACCTCCC
>JAOBWJ010000082.1 GCA_025463335.1 Acidimicrobiales bacterium
CCAGGCCGAAGGCGGCCCCGAAGTAGCCCTGGTAGCGACCGCGTTCCCGGGGCGGCACCGTCTCGGCGATGATCGACATGGCCAGCACCATGAGCCCGCCGCCGCCCAGGCCCTGGATGGCGCGGAAGGCGATGAGCTGGCCCATCGACTGCGACAGGCCGGCGAGCACGCTGCCGGCCAGGAACACGACGATGGCCGCCTGGAAGACCAACTTCCGGCCCAGCAGGTCGCCCAGCTTTCCCGACAGCGGCATGCCGATGGTCGAGGCCAGCAGGTAGGCCGAGATGACCCAGGACAGGTGCTCGAGACCGCCGAGGTCGCCGGTGATGCGGGGCAGGGCGGTCGACACGATCGTCTGGTCGAGTGCGGCGAGCAGCATGCCGAGCATGAGGCCGCTGAAGATGATGAGGATCTGGCGGTGGGTGAGTTGGGGGGTCACGTCTACTTCTTCGTCGTGGGAGGCGTGAGGCCGTCGGCGAGGCTGGCGAACGCCTCGTCGAGCAGGCCGGGGAGGGGGACGGCGCGGCCCTTGAGCTCCCACCACGTGAGGGCCAGGCGCATGGCGTTCACCGACGCGGTGACCACGAGGGCGGGATACAGCTGGTCGTCGGGCTCCACCCCCATGCGCTGGGCGAGGCCCGTGAGGAGCGCACGCTCGAGGTCGTAGTGGGCCGCCAGGTGGCGGGGCAGGAGCGACGGGTGCTGGCGCACGAGCTGGTGGCGGAGGGCCCGCTCGTCGGCCCACGTGTCGGCGGCCTCGAACCACGCCCGGATGACGTTGCTGACCGCCTCGAACGGCTCCTCGTCGGCCGGGCGGTCGAGCAGGTGCTGAACCATGACGGCCCGGCCCTCGGCGTCGCGGCCCACGATCGCCTCCTCCTTGGAGGAGAAGTAGTTGAAGAACGTGCGCACGGACACGTCGGCGGCGTCGGCGATCTCTTCGATGGTGACCTGATCGGGTCCCTTCTCGGCGGCCAGCCGAAGGGCGGCCGACGCCAGGGCGCGGCGGGTCTCGAGCTTCTTGCGCTCGCGCCGTCCGAGCTCCCCCACCAGCACATCCCCCACTTCTTGCATAGTACGCAACTTCGCCGGTCGTGCAAGGTTGCACGCCGTGTGCAATTGGTCACACCGCTCCGACGCTCCACAGAGCCCCGACGTACCCTTCGCCGGTGCCCACGGCATCGACCGGCTGGACCCTCACCGAACGGGCCGGCCTGAGCGCGGGACCGGAGGTCATCGGTCAAGCGCTGTGGAGCCAACGAAGCCGGTTCGCCTTGTATCTCACCGACCTTCCACTTCCGGCGTGGTCGGCACCGACCCGCTGTTCGGCGTGGACGGTGCATTGTGTGGCCCGCCACATGGTGGACACCGCCGAGAGAGACGCCGACCAGCTCGGCGGGCGGCCGCCCCGCACCGGCATGGACGAACCGTTCGACCCGGCCAGGACGCCCGACCAGTGGCTCGCGGCGTCCGCCGGCCAGGCGCCCGACGCGACCTTGGCGGCGCTCGACCACGCCATCGAGGACGAGCACGGGTGCTTCCTCCGCCGGGTCGCCAAGGGCGGCGACGAAACGGTGGGCGGTCCGGTCGGCCGCCCGATCCACTGGTCGGTCCTCAGCGCGCACGTCTTCTGGGACGCGTGGCTTCACGAGCGCGACGTCCTCCTGCCCGTGGGTGCCGAGCCGCGTTGCACCGAGGTGGAGCTCCGGCTGGCGACCATGTACGGCCTGCTCGTGGCGGCGACGCTGCCGGCCATGGTTGGCAACCCGCTCGACGTGGCGGTCGCCCTCGACGGCGGGGCCGATCCTGTCTACGCCGTGACCGTCGGCGAGGACGGCGTGACCGTCGCCGTGGACGGCGACGCCGAACCGCGCCTCCGGGGCCAGGTGCTCCCCGTGCTCGACGCCCTCATGGGTCGAGGGCCGGCGCTGGCCGACGTGCTGGCCGGCGATGTCGATGCGATCGAGAAGCTGTCGTGGCTTCGCCAGTTCATGGCGCCGGACGTGCCCGGTTAGAGCAGGCCCCAGATGCGGGCGATGTCCTGGACCTCGATGGTGGAACCGTTGGCGAACGTGCCGGCCGGGGCGTCGAGGATGCGGGCGAAGGCTTCGCCGATGACCTCGACCGGCGCCGCGTGGCGGGCCACGAACTCGAGCTTCTCCCCGGCGGCCAGCACCCGCTCGGTGGCCACCGCGCCGGGCTGGAGGTTGTATGAGCGGAGCTCGGGGTGCTCGACCACCAGCTGCTCGGCGATGCGGTTGAGCCCGGCCTTCGACACGCCGTAGCTGAGCGCCCAGCCCCCCTCGCCGATCGCCTGGCGGGGCCGCCAGTAGCCGGCCCCGCTGGTGGTGAACGCGACGACGCCGCTCCCCCGCTCGACCATGTGGCCCACGATGGGCTGGGTCAACAGCAGTTGGGCGGTGACGTTGCCGAACACCCGGCGCTCGAGCTCCTCGGCCGGTGTGTCGAGGAAGCGCTTCTCCCCTGCCGGGCCCACGTAGATGGCGTTGTTGAGCACCAGGTCGACGTGCCCGAGCTCGGCGATGG
>JAOBWJ010000190.1 GCA_025463335.1 Acidimicrobiales bacterium
GTGCCGAGGTAGGGGTCGAGCAGCACCACGTCGGGTTGGGCGGCCGGGGCCGCCTCCACCAGCCGCTCCGGGTCGAGGTCGCTGGGTGCCACCACCTCGAAGCCGTGCCGACCCAGGGCGATGGCGAGGGACTCCCGGACGATGATGTCGTCATCGATGACGAAGACCTTGGGCGCAGGCACGAGGGCTCAGGGTACGGAATTCATCACGGTTGGTGATGCCGGTTCGGCGCAGGCGGCGGATTCTCGTCCTATGAGGCACGAGCGACTTCTCATCTGCACGGTCACCGAGGAGGGCGGGCACCTGGTCTGTGCCTGCGTCCATTGCGGCTGGGTCTCCTCGCCGGTCGCCACCGGCAGCGACTGCGGCGCCCTCTGGGACCTGCACATGGCCGTGAGCCACGCCCGGCCCGAGCCGGTCATCGCCCAGGGCTGAAGCGGGCCCACTCGGCCGCCGAGAACGACGTGGCGGGCCGCCACCCGTCAGGCGCGCAGGGCTCGGCCCCGTTGGTTGCGCCCTTGTCCCGTGCAGGGGCGGTGCCACGTGGTCGCGGACGGAGCTCTCCGCGCCGGCCCTCAGTCGGCGAAGAGGGGGAGGTCGAGGGGGGCCCGGGCGGTGCGCTTGAGCTCGGAGAAGCCGGGGAAGTCGGCGAAGGTCCGCAGGGCGTCGTAGAACGCCAGGACCTGGTCGTCGTCGGCGGGCACCGAGCTGATGACCGGCCCGAACAGCGAGTTCCCCGTGGGCGGGTCGTAGGTGATGATCGGCGTGCCCACGTCGGGCCCGGTGCGGCGGAAGGCCTCGTCGCTCTCGGCCCGGATGAGCGTGTCCCACGAGGGGTCGTCGGCCGCCGCCAGGAGCTCGGTCGGCAGGCCGAGGGCAGCCACGATCTCGGCCGGGTCGACGCGCTCGGCGCTGGTCGCCAGCCGGTCGAGCAGCTCGCCCGACGACGGGGCGTACCAGTAGCGCTCGCCGTAGGCCTGGTAGAGCCGGCCCACCGCCTCGTTGCCGAGCTGGGCCCGGGCGGCGGCGCAGATGCGGTGGTAGCGGAGGCCGAGGGTCTGGGCGGCGAGCATGCCCTCGGGGAGGTCGTTGCCCTCGTTGATGAACTTCAACGAGATGAAGCGCCACCCGACCCGGATGCCGCGCAGCTCGACGACGCGCCGGACCCAGACCGACGTCTGCCACGCGAACGGACAGCCGGGATCGAAGAAGAACTCGATGTCGTGGGGCCCGCCGTCGAGGGCGGGGAGGGGGAGGGGGGTGGTGTCGCTCACCTGACCCACAACGTCCCGCTGACCCTCGGTTGTTCCGTGGGCTGAGGACCTTCGCCTCTGTTGCACCTGCGCCCGTCTTCGTACGGTCGAACCAAAGGCGAAAGAAGGAGACGGACATGCGAGCACTCGTGTACCACGGGCCCGGAACCATGGCGTGGGAGGAGGTTGCCAAGCCGAAGCTGCTGGCCGACACCGACGCCATCGTGCGGGTCGACGCCGTCACCATCTGTGGCACCGACCTCCACATCCTGAAGGGCGATGTCCCGGCCGTCACCGACGGTCGGATCCTCGGCCACGAGGCGGTCGGCACGGTCGAGGAGATCGGGACGAGCGTGAGGAACGTGCAGGTCGGCGACAAGGTGCTGGTGTCGTGCATCACCGCCTGCGGCTCGTGCCGCTTCTGCCGGGAGGGTCGCTACGGCCAGTGCCTCGGCGGCGGCGGTTGGATCCTCGGCCACACGATCGACGGCACCCAGGCCGAGTACGTCCGGGTGCCCTTCGCCGACACGTCGACCTACCCGGCGCCGGCCGGTGTGGCCGACGAGGACCTGCTGATGCTGGCCGACATCCTGCCCACGGGCTACGAGGTCGGCGTGCTCAACGGCAACTTCCGCCCCGGTGACGTGGTGGCCGTGGTCGGCGCCGGGCCCATCGGGCTGTCCGCCATCATGGGCGCCCGGCTGTTCAGCCCCAGCCACATCGTGGCCATCGACAAGGCCGACCTGCGACTCGATGCGGCCAAGATGTTCGGCGCCGACGTCACCGTCAACAACGACCGCGAGGACCCAATGGAGGTCATCGCCGCGCTGACCGGCGGCCTTGGTGCCGATGTCGCCATCGAGGCGGTCGGCGTGCCGGCCACCTTCGAGCTGGCGACCCAGCTGATCCGCCCCGGCGGCCGGGTGGCCAACATCGGCGTGCACGGCGAGCCGGCCACGCTCCACCTCGAGACGCTGTGGATCAAGGACGTGACCATCACCACCGGGTTGGTCGACACGTCCTCCACGCCGACGCTGCTGAAGCTGGCCATCGGCCACCAGGTCGAGCCGTCCCGGTTCGTCACCCACCACTTCACCCTCGACCAGTTCGTCGAGGCCTACGACGTGTTCGGCCGGGCCGCCGACACCGGGGCGCTCAAGGTGGTGCTCACCAGGAGCTGAGGGCGGTCACACTGTTGCGGTGACCCGCGTGTTCCTGCTGGACGACCACGAGATCGTGCGGCGCGGGCTGCGGGAGCTGCTCGACGCCGAGGACGACCTGGAGGTGGTGGGGGAGGCGGCGACGGCCGAGGAGGCGTTGGCCCGCATCCCCGCCACCCGTCCCGACGTGGCCGTGCTCGACGTCCGCCTGGGCGAGAGCAGCGGGGTGGAGGTGTGCCGCGACGTGCGGTCGGCCCACCCCGAGATCCAGTGCCTGATGCTCACGTCCTACGCCGACGACGAGGCCCTGTTCGACGCCATCATGGCCGGGGCCGCCGGCTACGTCCTCAAGCAGGTGCGAGGCGTCGAGCTGGTGGAAGGCATCCGCCGGGTGGCCACCGGGCAGTCGCTGCTCGACCCGTCGCTCACCACCCGGGTGCTCGAGCGGCTCCGTCGGGCCCCCGAGGAGGACGACCGCTTCGCCGACCTCACCGAGCAGGAGCGCAAGATCCTGAACCTGCTGGCCGA
>JAOBWJ010000127.1 GCA_025463335.1 Acidimicrobiales bacterium
AGTGCGGGTGGGCAGAGGCGAACGACACGCGGGCGCAGGCGATGTCGACGAGCGTGGTGAGGGCACCGAGCGACACCGCGCCGTTGCCGTCGAGCACGGCGGCGGCGACCGGCAGCTCGGCGAAGGCGTGGTCGGGCGCCTCCAGCCAGCTCTCGATGCGCAGGTCACGCAGGACGTGGTCGTCGGGGGGGTAGGCGCTCACGAGTCGACCCTAGAGCTACGGACGGAGCAGAAAGACGTCGTCGTCACCGAGCTTCCCCACGACCGAGGCATAGGTCCGGTCGTCGGGCTCGGCGACGACGACGGCTTCGGCCACCCGTTCGAGGATCCAGGTGTCGCGGCGACCGAGCCACATGCCCGCCTGCTGCTTGGTCTCCGGGGCACGGCGCTCGAGGGTGATGGTGAGGGTGGCGCCATCACGCAGCTCCTCGAACCAGGCCCGGGACGGCTCCGGCCACACCGATTCAAATCCGTCGTAGGGCAGCACGGCCACGTAGGGCAGTCCGGCCTCCACCGCCGCTTCGGCCCCGAGCTGCTCGGCCCCCAGCGAGAGCCCGGTGACCACCACCAGGTCGGGGTGCTCGATCGACTTGTGGCTGAGCACCTCCACCAGCCGGGCCCGGGCCCGGTCGCGCGCGGGGTTCGGGTCGTAGCCGCCGAGCTCGGGCGGGCGGACGCCGAACACGCCGACGGCATGCCCTTCGGGGAGGGCCGGGCCCTTCGTCGCCTTGGCCGGCACCATGTCGGGCGGCCCCAGCTCCTTGGGCCGCCCGGTGCCGGAGCGGCCGGTCTGCTTGAGCGCCGCCTCCACCGCCAGCCGATCGACGAGGTCGTTCATGGGGTCGGCTGAGTGGCCCTTCACCCACCGGAACGTGATGTCGCCCCGCTCGCGATAGACGTCGATGAGCGGTTCCCACAGGTCGCGGTTGGCCACCGGCTTCTTCTGGGAGTTCGTCCATCCCCGCTTCAACCACCCCTCCCACCAGCTGTCGCGGAAGCAGTTGACGACGTAGGTCGAATCGCTCACCACCTCCACCCGGCCGGGCAGGGCACGCACAGCTTCGAGGGCGGCGGCGATCTCCATGCGCTGGTTGGTGGTGTGCTTCTCGGACCCGGAGGCGAACGGTCCGTCCTCGACCGCCCAGGCCCAGCCTCCCGGGCCGGGATTCCCGGAACAGGCCCCATCGGTGTACACGGTGGTCGTCATTTCCCAGACATGGTGCCCGACTGGCCGGTAACCCGGAGAGAATGGGGGTCATGATCTTCGATGGGTTCGTGCACTCCCTCCCCGACATCGACCCGGGTGAGACCAAGGAGTGGCTCGACAGCCTTGACGCGGTGGTGGACACCTACGGCCCCACCCGAGCCCGCTACCTGATCTCGGCGCTGCTCGAACGGGCCCGTGAACGGCAGGTCGGGCTGCCGGCGACCATCAGCACGCCCTACGTGAACACCATCCCCGTCGACCAGCAGGCCTGGTTCCCGGGCGACGAGTACCTCGAGCGCCGCATCCGCGCCTTCATCCGCTGGAACGCGGCGGCCATGGTGATCCGGGCCAACAAGAAGTCCGACGGCATCGGCGGCCACCTGGCCACGTACGCCTCCTCGGCGTCGCTGTACGAGGTCGGCTTCAACCACTTCTTCCGGGGCAAGGACGACGGTCTCGACGGCGACCAGATCTACTTCCAGGGCCACGCCGCCCCCGGCATCTACTCCCGGGCCTTCCTCGAGGGCCGCCTCACCGAGGCCCAGCTCGACAACTTCCGCCAGGAGGTGGGCGGCAACGGCCTGTCGTCGTACCCCCACCCGCGGCTCATGCCCGAGTTCTGGGAGTTCCCGACCGTGTCGATGGGCCTCGGGCCCATCAACGCCATCTACCAGGCCCGGTTCAACCGCTACCTGCTCAACCGCGAGATCAAGGACACGTCGGGCTCGAAGGTGTGGGCCTTCCTCGGCGACGGCGAGTGCGACGAGCCCGAGTCGCTCGGCGCCCTGTCGATCGCGGCACGCGAGCAGCTCGACAACCTCATCTTCGTCGTCAACTGCAACCTCCAGCGGCTGGACGGCCCGGTGCGCGGCACCGGGAAGATCATCCAGGAGCTGGAAGCCTCGTTCCGGGGCGCCGGGTGGAACGTCATCAAGGTCGTCTGGGGCTCGAAGTGGGACGAGCTGCTGGCCCAGGACAAGGACGGTGTGCTCCTCAACAAGATGAACACCACCGTCGACGGCCAGTTCCAGAAGTACTCGGTCGAGTCGGGCGCCTACATCCGCGAGCACTTCTTCGGCCCTGACCCGCGGCTGCGGCGCATGGTCGAGCACCTGACGGACGACGACCTGCGCAACCTGCCGCGTGGCGGTCACGACTACCGGAAGCTCTATGCCGCCTACAAGGCCGCCGTCGAGCACGAGGGTTCGCCCACGGTGATCCTGGCCAAGACCATCAAGGGCTGGACGCTCGGGCCCGACGTCGAGGGCCGCAACGCCACGCACCAGATCAAGAAGATGGAAGCGGCCCAGGTCAAGGCCTTCCGCGACCGCCTGTTCATGCAGGACGAGATCCCGGACGCAGCCATCGAGAGCGGCCTGCCCCCGTACTACCTCCCGGCCGAGGACTCGCCGGAGATGGAGTACCTGCGCGAGCGGCGCAAGGCCCTCGACGGGTCGCTCCCCCGCCGCACGCCGACCCGCCGCGGCAGCCGCATCGAGCTGCCCGGCGACAAGATCTGGGGCGAGTTCATGAAGGGTTCCGGTGCCCAGGCGGCATCGACGACGATGGTGTTCGCCCGCCTGCTCCGGAACCTGGTGCGGGACGAGAAGATCGGCGACCGGGTCGTGCCGATCATCCCCGACGAGGCCCGCACCTTCGGGCTCGATGCCCTGTTCCGGGAGATCGGCATCTACGCCGCCCTCGGCCAGCTGTACGAGCCGGTCGACGCCGACCTGCTGCTGTCGTACCGCGAGTCCAAGCAGGGTCAGATCCTCGAGGAGGGCATCACCGAGGCCGGCTCCATGGCCAGCTTCACGGCGGCGGGCACGTCGTACGCCACCCACGGCGTGACCATGCTGCCGTTCTTCATCTTCTATTCGATGTTCGGCTTCCAGCGGATCGGCGACCTGGCGTGGGCGTTCGCCGACCAGCGGGGCCGGGGCTTCATGCTCGGCGCCACCGCCGGGCGCACCACGCTCCACGGCGAGGGACTCCAGCACGACGACGGCCACAGCCTGCACCTGGCCGCCGCGTACCCGAACTGCCAGGCCTACGACCCGGCGTTCGCCTACGAGCTGGCCACCATCATCCGTGAGGGCTCGAAGCGGATGTTCGTGGAGGGCGAGGACGTCTTCTACTACCTCACCCTCTACAACGAGAACTACGTCATGCCGGCCATGCCCGAGGGCATCGAAGGCGACCTGCTGGGCGGCCTCTACAAGTTCGCCGATGCACCGGCCGGTCCGTCGAAGCGGGCCACGATCCTGTTCTCGGGCCCGGCGTGGCAGTGGGCGTCGCAGGCCCGCGACGAGCTGGCCGAGCACTACGACGTCGGTGCCGAGCTGTGGTCGGCGACGTCGTACAAG
>JAOBWJ010000143.1 GCA_025463335.1 Acidimicrobiales bacterium
CAACGTCTTCTATCTCTCGACCAATGCCAAGGGCTGCAACGTCACGGCGTCGTGGCGCGCACATAAGCGCGGCGCGCTCTTCGCGAATCCCTGCTACACGCAGATCCACCCGACGTGCATTCCGCAGGCCGGTGATTTTCAGTCGAAGCTGACCCTCATGTCGGAGTCGCTGCGCAACGACGGCCGGGTGTGGGTGCCCCAGCAGATGGACGACCCCCGCTCCCCCGACCAGATCCCGGCCGAGGAGCGCGACTACTTCCTCGAGCGCCGCTACCCGGCGTTCGGCAACCTCGTCCCCCGTGACGTCGCCTCCCGCGCCATCAAGATCGAGGTGGACGCCGGCCGGGGCGTGGGCTCGCTGAAGAACGGCGTGTACCTCGACTTCAGCGACGCCATCACCCGCCTGGGCCGTGACGTCGTCGAGGAGCGCTACGGCAACCTCTTCGAGATGTACGAGCGCATCACCGACGAGGACCCCTACAAGGTCCCCATGCGCATCTATCCCGCCGTCCACTACACGATGGGCGGCCTCTGGGTGGACTACAACCTCCAGAGCACCATCCCCGGGATGTTCGTCGCCGGCGAGGCCAACTTCTCCGACCACGGCGCCAACCGCCTCGGCGCCTCCGCCCTCATGCAGGGCCTGGCCGACGGCTACTTCGTGCTGCCGGCCACCGTGGCCAACCACCTGGCCGACCGCCTGGGCAAGCCCAAGGTGCCGACCGACCACCCCGCCTTCCTCGAGGCCGAGGCCGACGTGCGGGCCCGCAACCAGCGGTTCCTCTCCATCGGCGGCACCAAGCCGGTCGACCACTTCCACCGCGAGCTGGGCCACATCATGTGGGACAACTGCGGCATGGCCCGCTCCCGCGAGAGCCTCCAGAAGGCGCTCTCGGAGATCCCGGCCCTGAAGGACGAGTTCTACCGCGACCTGCGGGTGCTGGGCACCGACGAGGACCTCAACCAGTCGCTGGAGAAGGCCGGTCGGGTCGCCGACTTCTTCGAGCTGGCCGAGCTGATGTGCATCGACGCCCTCCACCGCGAGGAGTCGTGCGGCGGCCACTTCCGGGTCGAGCACCAGACCGAGGACGGCGAGGCGCTCCGCGACGACGAGCACTTCGCCTACGCCGGCGCTTGGGCCTTCACCGGCGACACCGGCAACCCCGAGCTCCACAAGGAGCCACTCGACTTCGAGTACGTCCACCTCGCGCAGAGGAGCTACAAGTAATGGACCTCACCCTGAAGGTGTGGCGCCAGGCCTCGCCGAGCGCCACCGGCGCCATGGACACCATCGACGTCCGGGACATCAGCCCCGACATGTCGTTCCTGGAGATGCTCGACATCGTCAACGACCGGCTGGCGGTCGAGGGCAAGGAGCCCATCGCCTTCGAGCACGACTGCCGCGAGGGCATCTGCGGCTCGTGCGGGATGATGATCAACGGCCAGGCCCACGGTCCCCAGCGGGGCACCGCCACCTGCCAGCTCCACATGCGCAAGTTCGCCGACGGCGACACCATCGTGGTCGAGCCGTGGCGGGCGGCCGCCTTCCCGGTCGTGAAGGACCTGGTCGTCAACCGGTCGGCCCTCGACGCCATCGTGGCTGCCGGCGGCTACATCTCGGCCCCCACCGGTTCGGCCCAGGAGGCCAACGGCATCCTCGTGCCCAAGGAGGCCGCCGACCTGGCCATGGACGCGGCGGCGTGCATCCAGTGCGGTGCCTGCGTGGCCGCCTGCCCGAACTCGGCGGCCCAGCTGTTCACGTCGGCCAAGGTCATGCACCTCAACACGCTCCCCCAGGGCCAGCCCGAGCGCTGGACCCGCGTGGAGCGCATGGTCGAGGAGATGGAGCAGTGGTTCGGCTCCTGCACCAACCACGGCGAGTGCTTCGAGGCCTGTCCCAAGGAGATCTCCTTGGACTTCATCGCCTACATGAACCGCGACTACCGCAAGGCCAAGGTCAAGAACCGCGGCCTCGCCGGTCAGTCCGCCTAAGGACGTCCCTGCTGGCGTAGTTCCGTGGTCCTGGTGACCACAGAACTACGCCAGTGGCGCGCCTGCACGGATCAGCCGAAGGCCACGTGGCCGAGCCAGAGGTCGAGCAGCGCCTCGTCGCCGACGACCCGAATGCTCGGGCTGGGCGCGGCCAAGCGGCGGTAGATCAGGAGCAGCAGGTCGGACACCGGCGCCCGGACGGTCACGGCCGCCGGCGTCGACACCCGGCCCCAGGTGATGACGTCACCGGTCAGGTCGACGAACCACGACGCGTCCACGTCGGTGGCCTCGAGAGCGAGGGTGCGGCCGGCACCGAGGAGCTCGCGCTTCTCCGGCTTCATCTCGAAGTGCTGCGGGAGCACCTCGAGCTCCATCCACTCGTCGATCGCCTCTTCGGCGACGTCGGTGGCCACCACGAACGGCACGGCCGCCGCCAGGCACGCGTCCGCCCGGTGCATCACCGTCTCGTTGGCGAACCGGCGGGCCCAGAACGACGTCCGGTCGTAGTCGAACGGGGCGAACAGCTCGGCGTCCGGACCGGCGGCGCGGAGGGCGTCGGCCAGGAGTGACGCTCCCTCGAGCAGCCAGGCCGTCGGCACCTCGCCGGTATCGTCACCCTCGACGTTGCGGAAGAAGTCGTCCGGCAGGGACTCGGTCGCCCTGGTCCGGACCGTCTCCTCGGCCCAGCGGTGCCCACCGCCGACATGCCGGAGGAGGGCGCCCAGCGTCCAGCCCGGGCACGAGGGCACCCCCGAGCGCAGATCGGCGCCCGCCACGTCGGCCGTGAGCCGCTCGGTCTGGGCGACGATCTCGGTGCAGTGCCGTGCGAAGTCCATGCCAGGTGGTCGGAGCCGGGATCAGGATCTCGACATCAGGGCCGCCGCCCGGTCGGCGACGGCGAGGATCGTGAGGTTGGGGTTGGCGCGCGGGACCTCGGGGAGGACCGAGGTGTCGCACACCCGCAGCCCGTCGACGCCGCGAACCCGGAGCTCGGCATCGACGACCTCGCCCATGGCGCACGTGCCGCAGCCGTGGAGGAAGGCCCGGTGCTCCGCCCGGACGTAGGCATCGAGAGCGGCGTCATCGGTCACGTCGAGGTCGAGCTCGGCCCGGCCGTCGGCCACCTCGACAGCGAGGCGCACACCTTCCCGCAGCTCGGCGGCGCAGCGGGGGTCCTCCAGGAAGGGCCACTCGATGCGGACGTCATGGCCGTCGGTCACCACCCGGCCCCGGGCATCGACCGACTGCGGCGCGGCGTAGAGCACTCCGTAGGTCGTCGGGAACAGTTGGAGGTCGAACGGACGGCCGGTCACCGGTGAGGGCAACCGGGCCATCGTCTGGATGGTGGGTGAGCCCCGCTCGGGCTCGGCGTCGAGCCGGATCGGCACGGGCACCGACGGGTGGTCGGAGAGGTTCTCGCCGATACCCGACAGATCGAGCCCCGAGCGCCGCAGCAGGGCCGGGCTCTGGAGCACGCCACCGCACAGCACGACCTCGCCGGCCTCGATCGTTTCGCCGCCGGCGATCACCCCGACCGCCCGACCGCGCTCGATGACGACTCGCTCCACGACCGTGTCACCCAGCACGGTCAGGTTCGACCGGTCGAGCGCCGGATAGAGCCACGCGTCCGCCGCCGACACCCGGTGGCGACCCTGGCGGTTCATGGGGATGGGACCCACACCGCCCACCGTGGCCGGGTCGTTGTGATCCTCCTCGAACCGCATGCCGAGGGCCAGCGCCCGCTGGACGAACCAGACCTGAGTCGGCGTGAGCTCGTGGACCGGGTGGCGCACGATCGGCAGCGCGCCATCGGTGCCGTGGAATGGCGCCTTTACGTCGAGGTCGTGCTCGATGGCCACGAAGTGCGGCAGCAGGTCGGCCCACGACCACCCGTCGACGCCCCATCCGTCGACGTCATCGGGCACGGCCCGGAAGGCCATGGTGGCGTTGATGGCCGACGAGCCGCCGGCCACCCGACCTCGGGTGTAGGGGATGCGGTGGCCGGCCGAGTCCGCCTCGTGGGCCCAGTCGTGCTCGGGCAACAGGCGGGCCGACAGGCGACGGATGGAGTCGGGCAGCGTGTCGGCCGTGTAGACCGGCCCGGCCTCGAGCACCAGCACCGTGCGGCCCGGATCCTCCGACAGCCGGCCGGCCAGCACGGCGCCCGCCGACCCCGCTCCCACGATCACCACGTCGGCCCGGCGCATGGGGCGAACCTACCTTCCGGCTCGTGAACGACGGTCCGCGCCCAGCGCGATCAGGTGACCGTCAGCTCGCCGGGCTGGTCGAGGTCCAGTCGCTCGTCGCCCACCAGCACCTCGCCGTGGACCTGACCGGGCGCCTCCCACTCGATGTCGAAGCCGAGTGGCACCAGGTCGCCCCGATCGTCGCTGGGGTCGTCGACCGCGATCGCGAACGCCTCGAGGCCGACCGTCCAGTGCTCGCCCGGCGTCTCGCAGACCAGGCTCAACCAGAGCCCGTGGCTGCGGACGTCGAGCGAACCGGGCGCCGGCAGTGGGGCGTCGTCGTCCCGGACGACGAGCCACCGACCGTCCCGCGCCATGCGGACATCGACGTAGGTGCGCTCCCCCACCTCGACGATGATCGCCGTGCCCGGCCAGGTGAGCCGGAACGACCGCAGCGTCGGGTGCACGCCTCATCCTGCCTGTCTGCCACCATGCCACGGTGCCGGTTTTCCTGAGCGACGAATGGGTCGAGGCGCTGGCCGCGGCGGCGGCCACGGCCGAGGTCGACCCGGCGGCGACGCTGGCCGTGCGCCAGGTGGTCGACGACGTGAGCTGGACGGTGCGGGTGGCCGGCGGGCAGGTCACCATCGACCGCGACGACTCGGCCGACCTCACGATCGCCACCGACCGAGCGACCGCGGAGG
The DNA here is from genome assembly GCA_025463335.1 of Acidimicrobiales bacterium. Taxonomy (GTDB): domain Bacteria; phylum Actinomycetota; class Acidimicrobiia; order Acidimicrobiales; family CADCSY01; genus RYN-34. The sequence goes on from JAOBWJ010000143.1 coordinate 4,883, forward strand.
CACTGGTGCGGGGGGACCTGGCGATCCAGGACGCGTTCGCGGCCGGCCGGCTCAGGCTGGGCGGCGACCTGTCGAAGCTGCTCGCCGCCGCCAACGGCTTGGCCGGCCTGGACGCCGCCTACGCGGGCGTCCGGGCCGACACCACCTACTGACTAGCTGAGCAGGCCCATGGCCTGGACGGCGTCGCGCTCCTCGACCAGCTCGCCGGCCGTGGCGTCGATGCGGGCCCGGGAGAAGTCATCGATGTCGAGGCCCTGGACGATCGTCCACTCGCCACCCTTGGTGGTGACGGGGAACCCGGAGATGATCCCCTCCGGCACGCCGTAGGAGCCGTCGGAGTAGACGGCCATCGACACCCAGTCACCCTCGGCGGTACCGAGCGCCCAGTCGTGCATGTGGTCGACGGCGGCCGAGGCGGCCGAGGCGGCCGACGACGCCCCGCGGGCCTCGATGATGGCGGCGCCGCGCTGCTGCACGGTCGGGATGAAGTCGCTCTCGATCCAGGCCTGGTCGACCAGCTCGGCGGCGTTCTTGCCGCTCACCTGGGCGTGGAAGATGTCCGGGTACTGGGTGGCCGAGTGGTTGCCCCAGATCGTCATGTTGGTGACCTCGGCCACCTGCACTCCGGCCTTCTTGGCCACCTGGGCCTTGGCCCGGTTGTGGTCGAGCCGGGTCATGGCCGTGAAGCGCCGGGGGTCGATGCCGGGCGCGTTGCGCTGGGCGATCAGGCAGTTGGTGTTGGCCGGGTTGCCGACCACGAGGATCTTGACGTCGTCGGCCGCCTTGGCGTCGAGCGCCTTGCCCTGCGGGCCGAAGATGCCGCCGTTGGCCTCGAGCAGGTCGGCGCGCTCCATGCCCTTGGTGCGGGGCCGGGAACCGACGAGCAGGGCGTAGTTCACGCCGTCGAAGGCCTCGTCGGCCTTGTCGGTGGCGACGGTGCCGGCGAGCAGCGGGAAGGCGCAATCGTCGAGCTCCATGACCACGCCGTTGAGGCCCTGGAGGGCCGGGGTGATCTCCAGGAGCTGGAGGATCACGGGCTGGTCGGGGCCGAGCATGGCGCCGGACGCGATGCGGAACAGGAGGCTGTAACCGATCTGGCCGGCGGCACCGGTGACGGCGACGCGAACGGGGTCCTTCATCTGTACAGACTCCTTGTGGGACAAGGCGGGAGGGGTTCGGCCGACCCTAGACGGGTATACGGCGGATGTGCCCAATCAGGGGGTCATCGCCCATGTGGCGCGGGACCGCCTCGGGCTCGAGGAGCTGCGCCCCGGCCAGCTCGAGGCGGTCACGGCGGTGCTGGAGGGTCGAGACACCCTCGTGGTGATGCCCACCGGCTCGGGCAAGTCGGCGGTGTACCAGATCGCCGGATCAATGCTCCCCGGGCCCACGGTGGTCGTCTCGCCTCTCATCGCTCTGCAACGTGACCAGGTCTTCTCGATCGGTGAAGCCGACGTCGGCGTGGCCGCCGCCGCCAACTCCACCATCGGCGCCAAGGAGCGCCGCCGCATCTTCGAGGACCTGCGAGCCGGCGACATCGAGTTCCTGTTCGTGGCGCCCGAGCAGCTCAACAACGAGCAGACCCGCGCCGAGCTGCGGGACGCCGAGCCGACCTTGTTCGTGGTCGACGAGGCCCATTGCATCTCGGAGTGGGGCCACGACTTCCGGCCGGAGTACCTGCGCCTGGGGGCGGCCATCGAGGACATGGGGCGGCCCCGGGTCCTGGCCCTGACCGCCACCGCCTCGCCCGTCGTTCGCGACGAGATCATCGAGCGCCTGGCCCTCGACGACCCCGCCATCTTCGTGCGGGGGTTCGACCGGCCCAGCCTCTGGATGGAGGTGCAGACGTGTCGCACCGAGCGCGAGAAGGTCGAGCGCCTCCTGGCCTCGGTCCCCCGCCTCCAGTTCCCCGGCATCGTCTACGTGGCCACACGCAAGCAGACCCACGAGATAGCGGGGCTGCTCGCCGCCGAGGCCGGCCTCCGCACCGCGGCGTACCACGGAGGCATGCCCAAGGCCGAGCGCCACGCCGCCCAGCGGGCGTTCATGGCCGACGAGATCGACGTCATCGTGGCCACCACCGCCTTCGGCATGGGCATCGACAAGCCTGACGTCCGCTTCGTGACCCACTACGACGTGCCCGAGTCGATCGACGCCTACTACCAGGAGGCGGGACGGGCCGGGCGGGACGGCCAGCCTGCACTCGCGCTCCTGCTGTGGCGCCAGGAGGATCTCGGCCTGCGGAAGTTCTTCGCCAACGCCGGGCAGCTCGAACCCGACGAGATCGAACGGGTGGCCATCGTCCTCAACGCTGCCCAGGACCCGGTGCCGCTGCCCGCCCTCCGCAACGCCCTCGACATGAGCGACACCCGCCTCGGCCAGGTGCTCACCCGCCTGGAGGACGCCGGGGCGGTCGACATCCGGGGCGACGGCACCGTGCAGGCCGCGCCCGACGGACCCGCTCCGGACGAGGCCACCCGCGTTGCCCTCGCCGCGCAAGGAGCCCGCACGTCGATGGACGAGTCCCGCCTCACCATGATGCGGAACTACGCCGAGACGCGTGGGTGCCGGCGACGGTTCATCCTGACCTACTTCGGCGAGCCGGCCGCCGAGCGCTGCTGGACCTGCGACCGCTGCGTGGCCGACGCGGCCCGGGCGGACATCGAGCTCACCGACGCGGCTCCGGGCAACCACCCGTTCCCCGAGCAGGCCCGCGTCCGTCACCCGGCATGGGGCGAGGGGTTGGTGGTCCGAAACCACGGCGACGCGATCGTCGTGCTGTTCGACGACATGGGCTACAAGACCCTGTCGCTCGCCCTCGTGGTCGACAAGGCGCTGCTGCAGCCCGTTTAGCGTCCGCACCGGCGACGGATCGACACCACGTCGGTTGTCAATCCATCGCCAGTTCAGGCGGCGTCGTGGAAGACGAGGCCGAGGGCGCGGCGCCGGCCGCGGCGCACGACGCTGACCCCATGGCGCATGGGTGCAGCCGACCAGCCCCGGGCCGAGCGCACCGGACGCTCGCTGGTGGTGAACACGAGCGCCCGGCCCTGACCCACCACCGTGACGGTGGCTCGAGACTGGGCACGGGGTCGCTGCTCGACTACCACGAACTCACCGCCGGTGTGGTCGATGCCGGGCTCGTCGAGGGCGAGCACGACCTGGAGCGGGAACACCAGCTCGCCATAGAGATCCCGGTGCAGCGCGTTCCAGTCGCCTGGTCCGTAACGCAGCAGCAGCGGTGTCGGCCGGGTCTGCCCGGCGGCGTGGCACCGCTCGAGCCACTCGTCGAGGTCGTCGGGCCACGGCGCCGGGCGCCCCAGCCGGCCGGCCCAGTCCCGGGCGACGGGCACCAGGTGGGGCCAGAAGGCGGCGCGCAGCTCGGCCACCACGTCGGGCAGGGGATGGGCGAAGTACCGGTACTGGCCCTCGCCGAAGCGATACCGGGCCATGTCGATCGTCGAGCGGAACCGGGCGTCGTCGTCGTAGAGGTCGGCCACGGCCCGGCACTCGTCCTGCCCGAGCACCGTCTCCGTCAGGGCGCAGCCGACGGCATCGAGCTCCTCGACGATCGAGCACCAACCGAGAGCGGCGACCCGATCGGCGATCACGCCGCCTCCAGGGCCAACAGGACCTCCTTGGCCTCGGTGCCGCCCAGGTACTGCCCGACCGAGCCGTCGCTGCGCACAACCCGATGGCACGGCACCACGACCGGCAGCGGGTTCCGGGCACACGCCGTGCCCACCGCCCGCACCGCGTTGGGGCTGCCGGCCGCCGCCGCCACCGCGGCGTAGCTGGCCGTCGATCCATAGGCGATCTCCCGCAGGTGATCGAGCACCGTGCGCCGGAAGCCGTGGGCCAGCCGGAAGTCGATCGGAACGTCGAACCCTCGGCGGCGACCGGCGAAGTACTCCTCGAGCTGCGCGGCCGCGGCGTCGAGCCGAGCCGGGGCCCGGAGGACCCGGGGGCTGATGTCGTCGGCCAAGCGGGCCAGCACCACGTCGTGGCCCTCTCGGTCGAACGCCACCCGCACGAGTCCCGCGGGCGTCGCGACCAGGAGCAGCGAGCCGATCGGGCTGTCCACGGTGCGGTAGGCCAGGTCGAGCAGACCGTCGTGGTCGGCGTCGGCCACCAGGCGGTCATGGAGCCGGGCCATGGTGGCCTCGTCGGGCATCGGGATGTTCGTCATCGGGCCTCTTCTCTCCGTCTCAGGGCGGCGATGCCGTCGGACGCGCTGCGGCGCGCCGCGGCCTCGCTGCTGTCGAGCAGGGCGCCGACCTCGACATACGGGAGGCCGGCCACGTGGTGGTAGACGACGGCCGCCCGCTGCTTGAACGGCAGCGCGGCCACCGCCCCCCACAGCTCATCGTCCCCGACGAGATCGAGGTGCGCCGACTCGGGCACTTCGGCCGTCGGCACCGTCCGGGCCGCCTCCCGCAGCACGTCGATCGCCTTGCGATGGGCGATCGTCACCAACCAGCCCCGCACGTTGCTGCCGGGCTCGAGGCGGGGAAAGGCCCGCAGCGCGGCGAGGAAGGTCTCGGCCCACGCGTCCTCGGCGTCGACCGGGCCGAGGAGGGCCCGGCAGACGCGGAGGACGGTGGGCCCGTGCTCCTCGACCACCTGCTCGAACGGTTGCACCATCACACCCTGCCAACGGTGGAGCGCACCGTTTCGTGAGGTTCGTGAGGTCTAGCGAAACGCCTTGCGGAAGGCCTGGACGAACTCGCTCACCCGCTCGGTGTCGGCAGCCTGGTCGCCGGTGAACTTGAACGACGAACGGAAGTCGGTGACGCCCGCGTCGACCAGCGGCTTGGTGGCCTCGAGCGTGCGGTCGACGTCGATGGCATCGCCGTCGTAGGCGACTGGCAGGTAGCCCACGACCTGCAGTGCGTCGGCATCGGCGCGCCCGGCGGCGGCCACGGCCTGCTTCATCTGGGGGATGAACGTGGGCAGGTCGGCGGCAGCCGGCCCCCACGGGATCCACGCCGAGCCGTAGTCGGCCAGGCGGCGAACGACCCGGTTGTTGAACGTCCCGCTCACCCAGATGGGCACGCCACCCGGCTGGAGCGGCTTGGGCATCTGGTGGATGGCATCGAAGCGGAGCAGTTCGTCCTCGAAGCTGGCCCGCTGCTCCCGCCACAGCGTCTGGCACACCTCGATGGAGTGGTCGAGCAGGCGGCCCCGGCCGTCGAAGTCGAGCCCGGCGGCGTCGTACTCTTCGCGCTGCCAACCCACGCCGACGCCGAGATCGACCCGACCCCCGGACAGCACGTCGAGGGTGGCCAGCTCCTTGGCCAGCACCAGCGGCCGGCGGAGGGCGGCGATCATGATGTTGGTGCCCAGCCGCACGTGCTCCGTGAAGCCGGCCACCCACGTGAGCACCGTGAACGGGTCGAGCCAATGGCCGTCGGGGCCGGTCGGCTGCTTGCCACCAGCGGTGCCGCCGGTGGCCGGGTTGCCGTAGGCCTCGAGGTTCTCGCCGAACGCCACGTGGTCGGACACCACGACCCGGTCGATGCCGGCCTCGTCGCAGAGCCGGGCCCGGTCGCGCAGGTGCCCCCACCCTCCCGGATCCTCGGCGCTGAACGTAGGCAGCGACAGGGAGAGTTGCGGGAGGGAGGGGGCAGCGGTCATGCCCGGAACTTAGTTAGGCGGCCAGGACCTGCGCGTGCGGCTCGAGCGCCCAGTCGAGAACCTGGCGGACGTCGGAGGCGATGTGGAAGGTCATGGCCTCCCGGATCGCTTCCGGCACGTCATCCAGATCGCCCTCGTTGCGGGCCGGGATGATCACCTCGGTGAGACCGGCCCGGTGGGCCGCCATCACCTTCTGCTTCACGCCACCAATGGGCAGGACCTGCCCCTGGAGGGTGACCTCGCCGGTCATGGCCAGCGTCGACTTCACCAGGCGACCGGTGAGCAGACTCACCAGCGCCGTCGTGAGGGTGACACCGGCGGACGGGCCGTCCTTGGGGGTGGCCCCGGCCGGGAAGTGGACGTGGATCCGCTGCTTGGCCAGCGCCTCGGCGTCGAGGCCGAGCTCGTCGGCGTGGCTGCGGATGAACGAGCGGGCGATCTCCGCCGACTCCTTCATCACGTCTCCCAGCTGACCGGTGAGGGTCAGGCCCGGCTCGCCCGGCATGGTGGTCGCCTCCACGAAGAGGACGTCGCCGCCCAGGCCGGTGACGGCCAGGCCGGTGGCCACGCCCGGGACGGACGTGCGCTCCTTGGCCTCGTCGATGAAGCGACGGCGACCGATGATCGGCCGGATGTCGTCGATGTCGACGTGCACCGGCAGCTCGGCATCGCCGGTCGCCACCTTGGTGGCCACCTTGCGCAGCACCCGACCGATCTGGCGCTCGAGATCACGCACGCCGGCTTCCCGGGTGTAGCCGGTGGCCAGCTCGCGCAGGGCGCCCTCGGTGACCTCGACCTCTTCGGGCGTGAGGCCGGACCGCTCGAGCACCCGCGACAGCAGGTGATCCCGGGCGATGGCGACCTTCTCGTCCTCGGTGTAGCCGTCGAGGCGCACGACCTCCATGCGGTCCAGCAGGGGGCCGGGGATGGTGTCGAGCACGTTGGCGGTGGCGATGAACAGCACGTCCGACAGGTCGAGGTCGACCTCCAGGTAGTGATCGCGGAACGTGTGGTTCTGGGCCGGGTCGAGGACCTCGAGCAGCGCGGAGGAGGGATCGCCCCGCCAGTCGCTGCCGGTCTTGTCGATCTCGTCGAGGAGCAGCACCGGGTTCATGGCGCCGGCCTCTGTGAGGGCCCGGACGAAGCGGCCGGGACGGGCACCGACGTAGGTGCGCCGGTGGCCGCGGATCTCGGCCTCGTCGAGGACGCCGCCCAGGGCGACCCGGGCGAACGGGCGCCCGAGGGCACGGGCCACGGACTCGCCCAGCGACGTCTTGCCCACACCGGGAGGACCGACCAGGGCGAGGATGGCGCCGGAGCCCCGGCCCCCCGCGTTGGAGAGGCCGCGGGCGGCCCGCAGCTTGCGGACGGCCAGCGTCTCGATGAGCCGGTCCTTGACGTCGTCGAGGCCGGCATGGTCGGCGTCGAGGACGCCGCGCACGCCGCCCAGGTCGAACGACTCGGCGGCCCGCTTGCCCCAGGGCAGCTCGAACATGGTGTCGAGCCAGCTGACGATCCAGCCGTGCTCGGGGTTCTGGGGGCTGGTGCGCTCGAGCTTGTCGAGCTCCTTCTCCACCGCGGCCCGGACGGCCTCGGGGAAGTCGACCTCGGCCAGCTTGGCGCGGTAGTCGTCGGGGTCGGCCCCGTCGCCGTCGCCCAGCTCGGCCTTGATCTGCTCCATCTGGCGGCTCAGGACGGCCTCGCGCTGCTGCTTCTCGAAGCCTTCGGCGACCTCGCGGTTCTCTTCGTCACGCACGGTGACGTCGGCGAGGATCTC
>JAOBWJ010000150.1 GCA_025463335.1 Acidimicrobiales bacterium
GTGGTCGAGTTCCGCACCGACTCCAACGAGAAGGTGTTCCCCATGGTCCCCGCCGGGATGACCAACGACGAGCTGCTCGTCCCGCCGTTCCAGGACGGTCACCACGGAAAGGCCATTCAGTAATGGACGAGTACCGCCATCACACCCTGTCGGTGCTGGTCGAGAACAAGGCCGGCGTCCTCGCCCGGGTGTCGAGCCTGTTCGCCCGCCGAGGCTTCAACATCTTCAGCCTCGCCGTGGCCCCCACCGACGACGAGCGCTTCAGCCGCATCACGATCGTGGTCGACGTCGAGTCCAACTCGGTCGAGCAGATCACCAAGCAGCTGTTCAAGCTCATCCACGTGGTGAAGATCAGCGAGCTGCACCCGTCCGAGGCCGTCGAGCGCGAGCTGGTGCTGGCCACGGTCAAGGCCAGCCCCGACCAGCGAGGCCAGGTGCTCGAGCTGGTGCAGATCTTCGAGGGCAAGATCCTCGCCGTCGGTCCCGACGAGCTCACGGTGTCGCTCGACGGTCACCCGCAGAAGATCGACGACTTTGAGGATCTGCTCCGACCGTATGGAATCGTGGAGCTGCAGCGGACCGGCCGGGTCGCGCTGCCGAAGCTGGAGCGCCAGGCACCCCGTCTGCGCGCCGTGAGAGGGAAGGTCTCCTGAGATGGCTGCCAACGTGCTGTACGAGAAGGATGCGGATCGGGCGCTGATCGCCGGCCGCAAGGTGGCCATCATCGGCTACGGCTCCCAGGGCCACGCCCACGCCCTCAACCTGAAGGAGTCGGGCGTCGACGTGCGCGTCGGCCTGCGCGAGGGCTCCTCGTCGGTGAAGAAGGCCGAAGAGGCCGGGCTCAAGGTCCTGTCGGTGGCCCAGGCCACGGCCGAGGCCGACCTGGTCATGATCCTCCTGCCCGACACCGAGCACGGCCCGGTGTACGACGCCGAGATCGCCCCCAACCTCAACCCGGGTGACGCCCTCTTCGTGTCGCACGGCTTCTCGGTGCGCTTCAACGAGATCAAGCCGCCCGAGGGCATCGACGTGGCCCTCGTTGCCCCCAAGGGTCCCGGCCACCTGGTGCGCCGCACCTACACCGAAGGCGGCGGCGTGCCGTGCCTCATCGCGGTGCACCAGGACTCGACCGGCAAGGCGTTCGACCTGGCCCTGTCCTACGCCGACGCCATCGGCGGCAGCCGGGCCGGCGTGCTCACCACCACGTTCGAGGAGGAGACCGAGACCGATCTCTTCGGCGAGCAGGTCGTGCTGTGCGGCGGCGTGACCGCCCTCGTGCAGGCCGGGTTCGAGACGCTGGTCGAGGCCGGCTACCAGCCCGAGTCGGCCTACTTCGAGTGCCTCCACGAGCTCAAGCTCATCGTCGACCTCATGTACGAGCAGGGCATCGGCGGCATGCGCTACTCGATCTCCCACACGGCCGAGTACGGCGACGTGACCCGCGGTCCCCGCATCGTCACGGCCGAGACCAAGGCCGAGATGAAGAAGATCCTCGGCGAGATCCAGGACGGCAGCTTCGCCAAGGAGTGGATCGGCGAGTGGCGCTCGGGTCACAAGAAGTTCGACGAGCTTCGCAAGCAGGGCGAGGAGCACCAGATCGAAGAGGTCGGTGCCCGCCTGCGCTCGATGATGCCGTGGATCTCGCAGGGCAAGCAGCGGGTGCAGGACGCCTCGGGCGGGTGAAGGTCCTGGAGCTGGGGGTCGACCGCATCGTGGTGCGGTTCGGCCCCGCCTTCCGCGTCGAGATCCCCCGCAAGCTGATCACCGACGTGCGCGTCATGCGTCCGCCCCTGTGGCGGGGCCTCGGCGCGCACGGGTGGCGAGGCGACTGGGTGGTCAACTCCCGCTACGGCGACGCGGTGGAGCTCACCCTCTCGGAGCCCGTCCGCGGCCACGTCCTGGGCATCACGGTCAAGGTGAAGAAGCTCGCCGTGGTGGTCGACGATCCTCAGGCGGTGGCCGACGGGCTGCGTCCCGAAACGAGCGCGTAGCCCTCGTTTCGGGACCCAGGACTACTTGGGCAGGACGGCCTCGATGGCGGTGACGACATCGTCCGACTCGGGGTCGGTCTGGGGCGCGAAGCGCTTGATGTCGCTGCCGCCCGGGGCCACGAGGAACTTCTCGAAGTTCCAGCGGATGTCGCCGGTGTGGCCCTCGGCGTCGGGGACGGCCTTGAGCTGCTCGTAGAGCGGGTGGCTCTCGGGGCCGTTCACGTCGGTCTTCTCCAGGAGCGGGAACGTCACGCCGTAGGTCGACGAGCAGAACTCGGCGATCTCCTCGGCCGAGCCGGGCTCCTGGCCCATGAACTGGTTGCTGGGGACGCCGATCACGGTGAAGCCGCGGTCCGCGTACTTCTTCTGCAGGCGCTCGAGGCCCTCGTACTGCGGCGTCAGGCCGCACTTGGAGGCCACGTTCACGAAGAGCACCGCCTCGCCCTCGTGATCCTTGAGCGAAGCGTCGCCGCCCTCGAGCGACTTCACGGGCACGTCATAGATGGACATTCCCGAAACGCTACCGACCCGGCTGGGCCACGCGCCTTGCGTGCACCACGGCGCAGTGGATCGTGATCGTCCGGCCGTCGTGGGTCGCACCCCGATCCTCAAGGAGCCCGTACTGACGAACGTGGATGGGATCTACAGCTAGCGGGGGTGGATCCAGACCGAGCCGGACGACGAGTGGGCGCGCACCCGGCACCGTGCGCCCGGGGCGGTGGGCACGCCGACGCTCGTCTCGCCCCGGCCCGTCTTGGCGTCGACGTCGTAGGCGCCCGACGGCAGGGCCAGGTCGACCGAGCCGTCGGCCGTCGTCACTTCGACGTCAGCCGGCGGGGTGTCGAACGAGAGCCGGATGCTGCCCTCGGCGGTGACGGCGTGGAGGTCGCACGCCCCCAGCGCCCGCCCCTCGAGTGATCCGGCTCCCGCCCGTAGCTCGACCGGGCCGGTGAGCCCGATGACGGTGGCCGAGGCCGCGCCGCCTCGCACCTGCACGGCGGCGCCGCGGGGAACGTCGACCACGTAGGACACGATCCCGGACGAAACCTCGAGGTGCAGCACGCCGTCGTCCACGTGCTCGTTGATCCGCGGTCGGCGCAATCCGTGATGGAGCCGCCGCCGCACCCGGGCGTTGGTCCTCCCGCTGCCCCGAACGGTCACCTCGCCCTTGCCGAGGGTCACCTCGAGGGCTCGGACCGGGCCCCGGAACTCCAGCGTCTCCGACCCCCGCTGCACCAGCAGGAACACGACGGCCTTGACGGCCAACACGACCAGGGCGATGCCACCGACGAGCAGGAGGACGGACCGCATCAGCGAAGCTCGCCCACCACGTAGTCGATGGATCGGGTGAGGGCGGCGACGTCGTCGGGGTCGATGGCCGGGAACATGCCGATCCGGAGCTGGTTGCGGCCGAGCTTGCGGTACGAGTCGGTGTCGACCACTCCGTTGGCCCGGAGCACGTTCGACACCGTCGGGGCGTCGATCGAGGCGTCGAGGTCGACGGTGCCCACCACGGGCGAGCGCTTGGCCGGATCGGCGACGAACGGTGTGGCGTAGTCGGACGCCTCGGCCCAGCCGTAGAGAGTGGCGGCCGACGTGTCCGACCGACCGGCTGCCCACTCCAGGCCGCCGTTGCCGTTGAACCACTGGAGCTGCTGGTCGAGCAGGAAGATGGTGGCCAGCGCCGGCGTGTTGTAGGTCTGGTCCTTGCGGCTGTTCTCCAGGGCGGTGAGGAGGTCGAGCGAGGCGGGGACCCATCGGCCGGACGCGGCGATGCGCTCGATGCGCTCGACGGCGGCGGGGGAGCACACGGCGATCCAGAGGCCGCCGTCACCGGCGAAGACCTTCTGTGGGGCGAAGTAGTAGACGTCGGCGTCGGTGGCCCGCCACCGCAGTGCGCCGGCGCCGGACGTGGCGTCGACGGCCAGGAGGGCGCCGTCGGTGTTGGCCGGGCGCTCGATCGGCATGGCCACGCCGGTGGAGGTCTCGTTGTGGGTCAGGGCGTAGAGATCGACGCCCTCGGCCGCCTGGGCCACCGGGTGGGTACCGGGCTCGGTCTCGATGCGCTGCGGGTCCTGCAGGTGGGGGGCGGCGGCGGCCGCATCGGCGAACTTCGAGGAGAACTCGCCGAACACCAGGTGCTGGCTGCGCTGCTCGATGAGCCCGAAGGTGGCGGCGTCCCAGAACACGGTCGTGCCGCCGTTGCCGAGCACCACCTCGTAGCCATCGGGCAGCGAGAACAGGTCGGCCAGGCCCCGGCGCACGGAGGCGACCACGTCCTTGACCGGCTGCTGGCGGTGGCTGGTGCCCATCCAGGTCCCGGCCACGTCGGCCAGGGCCTGGACGGACTCGGGGCGGACCTTGGAGGGCCCGCAGCCGAAGCGGCCGTCGTTCGGGAGGAGGTCGGCGGGGATGCGGATGTCGTTGGGGGAGGCACACATGACCGTGCCACTATCGCGCGCATGTCTCGGATCTCCGCACGGGTTGCCGCCATCGCTGAATCGGCCACGCTGGCCGTCGACGCCAAGGCCAAGGCCCTCAAGGCGGCGGGGGAGGACGTCATCGGCTTCGGTGCCGGTGAGCCCGACTTCCCCACCCCGCAGTACATCGTGGACGCCGCCATCGAGGCGTGCCGGCAGGTGTCGAACCACCGCTACACGCCCGCCGCCGGCCTGCCTGAGCTGCGCGAGGCGATCGCCGCCAAGACCAAGCGGGACTCGGGCCTGGAGATCAAGGCCGGCCAGGTGCTGGTGACCAACGGCGGCAAGCACGCCGTGTACGCCTCGATCCTCACGATCGTCGACGAGGGCGACGAGGTGCTCCTGCCCGCCCCGTACTGGACGACCTACCCCGAGCCCATCCGACTGGCCGGCGGCGTCCCGGTCGTGCTGCCATCCGACCTGACCAGCGGCTTCAAGGTCACCGTCGACCAGCTCGAGGCGGCCCGCACGCCCCGGACCAAGGCGCTGATCTTCGTGTCGCCGTCGAACCCGAGCGGCGCCGTCTACCGCCCCGAGGAGGTCGAGGCCATCGGCCGGTGGGCCGTCGAGCACGGGATCTGGGTCATCACCGACGAGATCTACGAGCACCTGACCTACGACGACCACGTGTTCTCGTCGATGCCGGTCCTGGTGCCCGAGCTCGCTGATACGTGCGTGGTCTTGAACGGGGTGGCCAAGACGTACGCCATGACCGGCTGGCGGGTGGGGTGGATGGCCGGGCCGGCCGACGTCATCGCCGCGGCGACCAACCTCCAGTCGCATTCGACGTCGAACGTGTCGAACGTGTCCCAGCGGGCCGCGTTGGCTGCCGTGTCCGGTGGTCTGGAGGCGGTGGCCGAGATGCGCTCGGCCTTCGACCGGCGCCGCAGGCTCATGTACGACCTGCTGTCGAAGATCGACGGGGTCGAGGTGCTCCTGCCCGAGGGGGCGTTCTACGCCTACCCGTCGTTCGAGGGCGTGCTGGGCCGCACCATCGGCGGGGTGAAGGTGACCGACACCCTCGAGCTGGCCGACGTCATCCTCGAGCAGGCCAAGGTGGCCATCGTCCCGGGTGAGGCGTTCGGCACCCCCGGCTACGCGAGGTTCTCCTTCGCCCTCGGCGACGACGACCTGGGCACGGGCATCGAACGCATTTCGGCGCTACTGGCTCGCTGACCCACAATGGGGGCATGGCCCGTGTCCTCGTCACCGAGAAGCTCGCAGCGACCGGCCTCGACGACCTGCGCAACGCGGGTCACGAGGTCGACGTCCAGCTCGGGCTCTCTCCGGAGCAGCTGCTCGAGGTCATTCCCGGCGCCGCTGCCCTCATCGTGCGGTCGGCCACCCAGGTCACGGCCGAGGTGCTGGAGGCCGGCAAGGACCTGGTGATCGTGGGCCGGGCGGGCGTGGGCGTGGACAACGTCGACGTGGTGGCTGCCACCAAGCGGGGAGTGATGGTGGCCAACGCCCCCGGCTCCAACGCCCTGTCGACGGCCGAGCACACCATGGCCATGCTCCTGGCCCAGGCCCGCAACGTCCCCCAGGCCGACGCTGCCCTCAAGGCCGGCCGGTGGGAGAAGTCGAAGTGGGAGGGCGTCGAGCTGTACGGCAAGACGCTCGGTGTCATCGGCCTCGGTCGCATCGGCACGCTCGTGGCCCAGCGGTCGCTGGCGTTCGGCATGCGCATCCTGGTGTGGGACCCGTGGCTGGCTCCCGAGCGGGCCCGCCAGCTCGGCGTCGAGCAGGTCGAGCTCGACGAGCTCGTGGCCAACGCCGACTTCGCCACCATCCACCTCCTCAAGACGCCCGAGTCGGTGAACCTGATCGACGACGCGCTGCTGGCGAAGGCCAAGCCCGGGCTGCGGATCGTGAACTGCGGCCGGGGCGGGATCATCGACGAGGACGCCCTGCTCCGGGCCATCGAGTCGGGCCTGATCGGCGGCGCCGCCCTCGACGTGTTCGACAGCGAGCCCAACACCGACTCGCCCCTGTTCGCCCAGCGCATGGTCGTGGCCACGCCGCACCTGTCGGCGTCGACCCCCGAGGCCCAGGACAAGGCCGGCGTGATGATCGCCGAGCAGGTCGGG
>JAOBWJ010000156.1 GCA_025463335.1 Acidimicrobiales bacterium
CGTGCGGGGCAGCACCACGTGAGGCACCCCGGGCTGCCCCTCGGAGCGTCTTTCGTCCTTGGCAACCGTGGGGTAGCGCCCGGACTGTTGGGGTAGCTCGCCTACCCGTTCGGCCTCGTTGACAGGATCCCGGACGCGGAACGGGGGACGCCTTGGCGTCCCCCGTCTGTTCGCTTCGTCGGGGTGCTACTGCACCACCGCCACGATCTTCCCGGAGCCGACGTGGCCCGGGGCGGCGCCGTAACCGGACTCGGTCTTGATGATCACTCGAGCCACGGTGTTCCCGGAGATCGTCGATCCGCTCTTGGTGATGTTGCTGGCCACGATGACGACCAGGTAGCTCGGCACCGTCGCCGGCGGCTTGGCGTTGCCCGGCTTGGTGGTCCAGAGACCGCCGGCCAGAAGCGTGTCGGCGTAGCCCTTGAACGCCGGCGGCTCGTCGTTCGTCGCGCTCAGGACGTTGTTCTTCCACCACTGGGCACCCCAGTAGTAGCCAGTCGTGCCGATGTCGTCGCTGCGGTCACCGATCACGAACGTCTGGCCCGCCAGCACGGCGCCCACCGTCACCTTGAAGCGCACGACCGTACGGTTGCCGGCCCGATCCGTCACCGTGCACACCACGGTGGTGACGCCGACCGGGAAGGTCGAGCCCGACGGCGGGACGCACACGGTGGTGGCCACGCCGGAGCCGCCGATGTCGGTGGATGTGACGTCGTAGGTGACCAGGGCGCCCGACGTGGTGCCGGCAAGGGCCCGGTCGGCCGGGATGTTCACCACGGGCGCCGTGGAATCGACCACCCACAGGTAGTTGGCCGGGGTGGGGTCGGTCATGCCTCCGAGATCGACGGCCCGCACCTGGACGGTGTGGCTCCCGTCGGCCACGCCGCTGTAGGACTGACCCGAGCTGCACGCCGTCCAGGCCCCGCCGTCGAGCGAGCACTGGAACGTCAACTGCGTCGGCGAGTTCTGGTTGTCGCTGCCGTTGAACGTGAACGCCGCACCATGCGACTGGGTCAACGCTGCCGGCTGCGTGAGCAGGGTCGTGTCGGGCGGCGTGTTGAGCACGACGCTCGCCGGCGCCCGGAGCTGGAACGTGGAGCGCCCGCTCGAGTTGCCGGCGTTGTCGAAGGCCTCGAGCGTGTAGGTGTACGTCTTGTAGCCGTCCACCGGCGCCGGGTCATCGACGTTCGTGGTGCAGAACGCGGCGCCCGACGTCGCGTCGGTGGCCAGGCAGGCAATCGGCGCAGCGGCGGTGATCGTGGCGCCCGAGGTCAGGGCGATCGGGTGCGCCGGGTCGGTGAAGTCGCCGAGACCGACGGTGGGCGCGGTGCGATCGACCCGCACCGAGACGTCGGCCGATGTTGCGGTGTTCCCGGCGTGGTCGACCACGACCTGGGTGAAGTGCTGGATGCCATCGGTTGCGGCAACCGAGGTGCCGGGGACAGGGTCGACACCCGAGACGGCGGAGGGCACCGTGGCGTTGTAGTCAGAGACGGTCCAGGCGACCTTGGGGGTGCCAGCGGCCCAGTTCCAGTTGGTGGCGTTGAACCACCCGCCGATCGGCGTGTTGGGGACCGATCCGACGATCGTGGGATCGGTCTTGTCGATGTTGACCTGGGTCGGCATCGACGCGCAGTTGCGGGCGTAGTCGCAGACCGGGAAGGGAGCGCTGGCGGTCTGGTTGGCGCCTTCGGCGCTCAGCACCGTGCGCGGCCGGTCGGCCGAATCGTCCCAGCCGGATACGCGGTTGACGGTGCCCTCGTGGTCGTTCGTGGCGATCCACTCGACCGTGACGGCGTCGTTGAACCACACGCCGGATCCGGGGTACACCGGGTCGTGGCCCAGTCCGTCGTAGTACTGCACGCCGACGCTGGGCGCCTGGGAGTCGATCAGGATCGGTGCCACGGTGATCGGTACGGCACACATGGTCGGCATCCGCGGGCTGCAGACGGTCGGGCTCGTCACGTTGGCCCACTCGCCGTCCTGGGTGACATGCGTGGGGCTGACCGGGATGTCGGCGTTGCGGTTGTTCGGATCGGTGGCGGTCCAATACACCGTCACCGGGCCGGCGAACCATCCGTTGCGATCGACACCCGGGGAGGAGCCGTCCGCCGGGTCGTCGGCCCGAACCTCGGCGTGCACCACGGGGGGCTCGGGGTCCTGCAGACCCGTGACCAGGTCGACGACCGAGATGCCGATGGCCAGGGACCCGAGCGCGGCGGACGGGTACGGGTAGCCGAACGGCTTGCGCAGCTGGATCGGGCTGCTCGTCCCGATGGGCGTCCCCGTCGGGTGCGGATCACCGAAGGCGCCCTGCAGATCGACGTCGAAGACCTTGTCCATCTGGGCGGCCGTGAGGTCGGTGCGGCCGTTCACCGGGAGCCGGGCCAGGAGACTCGCCTTCTTCACCGCGCCGTTGATGGCGGCGACGGCGTTCACAACGGACGGGCGGCAGGCGCTCGATCCGTCCACGAAGTTGGGGTACAGCGGGTGGACGATCCGGACGCTGCTGTCGGTGTTGAGCGCCGAGGCCACCACGTTGAGGAGGCCGTCCTGGAGGCTGCCCTTGACGGCCGGGGCGTTCACCGCGCCCGGCACACTCGAGAAGTCCGGGCACCCGGTGACGGCCCACGGGTTGGGCGAGGTCGCCGTCGGCGCGTTGGCGCCGGTCCGGTACCACTGGTCCAGAACGTCCATGACCGTGGCATCACGGAGGCCGGCCGTCACACCGACCCAGTTCCACGAGCCTGGGCGATCGCCGGCGGGCTTGCGGAGGTTGAGCTCGCTCACCATCCGAGCCACCTGGGAGCCGGAGGCCGACGACGTCAGGGACGCGCCCGTGGCCGCCTCGGCCGCGAAGTTCTTGTAATCGATCTGCCACTCGAACGGCACACCCATGTCGCTCTGGAGGGTGGCGATTGACTGGGTGATCCACGACGATGTCGGCGTGTCGAGGTTGGCGCCCTGGCAGGACAGGTCGGCGAGCGTGCAGACGTCCTGGGGCTGCACCGCGGCCGACGTGTACCCGTCGCCGACGCCGATCCACACCGGCCTCATCGGCGTGGTGAAGAAGCCGATCCGCGCCATGTTCTCGAGCTCCGTGTTGGTGGCCCCGAGCGCCTCCTTGCGGTCGAGCTCGGCGTAGACGGCCATTTTCAGCTCGGAGGTGAAGCCGAACATCGACAGCGGGACGCGGACCTGGGTCAGAACACTCGTCGGTGTCGCACACGCCGGGTACATGCCGCCGCGGGTCATCGAGCCGGTCGAGTTCAACACCATCCAGCGCAACTGGGCGTTGTCGTTTCCTGGCACAGAGCAGTCGAGCGGCGCACTCAGCCCCATGACCAGCTCAACCGTGTACAGCGGCGTACCCGGGTTGACCTCGGCGGTGACCGTCCCGACCGAGACGCCAGGGACCTTGAAGTCGACGGCGGCCGCCGGCGCCGCCGTGACGACGACCAGTCCGGCCACGAGGAGGAGGGCGCCGAGGGCAGCCCGAAGGAGACGTGTCGCGCGGTGCACACCGAGAAACTAAAGGAATCGCGCCCCTAAAAGTGACGCTGCGTGGTGAGTTCCACGGCAAATGACCCGCGATGACTACGCCTGGCGCGGAAATGACCAGGGATCCTCTGACCCGCTTCGGCTAGCCACCATCACCGTACGTGGTGGTAACTCACGGAACGGGCCTTGCGGTGGTGGTCGTGCTGGACGTCGGATCGCTGACCGCAGGGGTTGTCTGCCGGAGGAACACGTCGATGGCGCCCCGACCGGAGCTCTCCCGTGCGTCCTGCGACCTCGCCACCTGTTCCGGGCGGGTGACGGGGGACGACGCCGGGGTCCCGGACACCACGGTGCTGGCGACGGCGCCGGCGGTGATCGCGCCCACCCCGATCCGGGCGCCGACCGTGCCGACCCGGACACCCGCCTGCCGGACCCCGCCGAGGAACGGCTGCTCAGCCAGCCACGCCAGCGGCCCCATGACCCAACGGAGCTTCCCGATCGAGATCCGCAGGAAGGCCCGCACCACGACCGGGTCGAACTGGTGGGCGGCGCACCGGGTCAGCTCCTCGCGGGCCTCGGACGCCGCCGCCGGGCGAGCCCCGCTGCTCGTGGCCGTCATGGTCTCGAAGGCATCGGCCACGGCCACGATGCGTGCACCGAGGGAGATCTGAAC
>JAOBWJ010000161.1 GCA_025463335.1 Acidimicrobiales bacterium
CCACACCGGCACCGCATCCCCGGCGACGAGGGCCAGGCACACCTCGCTGACGAAGCGATCGGCCAGGCGGCGGATCGGCGCGGTGGCGTGGGCGTACGGCGCCGCCACGGCGCTGTGCAACGGCTGCGCCGGCACGGTGCCGTCGAACGCCGTGTAGGCGGCACCGCGAAGGATCCTGGGCGCGAGGTCGAGCACGGCCGCCGCCCTGCCGTCGGTGGGATCGAGGCTCGACAGGACCTCGCCATACGAGCGCGCCTCCGGCCAGTCGACGCCGAGCGCCACTGCGCTTCGTCGCAACGACGCCACGTCGGCCGGGTTCGGTGGCGGCAACGTCCGGAGCAGCCCCACCTTGCCGGTCAGCATCAGGGCGGCGGCGGCCTGACCGGTGAGCAGGCTGATCTGTTCGTTCCAGCGCTCCGAGGCCAGCGGGGCCCGGAACCGGAGCGTGGCCCGGTCCCCGACGAGCACGACCTCCTGCTCGGGCGTCGGCAGCGCAAGCGCGCCTCGCTCGGCGGCCCGCGCCATCAGCAGCTCCCCGACCGCTTGCAGCTCGGCAAGGGACATGGCCTGGCGGTAGTCGAGCCGGTGGCGGGACCGCACGACGGCGCGGCGCACGTCGGTGGCCACCACCTCGCCGGTCTCGTCGAGGTCCAGGGTCCACAGCACCGCCGGGCGGTCGACACCCGGAAGGAGGCTGGCGTTTCCCTCGGAGAGCATGGGCGGCAGCATCGGCACCTGTGTGTCGGGGGCATACAACGTCTCGCCCCGGCGCCGGCTCTCGGCGTCGAGCGCCCCACCCGGCGCCACGAAGGCCCCGACGTCGGCGATGGCGTAGACCACCCGCCAGCCACTGCCTCGCCGGCCGATCCACATGGCCTGGTCGAGGTCGCGGCTGCCGGGCGGATCGACGGTGAACAGCTCGACGTCGGTCCGATCCTCTCTCGGCCCAGCCGCCACCGCCGATGCCGCCTCGGTGGTCGCGGCGAGCGGGAAGGCCTCCAGGACGCCGAGCTCTCGGCGCAGGTCGGCCCAGCTCGGGGTCACCTCGTCGGGGAGATGGATCCGATGCATCCGCACCGCAGCACCGTAGGCCGACGACGAATGCGACCGAACGCCTCAAGTCCGGGCTCGGCCCGCCGATCTCCGGGGCTGAGCAAGGAGCCCTCCTGACGCTGCCATGGATCGGCGGCACCACAGAGCAGTACGGAGGACAGCGTGCCGATCCGGAGCACCGGGCGGGAGAACCGCCGGTGAACGACGTCACCATGACGGCCCTGCACAGCATGCTGCGGGGCCTCTCGGCGCGCCAGACGGCGATCGCCGACAACATCGCCAACGTCGAGACGCCCGGCTACACGGGCAAGGTCGTCGACTTCGAGAGCAGTCTCCGCGAGGCCCTGGCGAGCGGCGGTCAGGCCGACGTGGCCCCGAGCACCATCCTCTCCACCGAGCAGGCGCTGCCCAACGGCAACAACGTGCAGATCGGTGAGGAGATGGTGAACCTCACTGCCACCAACCTCAGCTACGAGCTCGCCATCCAGGCCATGACGGCGAAGTTCGGCATCCTCCGCACCTCGATCTCGGGTCAGGGCTGATGGGCATCTTCGGCGCCATGGAGACAGCCGGTTCAGGCATGCGGGTCTTCAAGACCTGGCTGGACGTGACCGCCGACAACGTGGCCAACATGAACTCGATCGCCACCACGCCGGGCGGCGAGCCGTTCAAGAGCAAGCTCGTCATCGCCGAGGCCGCCGGCGACAACGCCGATCCCAACGGTCACGGGGCCCGGGTACGGGAGATCACCTCGCGAGTCGAGGACGGGGCGCCGCAGTACGACCCCCAGCATCCCTTCGCCGACCCAGTGACCGGCGAGGTCAAGTACCCGGCCGTCGACCTGGGCGAGCAGATGATCAACATGATCGCCGCCCAGCGGGGCTATCAGGCCAACGTCTCGGTCCTCCAGCAGGCTCGCGACTCCTACCAGGCCGCCCTGAGGCTGCACTGATGACCGTTCCTGCCATCAGCGCCCTCCCGTCGCTCCCCTCGATCACCAGCGTCGGCAACGCCGGCGGGTCGGCCGGGCCCGACGCCGCCGAGTCGTTCGGGAAGCTGGTCAGCAACGGCCTGAACAACCTGCAGGAGACTCAGGCCAACGCCGACAACCTCGCCACCCAGGCCGCCACCGGCGACCTCACCGACCTGCACGACTACATGATCGCCAGCACCCAGGCGTCGCTCACCACCGAGCTGACCGTGTCGGTGCGGAACAAGGCAGTTGACGCGTTCAACGAGATCATGCGGATGCAGATCTGATGAACGACCTCTGGCAGAAGGTCCGCGACCGCGGCAAGCAGATCCTCGACGGCTTCACGCCGGGCCAGAAGGCCGTGTCGGTGATCGCCGTCGTCGCCGTGCTGCTCGGCGGCTACGTGTTCACCAGCTGGGCATCGAAGCCCTCGTACTCGCCGCTGTTCACCGGGCTGGCGGCTTCCGACGCGGCGGCCGTCACCGACAGCCTCACGGCCAAGGGCACGCCCTTCAAGCTGGCCAACGGCGGCACGTCGATCATGGTGCCGGCCAACAAGGTCTACGAGACCCGCATCGCCCTTTCGGCCGAAAGCCTCCCCTCGGGTGGCACGGTCGGGTGGGGCATCCTCGACAAGCAGGGCATCACCGCCTCGGAGTTCCGTCAGCGGGTCGACTTCCAGCGGGCCCTCGAGGGCGAGCTCGACAAGACCATCAGCAGCATGGACAGCGTCACCGACGCGACCGTCCACCTGGTGATCCCGAAGGAGGACCTCTTCACCGAGGACCAGCAGAAGGCCAAGGCGTCGGTCCTCCTGAAGCTGAAGCCCAACGTGACGATGTCGGCCTCCACGGTCCAGTCGGTCGTGAACCTGGTCGCCTCGTCCGTCGAGGGCCTCGCCGCCAACGAAGTGACCGTGAACGACTCGGCCGGCCACCTCCTCTCGGCCCCCGGCAAGGACGGGGCCGATCTGGCTGCCGGCGACTTCCGGGCCCAGCAGACGGCGGCCTACGAGGCCCGCACGACCGAGAAGATCAAGAACCTGGTGACCTCGCTGGTCGGACCAACCGGTGCCGACGTGCGGGTCGCCGCCACCTTGAACTTCGACGACAACGAAACCACCGCCGAGCAGTTCAACGGCGCCAACGCCCCCGTGGTGCAGACGACCCAGAACACCGAGACCTTCAACGGCACC
>JAOBWJ010000205.1 GCA_025463335.1 Acidimicrobiales bacterium
GCCGACTGGGCCGCCCACGAGCTCCACGTCCGCACCCTCCAGGAGTTCCACGCCGCCGACCAACTCGGCCTCGGCCTGTGAGACCTCGTCTCAATGGGGGGGCAGGGCCCCCCCATGAAGCCCCCCACCTCCCGGACCCGGCCGTGCCATGCGGCTGAACCGGTGGAGCAAGCCTGCTCGTGGTCAGGGCCTTGACCTGACGACCACGATCGGTTCGCTCGTGTTCCCGAACCCCGTGTTCACCGCGTCGGGGACGGGCGGGCATGGGGCCGAGCTGGCTGCGTATGTGGACCTCTCCACCCTGGGTGCCGTGGTGGTGAAGTCGTTGAAGGCCGAGCCGTGGGCCGGGAACGCCGCGCCGCGGGTGCACGAGGTGACGGCCGGGATGATCAACAGCGTCGGGCTCCAGGGACCCGGCGTGGAGGCGTGGTTGGCCGACGAGCTGCCGCCGCTGCTGGCCACCGGCGCCCGCGTGGTGGTCTCGATCTGGGGCACATCCGTCGACGAATACCAGAAGGCGGCCGACATGCTGGCCGACGCGCCGGCCGAGGTGGTGGCCGTCGAGGTCAACCTCTCGTGCCCGAACACCCACGCCAGCCGGGCCATGTTCGCCCACGACCCGGTCGCCACCGAGGAGGCCATGGCCGCCACCGCCGGGTGCCGCCGGCCGCGGTGGGCCAAGCTCAGCCCCAACGTGAGCGACCTGCGGCCCATCGCCGAGGCGGCCCGCCGGGGTGGCGCCGAGGCGGTCACGCTGGTGAACACCGTGCTCGGCATGGCCGTCGACCCGGCCACCCGCCGCTACCGGCTCGGTTCCGGCGCCAACGGGGGCGGCGTGTCGGGGGCGGCGATCCACCCGGTGGCCGTCCGGGCCGTGCACGACGTGCATGCCGCGTTCCCCGACCTGCCCATCGTGGGCGTGGGCGGGGTGACCGACGGGGACACGGCCGCCGAGCTGCTGGTGGTTGGGGCGTCGGCCATCGAGGTGGGGACGGCGACGTTCGCCGATCCACGCGCCCCGGCGCTGGTGCTCGACGGGTTGCGACGGTGGATGGCAGAGCAGGGTGAGCGACGGGTGAGCGACGTGATCGGGAGCGTGCGATGAGTGACGTGGAGACCAAGGACAAGCTGGCCCTGGCCCTGGACATGGACGACCTGATCGTCGCCCTGCGACTGGCCAAGGAGCTGAAGCCGTACTTCGGCGTGGCCAAGGTGGGGCTGGAGCTCTACAGCGCATCTGGCCCGGACGCTGTGGTGTCCATGCTCGACCTTGGCTACGACGTGTTCCTCGACCTCAAGCTGCACGACATCCCCACCACCGTGGAGAAGGCAGCCCGGGTCATCGGCGCCCTGGGCGTGAAGTACCTCACCATCCACGCCATGGGCGGCCCGGTGATGCTGCGGGCCGGCGTCGAAGGGTTCGTCACCGGGGCCGCCGCCGCCGGGTTCGACAAGCCGGTGCCGCTCGCCGTCACCGTGCTCACCAGCGACAACGACGCACCCGAGCACATCCTGCCCATGCGCATCGGCCACGCCGTGGAGGCGGGTGCCGGCGGCGTCATCTGTGCCGGCACCGACGTGACGCTGGTGCGCGAGCTGGCGCCCCGGCTGAAGACGGTGGTGCCGGGTACCCGGCCGATTGGCGCTCCGACTCACGACCAGGCCCGGGTGACCACCCCGGCCGAGGCCATCGCCGCCGGCGCCGACGTGCTCGTGATCGGCCGGGCCGTCACCGCCGCTGCCGATCCGCTCCACGCCGCCAAGGAGTTGATGGCCTCGATCGGCTGAACGAGCCGTCGGACACCGTACGTCCGGCGCGCTAGTGGCGCTCGGCCGCCTGCCGCTCGGCCTCGACGACGTGGGCGAAGGCGGGGGACACGCCGGTCAGCGTCACCCACCGCCGGGAGGCGTCGAGGTCGATGCCGACGCCGTCGAGGCTCAGCCGCCAGTGGGTAACGAACACGGCCACCACGGCGACCGCCACCAGCATCCACATCCCGATGGCGAGGTGGCTCACCAGCAGGAGGGCGACGGCAACGCCGACGGCGGCGAGGGCGACCACCCGGTCGCGCCGGAGCTTCCGCCATCGGGCGATCGTGTCGGCGCACACCGGCAGGCGCACCGTCAGCTTCTCCCCACTGCTCGGCAGGAGCAGAAGGACCAGCCAGCCCAGGGGCCCGAAGAACACGAGGAGGAACCACAGCACGGAGTTGCCGCCCATGCGCTCCTCGAGGCGCGTGTGGCGGTCGGCGGGAGCGCCGTCACGCACGCACAGCATGGGGAGCGTGCCGCGTACCGCATCATCGACGAACACGGACACGCGGGCCATGTCCGGAGGCTAGGCCCGACAGGTGATCACGACCTGGGATCTCCGAGGACGAAGAGTCAGTGGGCGACGACGGGCCAGCCCGAGCGGCGGGCCACGGCTCGCAGCACCCGGTCGGGGCGTACCCGCTCCGCCGTCGACGCATCGACCCCGCGCCGAGCGAAGGCGGCGTTGCGGGCCACGGCCGGCATCGTCCGGGTGAACCCCGGACGAAAGATCAGCCCTGCAGCTCCTTGTTCAGGCGTTCGACGGTGTCGATGTACTCCTCGACCATCTGGAAGATGACGTCGCGGACCGGCTTCACCGAGTTCATGGAGCCCACGATCTGGCCGACGGGAGCGAACGCCAGATCCTTGCGATGCGACCGGGCGATGCGGGCGTTGGCCTCGGACGTGAGGATGTTCTGGAGCGGCATGCCGAGCGGGCCGGGCCCATTCGGATCTTCCCACGCGTCGGTCCAGGCCGAGCGCAGCATCCGGGCCGGCTTGCCCGTGTACGACCGCGAGCGCACGGTGTCCGAGGAGGTGGCCTCGAGGTAGCGCTCGAGCGTCTCCGGGCTGGCCGAGCTCTCGGTGGTGGTCAGCCACAACGAGCCGGTCCACACGCCCTGGGCGCCGAGCGCCAGGGCGGCGGCGATGTGCCGGCCGGTGCCGATGCCGCCGGCAGCCAGCACGGGCACGGGCGCCACGGCGTCGACCACCTCGGGCACCAGGACCATGGTGGCGATCTCCCCGGTGTGGCCGCCGGCCTCGTAGCCCTGGGCCACCACGATGTCGACGCCGTTCTGCACGTGGCGCTCGGCGTGCACGGCCTTGCCGGCCA
>JAOBWJ010000197.1 GCA_025463335.1 Acidimicrobiales bacterium
TCACCATGGTGACTTCCTCGGCGATGACGAGGCCGTTGATGCCGGTGCGGTTGGTCTCGGACCCGGCGAACGCCTTGGGCTTGACCGGCACGGGCAGCGGGGCCGGGGCGACCAGCGGGTAGCTGCCCGTCCGGAGCGCAGCGGCGGCGAGGATGGTGGCCTCGGCCGAGCTGAGCTTGGTGGCGACCTGCACGCGCTCGGAGGCGGCGTTGACGACCGTCTCCACGTTGGTGGCACCGGGCGTGAAGGTCAGACCGTCGTAGGACTCGACCGGCACGCCGGACTCCGTGACGGTGAGGTTGAACGACTCGGGCGCGTCCTCGTCGTCGGACTCGGCGCCCGGCTCGATGACGATGCCGAGCTTGCGGGCGGGGTCAGCTTCCTTCGAGGTGATCTCGAGGGCCTCGCCGAGGGCACGGTCGGTGGCGCCGAGCATCAGGACCGACGGGTCGGGTGAGGGCTCGGTGCTCAACACGCGGACGATGTAGGCCACCGAGCCGCCGTTGTTGAAGTAGCCGTAGACGCTGAGCGGGAGCATGGCTCCCGGGGTGAAGCCGCCATAGAGGGCCTCGAACTGAGCCCAGTTGGTGACCAGGCGCGGCTTGAGGCCGTCCGGGTCGCTGGGGTCGTCCGTGGGACCCTTCTGGGTGAAACCAACGAAGGCGGCCACGGCCGTGGCACCGGCGCTGAGCGCCGCCGAGCCCGAGGGCACCTCTTCGATGTAGACGCCAGGTGACAGATACGAAGGCACCGCTACCTCTCCCGTTCGTAGACCGAGGTCGGGATGGCGCGAAGGTGGATCCAGGTGGGTACCGGGTCACTCGACATCTCGACGTTTCCAAGTGCGCCGTAGCTGGGTACGCCTTCACGCCCCGTGCCCTGCACACCACGCACTGTACGCAAGTACCGCCCATCGTGATAGGTCGGGATGCCGGATTTCTGCGACGACGTCCGCTAAAGGGTGGCTGCGGCGCCGCGCGGCGTGTGCTCGCCGGCCAGCACGGCGGTCACGAGGGGCTGCGCACGTTGGGCCGCGACGACCGCCGTGCCGACCAGCTGGCGCACCAGGGCGACGCTCAGCCGGTCGCCCTCGACGTCGATCCCGGTTTTGAACGAGAGCAGCCCCGTATCGGCGTTGGCCTCGTAGCTGCCCACGGCGACTGCCCCGTTGAGGCGGGCGGCGAGCTCGAGCATCTCCGGGATCCGGTTCCTCGGCACCTCGGCCGGGATGGTGGCGAAGACGGTCACGAGCTGCTGGGGCTCGGCCGTGCGGACCCAGAGCTGGAAGTCCCCGAGGTCGTCAGGCGGCAGCGCCTGCACGATCGTGGCGTCGGGCTTCGGCCGCTCCACGTCCCACCCCTGGTCGAGGAAGACGCCCGTCACCAGGTCGAGGAGCGGCTCGTCGGAGATCGAGCGCCACGCACCCTCGACGCCGGACGCCCACGGCGGCGGGCGGAACGAGACGCCCTCGCGGAGGGTTCCTTCACCGGCCAGTTCCTCGGGAAGGTCGACGGCCTGGGTGGCGGACAGCGCCCACCAGCTCTCGGTGCGCGCCGTCACGGCGTCGTCGTCGGCGTCGAGCGTCGGGTCGAGCGTGGCCTCGATCTCCACCGGGCGATCGGCGAGGAAGGGTCGGCCCGCGGGCGCACCCGCGGTGTGGAGGAGCCCGTCGGCGTGCAGGCGGGCCCACGTGGCGGCGTCGGTCTCGAAGCGGGCGGTGCGACCGTCACGCTCGACGAGCTCGACGGCGACGGTCGAGCCGTCGGGGGTGGTGAGGTTCACGAGCCGGTCAGCTCCAACCCTTGCCCTTGGCGTACTCGGCCTTGCCGAGCCGCTTCTTGCGGACCAGCTCGATCTCCAGCAGCTCGGGCAGCTTCACGCTGTTCGACTTCACGTGCTTGAGCTCGACGCTGCCCTTCCAGCCCGCGCCCTCCTTCTCGACCCCGAGGGCGAGCTCGAGGCCGACAGACCCGTCGGTCTCGATGATGGACTCGGCGCCCTCCTCGGCGCCCTCCTCCGGCGCCGGGCTGGCCTGGGCGAACCACTGGGAGAACGGGAGGCTCTTGATGCCCTCGAACGCCTCAGAGGCCTCGGCCTGGGCCTGGGCCAGCTCGGCGGTCGGCGCGTCTTCCTCGCTGTTGGCCTTGGCCGCCGCCTGCTTGGCCTTCTTCTTGGCCTCGTCGGAGGCCTGCTCGGCCATCTTGAGCAGTTTGGCGGCGATGCCGTCGGTGGGCACCGAACCGGTCACCGAGAACGAGAACTCCATGTCCTCGAGCTGGACGTTGTCGGTCGTCGTGGCCCGCTCCGCCTTGTGGCGACCCTGATCGCGCCACGAGGCCTCGAAGCCGAGCTCGCCGGCGAGGGCACCGTCGAGGACCGACGCCGCGAAGCTGAGCGCGAGGTTGTGAGTCGAGCGCCCGGTGCTCTTCTCCGCGCCCCGGCCGAACTTGTTCGACACGTTCTTGGTGAAGAAGCTGTCAGAGCCCTTGTTCTCCTCGCCGGCACCGCCCTTGCGGGCGTCCAGCGACTTCTGGTCGTAGCGCTTGCCCGAGGAGTACTTCGCCTCGCCCTCGAGCGCGGCCACGCCCAGGTCGGCCTCGACGCCGACCGACGCGAGTCCACCCAGCTCGACGTAGTTCTCGTTCTCCTCGTCGGGGTTCTCCGACGCCCCGAGGAGCTCCTCCTCGATGGCAAGCGACCACTTGTTCGCCTTCTTCTTGGCGAAGTCGCTGGTGCCGCCGCCCCAGATGATGCTGGCGATCTCGCCCGGGATGACCTCGGACTCCTTGACCCGGCGGTAGAAGCCGTAGGAGACGAGCTTCATGACGCCCTCGCCGTTGGGGCCGCCTGCCTTGATGTAGCCACCCAGCGCCCCGGCGATTTCGGCCACGCCGGCCGAGCCGCCGGCCTGGAACGCCGCCTCGCAGCTGACCTCGACGTTGGTGTCCTTCTCGACGCTGAGGTCGAGGGTGCCGCCGATGAACACGCCGGGTTGGACCGGGATCTTCAGGTCGACCGACAGCTCGGTGGAGTCGCCGTCGTTCGGCGCCACCTTGTCGATGAGCGTGCCGATCATCCGCAACGAGCCCGACAGGTTGCCCTGGTAGTGCTCCTTGAGCTTGAGAGCGCCCTTGGGGTCGGTGACGACCTCGTCCTGATCGACCGCGGACGCCGCCGTGTT
Organism: Acidimicrobiales bacterium; assembly: GCA_025463335.1. Classification (GTDB taxonomy): domain Bacteria; phylum Actinomycetota; class Acidimicrobiia; order Acidimicrobiales; family CADCSY01; genus RYN-34. The sequence continues at coordinate 3,182 of JAOBWJ010000197.1, forward strand.
GATCCGGTTCTCGAGTGCGGCGAGCTCCTGGTCGGCAGCCATGAAGAACCACGCCATGCCGGCGGCGCGGTTCTGGCGCTTCGGGTCGACGGTGGTGGTGGTCTTGCCGGTGTCGTCGGTCTCGTCGAGGGTGTGGGCCCCGATCCAGAGGTTGGCGGCCTCCTTCATGTCGGTGATGAGGCTCACCGCCTGCTTCAGCTTGCTGTCCGGGATGACGATCTGGCCCTTGTCGTTCTTGGCCCCGAGCGCGGCGTAGGCGGTGAGCTTCTTCTCGATCGCCTTCTGGGCCGTGCTCTTGCCGGTGAAGGTGCCCTCGGACGTGCGGGCCGCGAACGTCTTCACGTCCACGAAGCGCCGGATCTGGCGGCTGGCCGTGCCGCCCTGCTGCTGGACGACGTGGGTCAGCTCGTGGGCGAGGAGCTCCTGGCCGGCCGACGAGCCCGGGTCGTAGCCCCCCTTGCGGAAGAACACGTCGTTGCCGGTGGTGAAGGCATGGGCCTGGAGCGACTCGCTGGCGGTGCCAGCCTCGGCGTTGTCGTGGATGCGCACGCTGGAGAAGTCGGCCCCGAAGGCGCCTTCCATGCGGGCCTGGGTGCCACCGTCCATGGGCCGGCCACTCGACGAACTGATCGTCGACGCCACCTCGGGCGAGACGTCGGTGCCTCCCAAGGGGTCGGCCGACTTGGCCTGCACGGCGGGCACGGCCGAGGTGCGCTGCACGTCGTCGCCCGTGTCGTCGCCGCCCTGGAGGCGCCGCATCACGTCGGCGGCCACGCGGTCGGCCTCCTG
>JAOBWJ010000234.1 GCA_025463335.1 Acidimicrobiales bacterium
AAGTGGGGCTAGCAAGAATCGAACTTGCGACCTCATCCTTATCAGGGATGCGCTCTAACCGACTGAGCTATAGCCCCGCTACTGCGGAGCGATCAGGTTAGCGGGCGAGGCCCAGCAGTCGCGAAGCGCTGCTTGCACACCGTCGCTACCGCTTGCGGCGGAGGTCTTCGGCCAAGGTGACCCGGATCCCACCGACCACGTCGCTCATGAGGTTGAACAGCATGGCCAGCAACAGGTTGGCGATCGTCCCGGCCACGACCAGCACCAGGCCGCCCAGGGCGAACCCTCGGAGCAGCACGCCCGACGAGAACGTGAACCCGTCGAAGCCGGCGTCCCGGAAGAAGCCCTCGATGTTGCCGACCACGCCCGACGCCGACGCCCCCAGCCACAGCATCACCCCGGCCACCAACAGCACGAGGCAGACGCAGAGATAGAACACCAACGACAGCTTGAACACCGACCACGGCTCGACGCGACGCAACACGACCTGGCTCGTCCGGGGGCTGGCCACGGCCTGGCTGACGTCGGGCTCGGTCTTGGTAGCCACATGGTGCAGCGTAGGAACCCCGTCGACGTCGTCGAGTGGCGCGGCAGTCTCGGTCGTGCTCACGATGTCCTCCGGCACAGCTCGAAGTGGACGGGATCGGTTTCAGGCCACGGATGACAAAGGCCGACCCGTGGCGCGACAACCGCCAGCCGGGCAACGAACCACCGCGACACGTCCACCGCCCTACCCCACTCGTGGGCCGAGGTACCCGGCCGTGCGACCGGATAGGGGTTCGTCCCACGATCTTCATAGAGCTGCCCTTGCCGGGCCCGCGACCGCCAGCCCGACGTGATCGGCACTTCCTCGCCCAGCAGCTGTTCGGCCTCGGCCAGGGCGGCCCGCAGCTCGGGCACCAGACCGGGCACGGTTGATCCCGCGCCGGGTCGGCCGCCACCCACCGCCCGGGCGGCGGCCGTCACCTGGCCGAGCCGCACCTCGATCTCGACCTCGTCTCCGTCGGTCTCGACCCGCACCACCTCGGCCCCGTTGGCCCGGGCCAGCGCCCGAGCCGCTGCCGGACCCTCGGCAGCCGCGGCCAACGCCGCCGCGTCGGCGGCCGTCTGGGCCTGCGCCTTGGCGTTGGCCACACCGCCCAACCGACCGAGCCCCAGGCAGAGCCCGCCCACCGCCACCACCAGCAGCGCCACGAGCGGCAGCACCGACCCGCGTTCGTCTCGCACGTCCACCTCCAACCACGACATCGATGTGGGGGAAGTGGGATGGAGCTACGGCGAGCTTGCTACTCCTCTTCGTCGCTGGCCAGCACCGGTGCCACGGCGGCGACCGTCTGACCCTCGTCGAGGTTCATGACCCGGACGCCAGTGGCGTCGCGACCCTGCGAGGAGATGCCCCGTACGGGCATGCGGATGACCGTGCCACCGGAGGCGATGACGATGATGTCGTCGTCGAGGCCGGCCATGAAGGCGGCCACCACGCCGCCGCGCTTGGCCGTGAGCTTCATGCCCCGCACGCCCTGGCCGCCACGGCCCTGCTGGTTGAAGCGCTCGAGCTTGGTCCGCTTGCCGAACCCCGACTCGGTGACGATGAGGATGTCGGCCTCGTCGCGGGCCACGTCGACCGACACGACCTCGTCGTCGCCGCCCGACTTGAGCTTCATGCCCCGCACCCCGGCGGCCGAGCGGCCCATGGGGCGCACCTCGTCCTCGGAGAAGCGGATGGTCATGCCGTCCTTGGACACCATGAAGATGTCGTCGCCCCCGTTGGTGGGGATCACTCGGACCAGCTCGTCGTCGTCGCGGAGGTTGATGGCGATGAGCCCGGCCCGCAGGGACGAGTCGTACTCGGTGAACTTGGTCTTCTTGACCTGGCCCCGCTTGGTGGCGAAGAACAGGAACTTGTGCGACTCGTAGTCGCGGGTGTCGATGATGGCCTGGATGCGCTCGTCGGCGGCCAGCGGCAGCAGGTTGACGATGGCCATGCCCCGGGCCGTGCGCTCCTTCATCGGGATCTCGTGTGCCCGAAGCCGGTAGACGCGCCCGCGGTTCGAGAAGAACAGCAGGTAGGAGTGCGCCGTGGTCGTGACGATGTGGGTCACGTAGTCGTCGTCGCGCAGCTTGGTCCCGGCCACGCCCCGACCACCGCGGGACTGGGTGCGGAAGGCGTCGAACGCCACCGTCTTCACGTAGCCCGTGGCCGACAACGTGACCACGAGCTCTTCGTCGTCGATCAGGTCGAGGTTGTTCATGTCGCCCGGATCGAAGGTGATCTCGGCCTTCCGGGGCGTCGCGTACTTGGCCTTGACCTCGGCCAGCTCCGTGCGGATGACCTCCCGCAGGGTGACGTCGTCGTCGAGGATCGAGCGCAGCTCGGCGATCTCCTCCTGCAGCTTGGCCAGTTCGGCGTCGAGGTCGACCCGGGCCAGGCGCGTGAGCTGCGAGAGCCGCATGTCGAGGATGTGCTCGGCCTGCTCCTCGGAGAACTCGAAAGGCTCGGTCATGAGCCCGGCGCGTGCGGCCGCCTTGTCCTCCGACGCCCGGATGAGGGCGATGATCTCGTCGATGACGTTGAGCGCCTTGACCAGGCCCTCGATGATGTGGGCCCGCTTGAGACGCTTGTCGAGGCGGAACTGCGAGCGACGGGTGATGACCTCGACCTGGTGGCCGATGTAGGCCTGGAGCATCTGGAGGAGGTTCAGCGTGCGGGGCACACCGTCGACCAGCGCCACCATGTTCACGCCGAAGCTGGTCTGCAGCGGCGTGTGCTTGTAGAGGTTGTTGAGCACCACGTTGGCGTTGGCGTCGCGCTTGAGCTTGATGACCAGCTTGGTGGTGATGCCGGACGACTCGTCGTTGATGTCGGCGATGCCGTCGAGCTCCTTGTTGCCCACCAGGTCGGCGATCTTGGTGAGGATCCCGGCCGGCGAGGCCTGGTACGGCAGCTCGGACACCACGATGTACGTGCCGGCCTTGCGCTCTTCGATCTCGGCCCGGGCACGCATCTTGATCGAGCCGCGGCCGGTCCGGTAGGCGTCGAGGATGCCGCCCCGACCGAGGATGAGCCCGCCGGTCGGGAAGTCGGGGCCTTTCACGAACTCCAGGAGATCGTCGACCGCGGCATCCGGGTTGGCGAGCAGGTGGGTGACGGCGTCAATGGCCTCGCCGAGGTTGTGCGGCGGGATGTTGGTGGCCATGCCCACGGCGATGCCCTGGCTGCCGTTCACCAACAGGTTGGGGAAGCGGCTGGGGAGGACGGTCGGCTCGCGGAACTCGCCCGAGTAGTTGTCGGCCCAGTCGACGGTGTCCTCGTCGATGCCGTCGAGCATCACGTTGGCCAGCGGGGCCAGCCGGCTCTCGGTGTATCGGGCGGCGGCGGCCGGGTGGTCGGGCGAGCCGAAGTTGCCATGGCCGTCGACCTGCGGGTGGCGCAGGCTGACGTCCTGGGCCATGCGCACGAGGGCGTCGTAGATCGAGGCGTCGCCGTGGGGGTGGTACTTGCCCATGACGTCGCCGGTCACGCGGGCCGACTTCATGTGGGGTCGGTCGGAGCGGGCCCCGACGTCGTGCATGCCGTAGAGGATCCGGCGGTGCACCGGCTTCAGGCCGTCGCGGGCATCGGGCAGGGCCCGGCTCACGATGACGGACATGGCGTAGTCCAGGAAGGACCGCTCCATCTCCTCTTGGATCTCGATGGGCTCGATGCCGGCGACGGCGGTGTCGCCACTCGTGTCGCGCTCGTCGGGCGCGCCGTCGGAGGGGGGTACGTCAGTCATTCAGATCCTCAGATGTCCAGGAAGCGCACGTCGGTGGCGTTGGTGGTGATGAAGTGCTTCCGCAGCTCGACGTCCTCGCCCATGAGGATCGACATCACCTCGTCGGCCAGGGCGGCCTGCTCGACGTTGACCTGCAGCAGGGTGCGCTTGGTCGCGTCCATGGTCGTCTCCCCGAGCTCGCCCCAGTCCATCTCGCCCAGGCCCTTCAGCCGGGAGAACTCGAACTTCTTGGGGGCATGCTCGGCCAGGAACCGCTCCCGGGCCAGGTCGTCCTTCAGGTACACCTTCTCCTTGCCCACCACGGTGGAGTACAGCGGGGGCTGGGCGATGTACACGTGGCCGGCCTCGACCAGCGGCTTCATCTGCCGGAAGAAGAACGTGAGCAGCAGGGTGCGGATGTGCGAGCCGTCGACGTCGGCGTCGCACATGATGATCACCTTGTTGTACCGGATCTTGTCGAGGTCGAACTCCTCGCCCAGGCCGGCGCCGACGGCCTTGACCAGTGCCTCGATCTCGTTGTTCTTGAGCATCTTGTCGATGCGGGCCCGCTCGACGTTCAGGATCTTCCCGCGGATCGGGAGGATGGCCTGGACCCGGGGATCGCGGGCCTTGATGGCCGAGCCGCCGGCCGAGTCGCCCTCGACGATGAACAGTTCGGCTTCGCGCGGATCGCGCGACGAGCAATCGGTGAGCTTGCCGGGGAGACCGGCACCCTCGAGCGGGGACTTGCGGCGGGTCGCGTCGCGGGCCTGGCGGGCCGCCACCCGGGCTCGGGCGGCCTGAATCGCCTTCTGGACGATCTGCTTGCCCTCGGTCGGGTGCTCCTCGAGCCAGTCGCCCAGCTTCTCGTTGGTGGTCCGCTCGACCAGCGACCGCATCGACACGTTGCCGAGCTTGGCCTTGGTCTGACCCTCGAACTGCGGGTCCTGGAGGCGCACCGAGATGATGGCGGTGAGGCCCTCACGGATGTCCTCACCGGTGAGGTTCTCGTCCTTCTCCTTCAGCAGCGCCCGGGCCTTCGCGTACTTGTTGACGGCGTTGGTGAGGGACTTGCGGAAGCCCTCTTCGTGCATGCCGCCCTCGCCGGTGGCGATGCCGTTGGCGAAGCTGTGGATGCCTTCGTAGTAGCCGGTGTTCCACTGGAACGCGACCTCGACCTCTTGGGTCTCCTCGCTGCCCGTGAAGTAGCCCACCCGCTTGAACAGCGCCTCCTTGGACGCGTTCACGTGCCGGACGAAGTCCTCGATCCCACCCGCGTAGCGGTACACGACCGGCTCGTTCGAGTGGCCGGGACGCTCGTCCTTGAACCGGATCTCGAGGCTCTTGTTCAGGAACGCCATCATCTGCAGGCGCTCGAGGATGGTCTGGGCTCGGAACTCGGTGCCCTCCGACTTGAACACCTCGGGGTCCGGCCAGAACGTGACGGTGGTGCCGGTACGACCCCGCGGGGCCGTGCCGACGACCTCGAGCTTGCCCTGCGGCACGCCGCCCTTGGCGAACTCCATCCGGTGGTGGTTGCCCTCGCGGTCGACCTCGACGATCAGCCGCTGGGACAGGGCGTTCACGACCGACACACCCACACCGTGAAGGCCGCCCGAGACCTTGTAGCCACTGCCGCCGAACTTCCCGCCGGCGTGCAGCATCGTCAGGGCGATCTCCACGCCCGACTTCTTGTACTTGGCGTTCATGTCGACCGGGATGCCTCGGCCGTCGTCGTCGACCCGGCAACCGCCGTCGGCCAGGAGCGTGACGTCGATGCGGGTCGCGTGACCGGCCATGGCCTCGTCGACGGAGTTGTCGACGATCTCCCACACCAGGTGGTGGAGGCCGTTCAGACCGGTGGACCCGATGTACATGCCGGGCCGCTTCCGGACCGCTTCGAGGCCTTCCAGGACCTGGAGGTCCTTGGCCCCATAGGAGTCACTGCTCTGTGCCACGCCGCGTCTTTCCGCTGAGGGGGTTCAAGGGTCGGCGAACGCCTGGCGCGACGTAAAAGTGCTGGTCAGCGGCCGGTTTCGCGATCGGCCCAGTGTACCAGCCGGGTAGGACATCCCCCGGTCAAAGGGGCACGACGCGCACCTCGATCCGGGCCACCTGGCCCGGACCCAGGACCTCGTTGAGCCGGGTCAGGAGATCGGCCTCCAGCCACCGGAGCTGGGTGGCCCAGGCCGGCTCGTCGACCGCCACCACCAGCGTCCCGTCGCGGAGCGAGCGGGGCCGCGAGTGCTGCGCCACCGAGTCCCCCACCATCTCGGCCCAGGAGGCGAACACCGCCGACAACGTCGAGGCACGGGACACGCCCATCGACGACGCCACCCGGTCGAGGGAGTCCCCCACCCGCCGGGGCTCGGCCACCTGCCCCGGCAGCGGCTTCCAGCGGGGGCTCATGTGGGGCCGCCTGCGGCGTCCCGCCCGGCAGCCCCGGGCGCGATGCCCATGATTCGCCTCCGCAAGCTCCGGCTCATTCCAAGATGGTGCCACCCCGGACACGCACCACGAGCTCGGGGCGCACGCCCTCGGGCAGCGGGCCGGCCGTGGTGAGCAACGCCTGACCGGGCGGTAGGTGGCTGAGGAGGGCGGCGCTGCGGTCGGGGTCGAGCTCGGAGAACACGTCGTCGAGGAGGAGCACGGGGGTGCTGCCGGTGATGTCGGTGACCACGGCGTGGGTGGCCAGGCGCAGGGCCAGCGCCAGCGATCGCTGCTCGCCCTGTGACGCATGGGTCCGGGCCGGCAGGCCGTTCACGGTCAGCACCAGCTCGTCACGGTGGGGACCCACCGTGCTGACCGCCCGCCGCACGTCGTCGGCCCGGGCCGCCTCGAGCGCGGCGGCCAGGCCCCCCTCCCGCCACGGGGCCTCGTACGACAGCGTGACCTGGGCCGCCGCCGTGGCCACATCGTCGTAGGCCTTGGCGACCACCGGCTCCAGGCGCTCGATCAGCTTGACCCGAGCCTGGCCCAGCACCTCCCCCACCTCGGCCAGCTTGGCGTCCCACACGTCGAGCGTGGCGGCCACATCGGGCGACAGCCGCCCCCCGGCCTGCTTCAGCAGCGTGGTGCGCTGTCGGAGGATGCGGTCGAGGTCGGCCCGGGTGGCGTCGTGCCGAGGTGCGCAGGCCACGAGCGTGTCGTCGACGAGCCGGCGCCGCTCGGCCGGTCCGCCCTTCACCAGCACGAGATCGTCCGGCGAGAAGACCGTGGTCCGGACCGTGCCCAGCAGGTCGCGAGCCCGCTTCAACGGCTGGCGGTTGACCAACACCCGATCCCGGCCGACGGCACGCAGCTCGGCCTCGACCAGCGAACGTCGGTCCTCGCGCTCGACCTCGGCCCGCACCACGGCCAGCTGGGCGCCGACCCGGACCAGAGCCTCACCCGGGGCGCCCCGGAACGACGCCAGCGTGGCGAGGTACCCGACGGCCTCGAGCAGGTTGGTCTTGCCCTCGCCGTTCGAGCCCACGATGGCCGTGAGGCCGGCCGCCGGCTCCAGCTCGGCGGCCGTGTAGTTCCGGAAGTCGGCCAGCCAGAGGTGGGTGACGCGCAAGCGCTACGACACCCGAACGGGCATCAGCAGGTACAGGTAGTCCTGGCTCTCCACCGACTTCACGACCGCCGGCTTGAGGGCATCGACGGTCTCCAGCGTGACCTCGTCGCCCTTCACCGCCTCGACGCCGTCGGCCAGGTACTCGGGGTTGAAGGCGATCACCATCTCGGTGCCCTCGTACTTGGCGTCGAGGTCCTCGTGGGCCTGGCCCACGTCCTGGGTGATGGCGGTGAGCTCGATGCCGTCGGCCTTGAGCGAGATGCGCACCGGCGTGGCTTCGCGGGCCAGGAGCTTCACCCGTCGCAGGGCCTCGAGCAACGGCTCACGCCCGACGGTGAGCCGGTTGGGGTGGGTGTTCGGGATCAGCTGGCGATAGTTGGGGAACTCACCCTCGATCAACCGGGTGGTGAGCTTGGTCTCCCCGACCTCGAAGGTGGCGTCGCGCTCGGCCAGCCGTAGCCGGACCGTTTCGGCACCCGAGAGCACCCGGGTCAGCTCCCCCAGCGCCTTGGAGGGCACCAGCACGGTCTGGCCCTCGCGGAGGACGGTCGTGCCGGGCAGGTCACGGACGGCCAGCCGGTACGAGTCGGTGGCCACCAGTCGCAGGCCGTCGCCCTCGGCGGCCATGAGCACACCGGTGAGGATCGGGCGGGCGTCGTCGTGACTGGCGGCCCGCACGACCTGCTTGAGCGCTTCCTCGAAGGCCGCGGCGTCCAGCGTCACCTCGTCGCCCGGGGTCTCCGGCAGACGGGGGAAGTCCTCGGCCGGCAGCAGCCGGACCGCGAACTCCGAGCGCCCGGAGGAGATCTGGGCCTCGTCGCCCTCGGCGTCGATGTGCACCGCACCGGGGCCGAGGGCCCGCACGATGTCGGCCGCCAGGCGGGCCGGCAGCACGGCGACCCCGTCCTGCTGGCCGGCGACGGTGATCGCCACCTGGATCGTCAGGTCGAGGTCGCTCCCGGTCAGCACCAGGCGGTCGCCGGTCAGATCGGCCTTGACCCCGGAGAGCACGGGCAGCGCGCCACCACGGCTGGCAACGGCACGCGTGGCCGTGCCGAGGGCCTCGACCAGCACGTCACGCTCGCAGCGGAACTTCACCATGGCTCCTTGTTATCTCTGTCATTTAGAGAGATATCTCCTAATGACAACAGTAAGGGTTGTGGATCGTGGACAACCCCGCGTCGTGGCTGGTCAGACGGCATCTCGTCGTCCGACCGTCGTCCCCAGGGTCGCACACCGATCGTCGTGGACGGCGCATCCCCGGTCGAGGCCTGTGGGCAGGCCGTGGCGGTCCACACGTTGTCCACAGGCATTGCACAACGTTGTGCGGGCGCGCGGGTGTGGTCCGTTCGGGCGGGTCCGCGCGCCATCAGCACCTAGCCCGACTTGATCGACTGGATGAGCTCGGTGACCTGGTCGTAGATCTGGCGGCGCTCCTTCATGAGGGCCCCGATCTTCTCGACGGCGTGGATCACCGTGGTGTGGTCGCGGCCGCCGTACTCGCGGGCGATGGCCGGGTAGCTGAGGTCGGTCATCTCCCGGCACACGTACATGCCGATCTGGCGGGCGGTGACGAGGGGCCGGCGCCGGCTCTTGCCCTGCAACTCCTCGACCGGGAAGCCGAACATCTTCGAGGTGGCCTCGAGGATGGCCTTGGCCGTGATGGCGCGGGGGGCGTTGTCGGACAGGACGTCGCCGAGGACCTGGGCCGCCAGCTCGGCCGAGAGCGGCTCCCGGTTGAGGCTGGCGAAGGCGGAGACCCGGATCAGGGCGCCCTCGAGCTCCCGGATGTTGTTGGTGATGTGGGTGGCGATGAACTCGAGCACCTCGTCGGGGACGTGGGTGGGTTCGCGCTCGGCCTTCTTCCGGCAGATGGCGAGGCGGGTCTCGAGATCGGGCGGCTGGATGTCGGTGATCAACCCCCACTCGAACCGGCTGCGGAGCCGGTCCTCCAGCGTGGCGATGGCCCGGGGCGGCCGGTCGGAGGACAGCACGATCTGGCGATTCGCCCCGTGGAGCTGGTTGAAGGTGTGGAAGAACTCCTCTTGGAGCCCCTCCTTGCCCTCCATGAACTGGATGTCGTCGACGAGGAGGACATCGTTGTCGCGGTACTTCTTCTTGAACTGCGCCATGGAGTTGGTCCGGATGCCCTCGACGTAGTCGTTGAGGAACGCCTCGGTGGAGACGTAGCGGACCTTGTAGGCCGGGTAGTTCTGGTGGACGTAGTGGGCGATGCCGTGCAGCAGGTGGGTCTTGCCCAGGCCGGCAACGCCGTAGATGAAGAGGGGGTTGTACGACCGCGCCGGTGTCTCGGCCACGGCCAGGGCGGCGGCGTGGGCGAAGCGATTCGACGCGCCGGTGACGAACGCCTCGAACGTGTAGCGAGGGTTCAGCGTGACCGGGCGGATCTCCTCACGAGCCGGCGGGGACACGGGTCGGTTGGGGAAGTCGTGCGCTGACGGCTGCTCCTGCCGCGAGGCCGAGCCGGCCCCGGGGAAGAGCTCCTCGGCGCTGGCGTCGGGCGCCGATTCCAGCACGAGTTGCACCTGTGGTTCGCCCAGCTCGGCCAACGCCTTGTGCACGACTTCGAGCCAGCGGCTCTCGATCCGCTCCTTGACCAGCACGCTGGGAACGGCTACGACGAGACGGTTCTCGACGAGCGTGCGGCCGATGGTGGGTTGGAAGCAGCTGTTCCACACCGCATCAGGAACCGCCGACCGGAGGGAATCGACGCAGGCGCTCCACAGCTGCTCTGCCTCGCCCACCAGCCCCGATGCCTCCTGCCCGTCGCGAGTACCCACAGCTACGTCCACAGTTGTGGAAAAGCTGGTTTGGCGACCCCTCCGGCGACGGAGGCCCAGGAGAAGCCGAGGGGGCACGGTACCACCGGGGGCCCGTCACGGCGCAAGGGGCACCGAGGTCCGGTTGCTGGTAGGAGGGGCTGCCCTCTAGCCTTTGCGTAGGCGCAGTCGCGGCGCCTGGTCTGCCGCGCCGGCACCGCCCCCGTTTTTGCAGAGAGGACGCTCGTGAAGCGCACGTTTCAGCCCAACACCCGGAAGCGAGCCAAGAACCACGGCTTCCGCCACCGCATGTCCACGCGAGCCGGTCGCGCCATCCTGAAGGCTCGGCGCCGCAAGGGCCGCCACCGCCTTTCGGCCTGACCCGGTGGGCGCCGCCCTCTGGCGGGTCCGGGATGCCGGCTCCTTCCGGGAGCTGCGTCGTTCCGGTCGCCGGGTGCGGGTCGGCGCCCTGACCGTGACTTGGTTGCCTGGTCGGGAGGGTCTACCGCCGGCGCTGGCGTTCGCCATCGGCCGAGCGGTGGGCACGGCGGTCGTCCGGAACCGGATGCGCCGTCGTCTCCGCTCGGTCTTCGCCGAGCTGGGGCCGGAGCTGCGGCCGGGCACGTACCTGGTGGGCGCCGGACCGGCAGCCGCCACCCTCGACTACGGAGAGCTTCGACGCATCGTGTCCACCGCACTGGCCGAGTTGGCCGAACGCTCGTGAGTGTGCCCGCTCGTACCCTTCGGGCCCTTTGCCGCCTCTGGCAGGTTTTGATGGGCGGACGGCCCTCGCCGTGCCGGTTCGTGCCCACCTGCTCGTCCTACGCCATCGAGGCCTTGGAGGAGCACGGCGCCCTGCGTGGGAGCGTTCTCACGGTCCGTCGCCTCGGCCGCTGTCATCCCTGGGGCCGATTCGGCTTCGATCCTGTGCCCGAACGGAGGGCCTCCTAGATGTTCGATGCGCTGGCCAAAGCGCTGGCCTTTTTCTACGACGTGTGGCCCTCCTACGGCGGGGCCATCCTGCTGTTCACCCTCGCCATCATGTTGGTGTTGACCCCCCTCTCGATCAAGAGCACCCGCTCGATGATCAAGATGCAGCGGGTTCAGCCCGAGCTGAAGCGGTTGCAGGCTCAGTACAAGGGTGATCGAGAAGCCCTCAACCGGGAGATGATGGCCTTCTACCAGGCCAACAACATCAACCCGTTCTCGTCCTGCCTGCCGATGCTCCTGCAGATGCCGGTGTTCATCGTGCTCTACCGGGTCCTGCACGGGCTGACCAAAGTCGGGCCGGACGGCACCTTCAACCCCAGCTACCTCGATCACAACTCGGGCCTCTACAAGGCCCTCGACCACTCCACGAAGATGATGTCGTTCGGCATCGACCTGTCCCGGAGCGCGCTCAGCGAGCTCCAGGACGCCGGTGTGGTCAAGGCCCTTCCCTACTTCGTGATGATCGCCCTGGTGGCCGGCACCGCCTGGTACCAGCAGCGTCAGATCGCTGGCAGGAACCCGAACGCGGCGGCGAATCCCCAGCAGCAGATGGTCGGCAAGATCGTGCCGTTCATCTTCGTGCCGATCACGCTGTCGATCCCGGCCGGCGTGGTCATCTACTTCGTGGTCTCGAACCTGGTCCGGGTGGCCCAACAGGCCCTCGTGACCAAGCTGGAGTTCGGCGAGGGTGGCAGCCAGGCCACGATCGTGAAGCCCGAACCCATCGCTCCGCCCCCCAAGGCGGCCGGAGCGGTCAAGGGGGGCGGGTCGGGAAGGACCACACCGTCGGCGGCAGCAGCCGCCCGGAACCGGAACAACAAGAAGCGGAAGAGGAAGTAACCGGTGGAATGGGTGGAGACAACCGGCCGAACGGTCGAAGAGGCGAAGGACGCAGCGCTCGATCAGTTGGGCGTTGACGAGCAGGATGCCGAGTTCGAGGTGCTCGAGGAGGCCAAGAGCGGCCTGTTCGGGCGGCTGCGCCAGGAGGCCCGAGTCCGGGCCCGGGTGCGGCCGACCACACCTCGACCCAAGGTCGAGCGCCGTGATCGCAAGCGGAAGCCGGCGGCGAGCGCCGAGGCTCCGGCCGAGACGCTGGTTGGGACGGCGGCCGAGGCACCCGCGAGCAAGCCCGCCCCCCGCAAGCGGGCGCCCAAGCAGGAACGACCGGCCCGGCCCGCGCCGGTGCCAACGACGACAGGAGCAGTTCCGATGGAGGACCTCGATCTCGATGCCCAGGCGGCCAACGTGCGGTCCTTCCTGGAGGGGCTGGTCGACGCCTTCGCTCTGCAGGGCGCGGTGACGGTCGACGCGATCGACGACGACACGCTCGAGGCCAGGGTCGACGGCGAGGACCTCGGCCTGCTCATCGGCCCGAAGGGCCAGACCCTGCAGTCGGTGCAGGAGCTGACCCGGGCGATCCTGCAAAAGGACGGGCCCGGTGGCCCCCGCCTCCGCCTCGACGTGGGTGGCTATCGGGAGCGGCGCCGGGTCGCTCTCGACCGCTTCACCCGAGGCATCGCTGAGCAGGTCCTGGCCTCGGGCACGCCGACCTCGCTCGAGCCCATGGGTGCGGCCGATCGCAAGGTCGTGCACGACACGGTCAACGAGATCGACGGCGTGCGGACGATCTCCGAGGGCGAAGAGCCCCGGCGTCGAGTGGTGATCCTGCCCGACGAGGACTGATCCACTCGTGCTCCGTCCCCCTGCGGCCCGCCCTTCGTGGCGGGTCGTTGCGCGTCATGGCTGAGTCGCTGGAGGCCGTGCTCGAGCGGTCCCGCACCCTGGGCTTCCTCGGGCCGGGTCCCATTGCCGAGCAACGAGCCCACGCCGAGGCCTTCACCACCGCCATCGACACGCTGGGTGTCGAGGCGGCCGTCGATCTGGGCAGTGGCGGCGGGATCCCCGGGCTGGTGCTGGCCACGCTCCTCCCCCACCTCCGCTGGACCCTGTTGGACGGGATGCCCCGTCGCACCTCGTTCCTGGAGGAGGCGGTCGCGGCGCTGGGCCTCGAGGGACGGGTCCAGGTGGTGACCGCTCGCGCTGAGCTGGCCGGTCGGGCGCCCGCCTTGCGCGGCGAGTTCCAGCTGGTGGTGGCCCGCGGGTTCGCCTCGCCGGCGGTGACCGCCGAATGCGCGGCCCCACTCTTGGCCAGCGGTGGGCAACTCGTGGTGAGCGAGCCCCCGGGGTCGATGGGCGACCGCTGGCCGGACGTCGGCGTGGCGGAACTCGGTCTCACGGTGGAGGCGGTGGTGTCGGGTCCACCGTCGTTCGTGCGGCTCCGTCGCACGGGTGCCGTGCCGGAGCGGTTCCCGCGACGCGTGGGCATCCCGGGCAAACGGCCTCTCTGGTCCTAGGCCACGTGAAACGCGAGGCGGCCCGTTCAGCTGCTCCCCGCCCCAAGCCCGAGGGGTGATCCTCCATGAACCGGAGTCCGCTCCCGTCAGCGAACCGTTCCACGTGAAACGAGACCGCGGCGCTTAGGCGCTTGGGCCCCGGCCCCGAGAGTTCACGTGCCAGACGCGCGAGGCGTGCCCGGCGCGGTTCCACGTGGAACGACGCCTAGGGCTTCGGTCGGCTGCTATGACTGAGTGGCGGGTCAGCGCTCTGGATCGGAGCCCGCTCCCCTGGCCCACCGTTCCACGTGAAACGGGACCGCGGTGCTTGGGCTCGGCCTCGAGAGTTCACGTGCCAGACGCGCGGGGCGTGCCCGGCGCAGTTCCACGTGGAACGACGCCAATGGGCTTCAGTCGGCTGCTGTGACTGAGTCGCCGGTCAGCGCTTATGGGATCGGAGCCCGCTCCCCGGCCCACCGTTCCACGTGAAACGGGGCCGCGGCTTGCGCCCGCCCTCGGGTGCTGACGTGCGGCCCGGCGCCGCCGTCCACGAACGACGAGGGTCACCATCACCCCGATGTCGCCACGCCGGCGCGAGGGACGGTCCAGCCTCCCTGAACCACTGTCTGCTCCGGCGCCTTGCCAGGTGAAGGGGCCGGAACTTCCGCCGCCGGCGTACTCGTCCACGTCAACATGAGCCTTTGGAGCCAGGCTGACGTTCCACGTGAAACGGACGTCCTTGCGTTCTGGGCGGGGACCGGCCACGATGGCCCCCGTGGTTGAGGGTT
>JAOBWJ010000321.1 GCA_025463335.1 Acidimicrobiales bacterium
GCGTCGATCCACGACGGGCGGCGGCCGCGGGACGTGTCGCCGTAGAGCGTGAACTGGCTCACGACCAGGATCCCGCCGCCGCTGTCGGCCACTGAACGGTTCATCACGCCCTCCTCGTCGGCCAGCACCCGGAGGTTCCAGAGCTTGTCGGCCAGCCTGGCGGCCCCGGCCACGTCGTCGTCGTGCGTCACCCCCACGAGGGCGCACAGCCCCGCGCCGATCTCCCCCACCACCGCCCCGTCGACCCGGACCCGGGCCCACGTCACTCGCTGCACCACGGACCGCATCGCCGCCACCGTAGGGAATGACCGACCTACCCTGTCCCGATGGAGGTGGAGCTGGCGGCCGGCGACACGATGGTCGCCATCGACCCCGAGCGGGGTGGACGGCTCACGTCGCTGCGCGTCGACGGACTCGAACTCCTCGTCGGGGCCGGCGATGGCCCCTTCGATTGGGGGTGCTTCCCGATGGCGCCGTTCGCCGGCCGGGTCCGCAAGGGACGGTTCCGCTATGCGGGCCGGGAGCACCAGCTCGAGCTCAACCTGCCGCCCCATGCCATCCACGGCACCGTCTACGACATGCCCTGGAAGGTCGACCACGCCGAGGCCACCGATGCCGTCCTCGTCACCGACCTCGGCGACGGGTGGCCCTTCAAGGGGCGCGTCGTGCATCGCATCCGGGTCAGCGAGGACGCCCTCGACCTGCGACTCGAGGTGTGGGCGGAGGACGAGCCGTTCCCCGCCTCGTGCGGCTGGCATCCGTGGTGGCGCCGCCAGCTGACCCGGGGCGGTCCGCTGCGGCTCGACTTCGAGGCCGGCGCCATGTGGGCGCTCGATCCGGACGGCATCCCGTCGGGCGAGCTGGTCACACCCCGCCCGGGACCGTGGGACGACTGCTTCACCGAGCTCACCGCCCCGCCCGTGCTCCGTTGGGAGGACGCACTCGAGCTCACCGTCGAGACCACCTGCATGGACCTGGTGGTGTACGACAAGCCCACCCACGCCATCTGCGTCGAGCCCCAGACCGGCCCGCCCGACGCCCTGCGGCTGACCCCGGTGCTGGTCGAGCCCGGCCTGCCGCTGGTGGCCGAGACCACCTTCAGCTGGCGGCTGCTCTGACGCTGGCGGGCTTCTGCAGCACGGTTTTCTGGAGCACGACCCGCTCGATCTCCGAGCCGTCGGGGCGCAGGGCCCGCACGGTGAGGCGCTTCCCGTCCACGTCGGCGGCCAGGAACGACAGGTCGTTGTAACGGGTGGCCGACCACGGGGCCGTCTCCGGCACCTTGCCGTGCTCGAGCGAGACGTACGACAGCGGGGCCAGGGAGGCCTGGTAGGCGGTCTGGCCGCCGCCGCCGGCGGTGACGAACACCGTGCCGTCGTCGCTGACCCGACCGCGCCGCAGCGGGTGGGTGCGCTCGTAGCAGTGGTTGTGGCCGTTGATCACCAGGTCGACGTCATGGTCGTCGAACAGGCCGTCCCACCGTTGCCGGGGTCCCCCGTCGGAGGCGTGCACGGCGTTCGTGCAGTACGAGCAGTGGTGGTAGGTGGCCACGATCCAGTCGATCGAGGGATCGGCCCGGAGGTTGCGCAGGGTGGCCCGCAGCCAGGCGTCCTGGGCCCCCTCCGTCCAGTTGAGGTTGTGGGGGATCTCGAACGAGGCGTCGTTGCCGTCGAGGGCGAGGACGGCGACGTTGCCGTACCGGAAGCCCCATGTCGAGGGCACGCCCCGGGCGCCGGTGGCGGGCAATGAGAAGCGGGAGAGCACGCCGTCGTACCCCTGGGGCCCGAAGCCGCTCTCCATCTCGTGGTTGCCCACGGCCGGCATCCACGGGACCTGGGAGGCGACCGGGGCGATGAGGCCGAGCCAGGTGTCCCAGGTGGCCGGGTTGACCGGTCCCGCTTCGCCGGTGCCGGCGGAGTAGGCGTAACAGAGGTCGCCGGCGTGGACGTGGAACGCCGGGTGCTGGCGGGCCACCTGGGCGGTGATGGCGGCCGCTCCGGCGCTCGTGCCCTGGTCGCCGAAGGCAGTGAACGTGAACCGCTCGGCGTGCTGGGGGGCGGTGCGGAAGTGACCTTCGGCGCCCTGGCCGCCACGGTGGCGGGGTCGGTACCGGTAGACGCGGCCCGGCTCGAGCCGGTCGACCACGGCGTGGTGGTACACCGTGCCGGTGCCGCGCACGGCCCGGCTCTCCGCGGCGATGACCCGGCCGAAGCCACGGTCGGTGCCGACGTCGAGCACGGCCCGCTCGACCGGGCCGTCGGTCGACCACGACACCACCATCGAGCGGCGGGGGTCGGTGCCGTACTGGAGGTGGGGAGCGCGGGCCGGGACGGCGGCGTAACCGGGCTGGCGCCAGAGGGTCGGCCCGAAGGCCAGGGCCACGCCACCGGCGAGGGCGCCGCCGAGGAAGCGGCGACGGGACAGGGCAGCGTGACGCTCGGCCATCGACATGGTCGCCACGTGCCGATCGGGCAACGAGCCGAACGGGGTTTCCACCTTTCGGAAGGTTCCGCTACCGGACGCCGATTCCTGCCTGGGCAGTGATCGTTCACCTCGGCGTCACCCGAACTTGACCGCGCGGTCCAGAGAGACGGAGACTTCCGGACTCATGCCCGAGGCCGAACGACCCCTTCGCGTCGCCCTGCTGGTCTACCGGGGCAAGCCCCACTGCGGTGGCCAGGGCGTTTACACGCGCCATCTCAGCAAGGCCCTCGTCGACCTCGGCCATCACGTCGAGGTGTTCAGCGGTCCGCCGTACCCGATCCTCGACGAGCGGGTGCCCCTCCACCAGCTGCGCAGCCTGGACATGTGGGAGCACTTCCCGTGGTTCATCCCGTGGCCGCGGCTGTTCAAGACCCGGATCGACGTGGGCGAGTTCCTGCTCACCTCGATCACCGGCACGTTCGCCGAGCCGTGGGCGTTCAGCAAGCGGGCCGAGCGGGCCCTCCTGCCTCGCCTGGCCGACTTCGACATCGTCCATGACAACCAGTGCCTGGGCAGCGGTCTCCTCGGGATCCAGGCCGCCGGCATGCCGATCCTGGGGACGGTCCACCACCCGATCACCGTCGACCGCCGCATCGACATGGCCAACGCCCCGAACTGGCACAAGCGCTTCGGCGCCCGCCGCTTCTACGCCTTCACCCGCATGCAGAGCCGGGTGGCCCGCCAGCTGCCCCGCATCATGACGGTGTCGGAGAACAGCATGAGCGACATCACCGAGGGCCACGGTGTGCACCCGGGCAAGATGCGCGTCGTCCACGTGGGTGTCGATCCCGAGCTGTTCCGGCCCCTCCCCCACATCACCCGGATCCCCGGCCGGCTCATGACGACCTCGTCGTCCGACGTGCCCATGAAGGGCCTGGTCCACCTGCTCGAGGCGGTGGCCAAGCTGCGCACCGAGCGACCCGAGGTCGAGCTCACCGTCATCGGCACGCCGAACGCCGACGGCCCGGTCATGCGCACGATCAAGCGTCTCGGCATCGAGGGCGCCGTGCACTTCGTGAGCGGCGTGACCGACGAGCGCATCGTCGAGCTCTACGCCGAGGCCGAGCTGGCCGTGGTGCCCTCGCTGTACGAAGGCTTCTCGCTCCCGGCCATCGAGGCCATGTCGGCCGGCGTGCCCGTGGTCGCCACCACCGGCGGCGCCATCCCCGAGGTGGTGGGCACCGACGGCACCACCGCCGCCCTCGTCCCGCCCGGCGACGCCGGCGCACTCGCGGTGACCATCGCCGAACTGCTCGACGATCCCGACCGCCGGGCCTCGATCGGCCGGCTCGGCCGGGAGCGGGCCGCCGGCCGCTACTCGTGGACGGCCACCGCCGCCCAGACCGTGCAGCAGTACCGCGAGGTCATCGAGCTCGTGCAGGGTCGCTAGCCAGATGCTGACCGCTCGCTACGACGTCCTGGGCTTGCGGCCGGGCGACCGAATCCTCGACCTCGGCTGCGGGGGCGGACGCCACGCCTTCGAGGCGGCCCGGCGCGGTGCCGTCGTCACCGCCGTCGACCTCGACCTGGGCGAGCTGAAGGACGTGCGGGGGCTGACGGCCGAGATGGTGGCCGCCGGCGAGATCCCGGTCGAGCGCATCGGGACGGCCAACGGCGACGCCCTCCGGCTGCCGTTCCCGGACGGCACCTTCGACCGGATCATCGCCTCCGAGGTCATGGAGCACATCCCCGACGACGCCGGCGCCGCCGCCGAGCTGACCCGGGTCCTGCGCCCGGGGGGCACCATCGCCGTCACCGTGCCGGCCTGGTTCCCCGAGAAGGTGTGCTGGGCGCTGTCCGACGAGTACCACGCCCCGTTCGTCGAGGGTGGCCACGTGCGCATCTACACCGAGACCGGCCTGCGGTCGGTGCTGCGGACGGCCGGGCTGCGGCCGGGGGCCGCCCATCGCGCCCACGCCCTGCACTCGCCCTACTGGTGGCTCAAGTGCGCCGTCGGCGTGCGCAACGACGAGCACCCGCTGGTGAAGGCCTGGCACAAGCTCCTGGTGTGGGACATCGTCAAGCGCCCCACGGCCATCCAGGTGGCCGAGAAGGTGCTGAGCCCGGTGCTCGGGAAGTCCCTGATCGTCTACGCGACAAAGCCTGGGATGGCACACCAGTGATCGAAGTCCCGGGCATCCTCACCGGCGCCGAGGTGCGGGCCACGGCCGAGTCGATCATCAGCGACCAGGAGCCCAACGGGATGATCCTGTGGTTCCCGGGCGGCCACGCCGACCCGTGGAACCACATCGAAGCGGCCATGGCCCTCGACCTGGGCGGGTTCCACACCGAGGCCGAGCGGGCCTACCAATGGCTGGTCGACAGCCAGCGCCCGGACGGCTCGTGGCACCACTACTACCTGGCCGACGGCATCGAGGACCCCAAGTACGACGCCAACGTCATCGCCTACGTGGCTGCCGGCGCCTGGCACCACTTCCTCCTCACCGGCGACGAGGGGTTCCTCGAGACGATGTGGCCGGTGGTCGACCGGGCCATCGAGTGGGTGCTCGAGCTCCAGACGCCGCGAGGCGAGATCCTCTGGGCCCGCCACCCCGACGGCACCCCATGGCCGTTCGCCCTGCTGACCGGCTCGTCGTCGATCTGCCACAGCCTGCGGTGCGCGGTGGCCATCGCCGAGCACCTGGGCCACGAGCGCCCCGACTGGGAGCTGTCGGCCGCCCGGCTGTCGCACGTCATCCGCCATGTGCCCGAGGCGTTCGAGGCCAAGGACCGCTGGGCCATGGATTGGTACTACCCGGTGCTGGGTGGGGCCGTCCTCGGGGACGCCGGGCGGGACCGGCTGCGCCAGGGCTGGGACACGTTCGTCATGGACGGCAAGGGCACCCGCTGCGTGAGCAGCAATCCGTGGACCACGGCGGCCGAGACCTGCGAGTGCGTCATGGCCCACCTGGCCGTCGGCGAGGACACCAAGGCGCGGGACCTGTTCGACTGGATCCAGGTGTTGCGCGACGACGACGGTGCCTACTTCACCGGCATCGTCTACCCCGAGCTCCAGCACTTCCCCGGCAACGAGCGCTCGACGTACACGGCGGCCTCGGTCGTGCTGGCCGCCGATGCGCTGTCACAGACCAGCCCGGCGTGGCACCTGTTCGTCGACCACGCCATGCTGCCGGAGCTGGTCGACACCAGCGACCCGGTGAACGACCCGGCCGAATAAGGCGACGGTGGACACCTCGCTGCTGGCGGACGTCTTCGTCACCGTGCTGGTGATCATGGATCCGCTCGGCAGCACGCCGATCTTCCTCTCGCTCACGAGGGAGCAGACGCACGCCGAGCGCAAGCGCTCGGCGATGCAGGCAGCGACGGTGGCGGCCGGCGTGATCCTGCTGTTCGCCCTGTTCGGCGAGCAGCTCCTGCGTTCGCTCGGCATCAGCCTCGAGGCCCTGCAGGTGGCGGGCGGGTTGCTGCTACTGGTGGTCGCCCTCGAGCTGTTCCACGGGTCGGACGACGACGCCATGCGGGCCACCGGCGCCAACGTCGCCCTCGTCCCGCTCGGCACCCCGCTGCTGGCCGGGCCGGGCGCCATCGCCACGGCCATGGTCTACATGCGACGTTCGCAGGACTGGGCCGACAAGGGGACCGTGCTGTTGGGCCTGATCGGCGTGCTGATCGTCGTCTACCTGGCCCTGCGGTTCGCCACCGTGATCGCCCGGGTGCTCAAGCCCAACGCCATCCACCTGGTCTCCCGGATCCTCGGCCTGCTCGTGGCCGCCATCGGCGTGCAACTGGTGGCCAAAGCCATCGAGCAGTGGGTCCGCCACGGCGTCTGAGCCACGCCGGCCGCGACTACGCGGTTGCGGGGTTGTGCGGTGGGCGCTCGCACCTCAGCCTGACCACAGGGCGGAGCGAACGGGGGCCTCATGGGATCGCTGAACGTCGGCACCGAGAACAGCACACCGATCAACCTCTACTACGAGGACCACGGGTCAGGCAGGCCTGTGGTCCTGATCCATGGCTGGCCGCTGAGCGGACGGTCGTGGGAGAGCCAGGTGCCGGCGCTCGTCGACGCGGGTCACCGCGTGATCACCTACGACCGTCGGGGCTTCGGCTACTCCTCGCAACCGTGGACCGGCTACGACTACGACACCCTCGCCGCCGACCTCAACGCCCTGCTGGAGCACCTGGACATCAGCGAGGTCACGCTCGTCGGGTTCTCCATGGGCGGCGGTGAGGTGGTCCGCTTCATCGGCAGCTACGGCACCGCTCGAGTGGCCCAGGCGGTGCTGGCCTCGGCCGTCCCGCCCTACCTCTACAAGTCGGCTGACAACCCCGACGGCGGACTCGACGACGCCACCATCGCTCAGTTCGAAGGCGGGGTGAAGACGGATCGGATCGCGTTCGTCGACGGCTTCATCACCAACTTCTTCAGCACCGACGGCAAGACCGAGCTGGTGAGTGAGATGCAGCACATCTACGCCCGGTTGCTCGCGGCGCTCGCTTCGCCCAAGGGCACGTTGGACTGCATCGGTGCGTTCGGCCGGACCGACTTCCGTCGCGACGTCGCCGCCGTGAACGTTCCGACCTTGATCATCCACGGCGACTCGGACCTCATCGTGCCCTTCGAGGTGAGCGGCAAGCGGTCGCACGAGGCCATCGCCGGAAGCCGTTTGGTGGTTCTCGAGGGCGCCCCCCACGGAGCGAACGTGACGCACGCCGATCGGTTCAACAAGGAGCTGCTCGCCTTCCTGGCCAGCTGAGGATCCAAGGATTGGAGGCACAGATGGCGGTCATCACTCACATCGTGGTGGAAGGTGTGACGCCAGAGCAGTACGACGCGGTTCGTGCCGAGTGCGATTGGTTGCAGCAACCGGCGCCGGGTGGTCTGGCTCACTTGAGCTGGTGGGAGGGCAACGACAACCACAACGTCGATGCCTGGGAGAGCGAGGAAGCGTTCGGTGCGTTCAGCCAGGATCGGCTTGCGCCGGCGATGGCCAAGGTCGGGGTGGACGTCGAACCGAAAGTGACCTTCTTTCCCGCGCACGAGGTGTTCCTGCCGTCGGCGACGACCATCACGGTCTGAGCGGGGCGCCGCGACCTCTGGACAGACCTGCACCAGAGCGCGACAACAGCAGGAGATGGAACGTCGAGCGCTCGGGCGCTGACCCATCGCCACAAGACGGGCCCGCCGGACGAACGGCGAACACCATCAACGACCGCACCGACGAGGAGGTTGAGTGATGGCTGAACCACGGACCCGGAGTGAGGTCGAAGCCGAGATCAAGGAGAGCTTCGGCCTCGTTCCGAGCTTCTTTGCCCGCATCCCCGACGAGTTCCTCGATCTCGAGTGGGAGCTCATGAAGCGACTCGAGCTCGGCGAGACCAGGATCCCGAACAAGTACAAGGAGCTGATCGGCGTCGCCGTCCATTCCGAGACGAAGTGCCGGTACTGCACGCTGTTCCACCAGGAAGGGGCGAAGCTCTTCGGGGCGACCGACGAAGAGATCGAGGAGGCAGTCCACTTCGCGAAGTTCACCGTGGGCTGGAGCGTGTACCTGAACGGCCTCCGTGTGGACTACGACCAGTTCGCGGATGAGATGCGTCACGCCATGGACTACGCACGCGAGAACATGGCCGCTTCGACCTGACGTGAAACTGGAGCGGGTCGGGGTCTCGTCGTTTCAGGTGACCTTGCACGCCTACGAGCTGGCGGCTCTCACCTCCGCGGCGCGATGGGTCATCGAGGGCTCGGACGGCGAGCTACCAGCCGAAGCGCGGGCTCAGCTGCGCCAGGTGCTCGCCGAGTACGAGGCACAGCTGGCTCGCCTGCACCAGGAACCCGACCGCAGCTGACCGATTGCCCGGGCTAGCGGTTGCGGGCCGCCCGCTGGGCTCGACGCCAGATGTCCCGGTAGGCCAGGAAGCCGTCGAACGAGAGCGACGATCGGGGTCCTGCCGCGATCGACACCCGCTCGGGGACGGTGCCCCAAACCCGTACGCCCTGCTCGGCCCACGCGGCCACCGCGTCCTGGTAGTCGCGGGTGTAGGTGCGAGCCGAGGCGATGACGAGCCCGACGGGGACGTCGGCCGGCACCATCTCGAGGACGGCTTCCATTCGTGGCGTCTCCACCCCGCCGACGCGGGTAGGGAGGACCACCACGTCGGCCCGGTCGAGGGCCTTGCCGAGGAGCCGTTCCTGGCCGGGCGGCGTGTCGATGATGGCGACGTCGTCGGGCCCGAGCGCGCCGACCGCCTTGGCCAGGAGCCGCTCGGTCGGTGCCTCGACCAGGGAGACGCCCGCCAAGTCTCCGTCGTTGGCCGCTTCCCACCAATCGGCCGCACTGGCCTGGGGGTCGGCATCGATCAGCTCGACCGACCGCCGCCCCGAGGCGGCCGCCGCCGCCAGGTACACCGACGTCGTCGTCTTGCCGACACCGCCCTTGAGCGCCGCCACCACCACGATCATGGCGGCGAAGCTAGTTGGCTACTGGTCGAACTTGTAGAGGCGGAGGGCATTGCCCGAGAGGATGGCCTGGCGCTCCTCGACCGGGACACCCGAGAACGTGGCCTGGATCGTGCGCCACGAGTTGGGCCAGTCCGAGCTGATGTGCGGGTAGTCGCTCGACCACAGGATCCGCTCGACGCCGATGCGCTGGCGGTTGTCGATGGCCACCGTGTCGGTCATGAAGCCGTAGTGGAAATGGCGCTCGATGTACTCGCTCGGCAGCTGCTGCAGGCCGAAGGCGCTCACCGCGTCGAGGCGGGAGTAGTTGTTGTCGATCTGCTCCTTGACGTACGGCACCCAGCCGCAGTCGACCTCGGCGAACACGACCTCGAGCTCGGGGAAGCGGTCGAACACGCCGTCGAAGATCAGCTCGATCATGCGGTTGGGAGCATCGAAGAACCGGCCGTAGCCCGGGAGCTTGGCCTTGTGCGAGGCCGGCATCGACTTGTTGAGGGCCACGTGGATGCTGAGCGGCAGGCCGGCCTCGACGACGCGGGCCCAGACCTTGTCGTCCTCGGGCCGGAGGGTGAGCGTGCCGTTGGGCCAGCAGCCGATGAGCACGCCGCGCATGCCGGGCTTGCCCAGGTTGCGCTCGAGCTCGGCCACGGCGGCCTCGGGACCGACGGCCGGCAGCAGGATCAGGCCGGCGAAGCGGGCCGGGGCGTGGGCCACGTAGTCGGCCTGCCAGTCGTTGTAGGCCTGGACCATGGCGACCTGGTAGTCGGCGTCGTCGTTGGCGATGATGGCCTGGCTGAGGCGGGGCGTCGGGTACATGACCTCGGCGTCGGTGCCGTCGCGGTCCATCTCCTGGAGGCGCACGGCCGGGTTCCACCCGCCCTTGCGGATGTCCTCGAAGCGGGCCCAGCCCTTCATCTCCTCGGGCTCGAGGCCGGCGCAGGCGTTCATGCCGAAGTTGATGGGGTCCTTGACGCCCTCGATGACCCACGCGTCACCCTCGTCGAACCGCTGGATCCTCGGCGCCCGGTCCTTCAGGGCGGCCGGCACCCGCTCGGTGAAGAGGTCCGGCGGCTCGTTGAAGTGGCTGTCGGCGGAGATCAGGCGGTACCGCCGCGGATGCTTCGAATCCATCCGCGAACTGTACGACGGCCGACCGCCCGTGGGTAGGGCACTTGCTTTACTTTCTCGAACGGCCCCATGAGTACGCCCCTTCGCTAGGGCCTCAAAGAAAAGGACGCAACCACGGGGGCGAGGGTCACATGACTCACGTCGGTGCCGCCCGCCGATCCGTTCTGGGGCCCTAGGACGGCCGAAGATGGTCGGATCTGGGCCCCGGAATGGCTGAAGACCCCGCGACGACCTTCGGCCACCCCGCCCCTGGGCGCGTCCTTAGTCTTTGAACCCCCGCAGTACGCCCGAACTCCTGGGACTCTCGCCTATCCGCTCGGGCTCACAGACTGACGATCGAGCGGTTCGACATCCGAGCACCCCGCCGGGGGGCTTGGATGCCACCGGCGCCCAGCAGGCGCAGCACCCGAGCCCGGTGGCCCCGCCACGGCTCGAGCAGCTCGACCATCCGTTCGTCGGTGCCCCGCTCCTCGCCGGCCAGCGCCCACGAAACCTGGTTCTTGAGGTGGTAGTCGCCCACGCTCACCGCATCGGGATCGCCGAGCGCCACCACCGCCACCTCGGCCGCCGACCATGGGCCGATCCCCGGGAAGGCTTGGAGCCGCCGGTAGGCGTCGGCCATCGGCATTGCGGTGGTCTCCTCGAGCCGAAAGGCGCGGGCCATGGCCCGGGTGATGGTGTGGGCCCGCCTGCGCTCGATGTTGGCCCGGTGAAAGACCCACGTCGGGGTGGCGGCCAGCGTGGCGGGGGCCGGCGGGAGGAGCAGCGGGACCGGGCCAGGAGCCGCCTCGCCGAGACGGCGGACGAGCCACCACCAGGCGCGGTGGGCGTCGCTGCCGGTCACCTTCTGCTCGATGATGGTCGGGGCCAGGGCCTCGGCCACCGCCCGCGTGCGCCCGATGCGGAGGCCGGGGAAGCGGCGAGCCAGTTCGCTCAGGAGGGGGATCCCAGGCTCGAACCCGGCGGCGTCGTCGTGCAGGCCGAGCAGATCGGCGACGCCGTCGAGGGCCCACCCGGCGCCCGGGCCCCACGCCTCGCCCAGGACCTCACCCCCGATTTGGCGGAGGTGCAGGGTCGCAGGGCCGTCGGGGGTGCGGGTGGCCCGCCAGCACTCGTCGGCCCAGAGGCGCATGCAC
>JAOBWJ010000331.1 GCA_025463335.1 Acidimicrobiales bacterium
TCGATGACGGCGTCGGGCTCGGTCATCGGTTCGCGAACCGCTCGACGCCGGCGGTGAAGTCGGGGGCGAGCACGATCGCGCGCCCCCGGTCCGCTTCCCGGGCCAGGGCGTCGGCCTCGGCCCGGCCCAACCCCTCGTAGACCGACTCCCTGTCGGCGACCACGCATGCCCACGGAAAGTCGGCGATCGAGGTGGCCAACTCGACGGCGGCGGCCACGGCGGTGCCGTCGTCGACCACCCGGTTGGCAAGGCCCATGGCCAGCGCTTCGGTAGCGTCGATCTCGCGGCCGGTGAGGATCAGGTCGAGCGCTCGGCCCAGGCCGACGATGCGGGGCAGGCGGTAGGTGCCGCCGTCGATGAGGGGCACCCCCCAGCGGCGCTCGAGGCAGCCGAAGCGGGCCGACCGGCCGGCCACTCGCAGGTCACACCACAGCGCCAGCTCCAGCCCGCCGGCCACGCACCAGCCCTCGACGGCGGCGATGACCGGCTTCGACAGGTGCAGCCGCGTCGGTCCCAGCGGGCCCGAGGGTCGGAGCCGGGGAAGATCCTGGAGGTCGGCACCGGCGGAGAAGGCGGTGTCATCGCCGGTGAGCACGGCAACCCGCTCGTCGGGTGCGGCCTCGAAGGCGAGGAAGGCGTCGTGCAGGGCGTCGGCCGTGGGGCTGTCGATGGCGTTACGGCGGGCGGGGCGGTCGATGCGGATGAGCCGTACGCCCTCGCCCGCCACCTCGGTGTGCACCATGGGTCAACGGTACGTTCCCGGCGTGCGAGTGGTGGCGGGAACAGCGAGAGGACGTCGGTTGGAGGCGCCGGCCGGATCGTCGACCCGGCCCACGGGCGACCGGGTGCGGGAGGCCACGTTCAACGCCCTGGGCAGTCTCGGCGTCGTCGAGGACGGCGTGGTGCTTGACCTGTTCGCCGGTTCCGGCGCCCTCGGCATCGAAGCGCTCTCGCGGGGCGCGGCGGCGGTCACGTTCGTCGACGAGGACAGCCGGGCCCTCGCCACCGTACGGGCCAACCTCGACGCCACCGGCCTGGCCGACCGGGCCACGGTCGTGCGCAGCGAGGCCATGCGCTACCTCGCCACGGGCGCCGGACCGTTCGACCTGGCCCTGCTGGATCCGCCCTACGCCTACACCGACGAGGAGTGGGCGATGCTCCTCGGGGGGCTCGACGCCGAGGTCGCCGTCATCGAATCCGACCGGGAGGTGCCGGTGCCGGAGGCGTGGGACGTTCTCCGCTCGAAGAAGTACGGCGGTACGGTGGTGGTCCTCGCTCGACGGGGTTGATCGAAAGGTAGCGAGTGGCGACCGTCCTCTATCCGGGATCCTTCGATCCCTTCCACAACGGGCACCGTGAGCTGGTCGAGACCGCCGCGTACCTGTTCGGTCAGGTGTATGTGGCCGCCATCCGCAACCCGCAGAAGTCCGGCGGCCTGTTCGAGCTGGAAGAGCGCAAGGAGATGATCCGCGACTCGCTCCTCCATCTCGACAACGTGAAGGTCATCTCCATGAAGGACCTGGTGACCCGGGTGGCCAAGGAGGTCGGCGCCGACTTCATCATCAAGGGGCTCCGCGCCGTGGTCGACTTCGAGAACGAGATGGCGCAGGCCCAGACCAACCTGGCCGTGTCCGGCGTGCACACCTTGTTCCTGCCGTCGGCGTCGGCCAACTCCTACATCGCGTCGAAGTTCATCCGCGACATCGCCCGCTTCGGGGGCGACGTGTCGTCGATGGTGCCCGAACCGGTGGCCATCATGCTCAAGACGAAGATGGCCAAGGAGGTTCCGGAGTGACCGACTTCCACGACGATCTCGAGATCGACGAAGACCTCGACGATCAGGGCCACTACGCCGGCACCGACGTGGAGACGCTGCTGCACCGGGTCGCCGACCTGGTCGGCAACGCCCGCCCGATGCCGCTGTCGGCGTCGGTGATGATCAACCGGGACGAGGTCCTCGAGCTGGTGGAGGAGGGTCTGTCCCGCCTGCCCGAGGAGCTCCGGGCCGCCCGCTGGCTGCTGCGTGAGCGCGAGGAGTTCCTGGCCAAGGTCCAGCGCGAGGGCGACGACATCCTCGATGCCGCCCGGGTGCGGTCCGAGCGCATGGTCCAGCGCACCGAGGTCGTCCGCAACGCCCAGCACACCGCTCGGCAGGTCATCGACGAGGCCGAGGCCGAGGCCCGGCGGCTCAAGCACGAGGCCGAGGACTTCTGCGATCAGAAGCTGGCCCAGTTCGAGATCGTGCTCGACCGCACCATCCGCACCGTCCAGGCCGGCCGTTCCCGCCTCCAGGCCTCCCTTCCCGAGGAGGAGGACGATCGGTCGGCGAACCCGGGCGAGCCCGAGTTCTTCGACCAGGACGACCTGTGAAAGCGGTCGGGACCCTGGCCGTGGGGGTTGCCGACCTGCTCAGCCGGCCGGGTAACACCCGCCACGAACACCTCGAAGCCGTGCTGGGTGAGCTCGCCGTGCTCGGCAGCCACGTGCCGGTCGGCGGCACCGTGGTCCTCGACCTCGAGCTGCAGTCGGTCAACGACGCGATCGTGGCCAAGGGCACCGTCCAGGCCCCGTGGGTGGGGGAGTGCCGACGCTGCCTGCAGCCCGTCGAGCGGGTGCTCGAGGCCGACGTGCTGGAGATCTTCGAGGACAACCCGGTCGACGGCGAGACCCGCCAGCTCGACCACGACCGGATCGACCTCGAGCCGGTGGCCCGGGAGACGATCCTGCTCGAGCTCCCGCTCGCACCCCTGTGCAAGGACGACTGCGCCGGCCTGTGTGCCGAGTGCGGCGCCGACCGCAACACCGTCGACTGCGGCCACGGCCAGAATCTCGGCGATGCCCGCTGGTCCGCCCTCGACCAGCTCAAGTTCGAGGACTGAACCAGCTCAAGGTGCGGGCTACTGGAGGGCGGCGATCAGCGATCCCCGGCAGCCGCGGCCTGCGAGCTCCTCTTGGTCGCGGCCGAGGTTGGCAGCCGTCGGGGCCAGGCGGGTGAAGCCGACGGCCGTGATGGCGGCACCCACCAGATACACGGTCAGGTTGGCCGAGAGGTTGGCGCCCACGAAGCCCATGAGTGCCGCGGATTCGGCGAACGCCAGGCGTAGGAAGAACCGGGTGCGGTAGCTCGTGGCCAGGGTGGTCGGGCTGGTGCAGTCCAGCGGTCGTGCGATCAACCCGCTCGCGACTTGTCCCGCCACGCCGAGCGCGAGCACCGTCAGGGCGGCGGTCGTGCCGCTGACCGATGGCTCCATGCCGGGCACGAGCAACAGGACCACCACGCCGATGAGGACGATGGCGGTGATGAACGAGAGAAAGATCGCTCGCAAGGTCACCAGGTCGGGGGGACGCTGAGTGGCGCGGCCGATGCGCATCATCGGGCCGAAGGGGAGCAGCCCGAGGAGCACGTCCTTCGGCGATCCCCAACCGGGGTCGTCGTTCATGTCTCGCCGCCGCCCAACGACTCCGCGATGGCGGCGAAGGACGCAAGTGCCGCTTCGAACAAGGCATTGTCAGGCACGACGGTCAGGTCCTCCCGGCGGACGTCGCCGTCGGCCCGGATGGCGCTGGGCGACGAGGGCCTTCGGGTCGCTCATGCCGTCACTGTGGCACGCTCCCGGGATGCCCGTTCCCGAGGCTGTGCTGACCACGATCCACCGCTTCTGCGAGGAGCAGACGCCACCCGAGCATCGCCAGCAGATGCGCCTGGAGGCCACCATTCGTGGCAACTCGGTCACCATCGCCGAGTGCCGCCCGCCTTGGGACGGCACGTCGGGGGAGTGGATCCGACAACCCGTCGCCCAGCTCCGGTACGAGCCGGACAGCGGGCGGTGGTCGCTCCACTGGGCCGATCGCAACAGCCGGTGGCACCCCTACGACGACCTCGGTCCCACCAAGGATGTTGGTCGAATTCTCGCCGAGGTCGAGCGCGACCCCACCTGCATCTTCTTCGGCTGACCGGCCCAGTTCAGGCTGCCAGCACCCCGGGTGGGACGCTCCGCCACACTCGACCCTGACGATCGGTGACGACGTAGGTGCCGTCGGGCAGCAGCTTGTCGGACCAGCCGGGTTGGTGACCGAGCAGGTGGTGACGCCGGCATTTCAGAGCGAGGTTGTCGAGGGAGGTCTCGCCACCCTCTTCCCACGGTTTGATGTGGTGCGCATCGCACCAATCGGGTGGTCGATCGCACCCTGGATGGCGGCAGTGGCCGTCTCGCAGCACCAGGGCGTTGAACAGGTCGACCGGGACGGTGCGGGTGCTGCGTCCGTAGTCGAGGATGGCCGACGGGCCGTCAGTGATCACCCGATGCACGGCGCAGTCGCAGAGCAACCGCTTCACAGCGGCGGCTGGCAGGACGGGTCCGTCGATCAGCCGGCCTGAAACCTCCCCGTCGGAGGCGATGTCGACCACCACATCGACGTGCGGCCGGCGTCGGCCGCCCCGGTGCTTGCGCTGGTGGTCGAGGAAGAACTGGTGGACCGCCACCTCGGCGTCCGCACGGCGTTCGGCCGGGGATCGGTCCTCGCCGTCGGCGTCCGGCGTTGTGGCCAGGCGAAGCGCGGTCTCGATCACCGAACCGCTGTCCGGGTCGTAGCTCCCGGTCGACTTGTAGTGGCCGTCCAGGGTCCGCGAGTGGTGGAAGGACCGCTGCGGCTCTGGCTTCTCGTGGTCGTCGAGCTCGGCCTCGGCCCGCCGGCGCCACTCCTGCATGGCCGTGACCGTCTCGATCATGGTCAACGGCGCAAGCAATGGCACGAAGCTGGCCTCGCCCTCGGCGAAGCGGCCGATGGTCCGATCTGACAGGTTCGCCACGATCACGTGGATCTGGCCGCTCGAGAGCGAGCCGGCTTCCCACATCGCGGCTGTCACCGGTAACGACCGGACGCGGCGAGCGATGCGTGACAGCGATGAGGCACCGCCATCGGTCATCCGACCGATCTGCCGGCACCACGCGGTGAGCGACGTGGCGCCGTCGAGCTCCCACAGACTGGCGGCGTCGATCTCTCCGGCCAGCCGAGCGGCCTTGGCCTGGAGTCGATCCATGATCGACAGCACGTCGGCAAGCGCATCGGTATCGACCGGTAGCTCAAGCGATTCGACCGCTTCACTCAGTTCGCGGAGCTCGCCGGACATGTCCCAATCGTACATATGTTCGATCGTCGGCGGCAACGAGATCCGGCGAAGAATCGAACTTTTCGGGCGCTTTCGGCCCGAACCCCACTCGATCCTGGCGCTACCTTCTGGGCCGAGGTCGTCCTCGCCGGGGGTCAGAGCGGGGCAACCTATGGCGCCGACTACCGGTCCGGTCTCGGATGCCACTAACCTCGCTCGGTCCACCGAGCACGAGGAGCCGGCGATGGCCGTCCCCAAGAAGAAGACCAGCAAGGCCAAGAGCCGCAGCCGTCGGGCGTCGAACTGGAAGCTCATCGCGCCCAGCCGGAGTCTGTGCCCGAACTGCTCGTCGGCCAAGCTGCCGCACGTCGTCTGCCCCACCTGCGGGTGGTACAACGGCCGCCAGGCCGTTGAGGTCGACTGAAGGTGACCACGCCTTCGCAGATCAACGGCCGGCAGGCCGTCGAGGTCGACTGAGCTGATGCTGCCGGTCGCTGTCGACGCCGTCGGCGGCGACAAGGCACCGGGCGAGATCGTCACCGGCGCCCGGCGTGCCGTCGACGAGCTGGGTGTCCCCGTAGTGCTGGTCGGCCCGCCCGATCGCATCGGCGACCCCCAGGGGCTCGACGTCATCGCCTGCACCGAGGTCATCGAGATGCACGACGACCCGAGCTCATCGGTGCGTCGGAAGAAGGACTCCTCGTTGGTCCGCGCCGCCGAGGCGGTGCGGGACGGCAAGGCGTCGGCCATGGTGAGCGCCGGCAACACCGGGGCGACCATGGCCAGTGCCCTGCTGCGCATGGGCCGGATCAAGGGCGTGGCCCGACCGGCCATCGCCACGCCGATCCCGGTGCCGGGCTCCACGCCGACGATCCTGCTCGACGCCGGAGCCAACGCCGAGGTCCAGCCCGAGTGGCTGGTGCAGTTCGCCCAGATGGGTGCCTCGTTCTTCTCCACCCGCTACGGCGG
Source organism: Acidimicrobiales bacterium (assembly GCA_025463335.1). Taxonomy (GTDB): domain Bacteria; phylum Actinomycetota; class Acidimicrobiia; order Acidimicrobiales; family CADCSY01; genus RYN-34. The sequence continues at coordinate 6,080 of JAOBWJ010000331.1, forward strand.
CGACGCTCCTCGGGTCGGCCTGCTCTCCATCGGCGAGGAGGACACGAAGGGCCGTGAGCAGGAGAAGCTCACCAACGCCCTCCTGCGCTCGACCGCCAACGTGAACTTCATCGGCAACGTCGAGGGTCGCGACCTCATGACCACCGACGTCGACGTGGTCGTCACCGACGGCTTCACCGGCAATGTGGCCCTCAAGACGCTCGAAGGCGGCATGCGCTTCGTGCAGACAGCCATCCTCGAGCGGCTCACGGCCACCCCCGAGCTCGCTGCCCTGTTCGACCAGGTGTGGCCCGCCCTCGAGCCGTTGGCCACCGACCTCGACCCCGAGTCCTACGGCGGGGCCATGCTCCTGGGCGTCGACGGCGTGTGCATCATCAGCCACGGTTCATCCTCGGCCCGGGCCATCGTCAACGCCGTCGGTGTGGCGAGGGACATGGTCCAGGAGGATCTGGTCGGCCACCTGCGCCAAGCGGTCGCGGTCCAGGTCTAGGTGCTACCAGGCGGCCCGGGTGTAGCCCGGGAGCCGGTGGCCCTCCACCACGAGCGCCGGGGACCGGCTCTGCCGGGTGGTGATAGCGAGATAGCGGCCATCGAGGTCGTTGGCGTCGACGAGGCCGGCGCCGGCCGGCAAGGGGTCGAGCAACGTGCGGCCCCGTGTGTCGTACACGACCGGGACGGGCGGCTCGGCCTCGGCGCAGCAGTAGTAGAAGCCGTACAGGGCGCCGCCGGGGCTCCAGGCGTGGATGGCGAACTTGGCCACCGCCGGCTCGAGGGCGGAGAGGTCGGACTCGGCGCCGGGGTCGAGGACGTAGGTGTCGTAGCCGTAGTGCCCGCGGGTGAACGCCAAGCGCGTGCCGTCCGGGCGCCACACCACCGACGAGATCCCGGTGAAGTCCGTGTAAGAGCCGGGGGACAGGTGGAACCGGCGCTCGGTCCCGGAGTCGAGTTGGCGAACGACGATCTCCCCCGAGCCGTTGGAGTCGAAGGGCACGTACGCCAGCGATGAGCCGTCGGGGCTGAACGCGAGGAACCTGACCTCGTTGAGCAGGTGGGTGGCCCGGCCGGTCTCGAGGTCGACCGTCCACGCCGCCCTGGTGGCCGTCAGCAGCACCACGGCTTGCTTGCCAGCGGTGAAGCCGGGCAACGGATCCGGGTGCCGTAGGGCGGGGGGGAGGCGATGGTGGCGGACGACGGTGCCGGTGCGGGCGTCCAGCACGTCGAGGTGGTCGTCCCGCGCGGCGGCCACCCGCTCGGCGACCGGCGGCAGGGGTGGCGCCGGCGCCGTCGTCGCCACGTGCACCTCGGGGTCGTCACCGGAACGCAGCAGGGCGGCGGCGACCACCATCACGAGGGCGGCGGCCACGGCCAGCCACGGCTTCACCGGTCGACGGGTTCGGCGGGTCCGGGCCAACAGTCGATCCAGGGCGTCGGGCTCCGCCTCGACATCGGCCACCGCGTGGCGAAGGGCGCGCGCGAGCAGCTCCTCGGTCGGGTTCATCGCAGCTCCTCCAGGGCCGGGGCCAGGGCCGCCAAGGCCCGGGATGCGTGGGTCTTCACCGAGCCGGTCGAGATCCCGAGCAGGGTGGCGATCTCCTGCTCGGACAGGTCGAGGTAGTAGCGCAGGACCACGCACTCCCGCTGCCGGACGGGCAAGTGGCGCAGCGCGGCCAGCACTGCCGGCCGTTCGGCGTTGAGGAGGTGCTCGACCGGCGAAGGCGGCTCGAAAGCATGGCGCCGGACGACGCGGAGGTGACGAAGCCGGCTGCGGGCCAAGTTGAGGGCCGTGCTGCGGAGGTAGGCGGCCTCCCGATCGTGATCGAGCACGCCCTCGAGCGAGCGGTGGGCTCGCACGAACGTCTCCTGCACGATGTCCTCGGCGTCAGCCGGGTCGTCCACCAGCAGCCGGATGCACCGGAGCAGCCCCAGGTAGTGAGC
>JAOBWJ010000337.1 GCA_025463335.1 Acidimicrobiales bacterium
GTAACGCGCCGTCCCGACGACCTGGCGGGGCCATGCCATGGCCAGCACGGTGCCGGCGGCCACGGCGACCAGCACGACCCCCGCCCGCCCGGCGGACTCCCGCCAGACCGGTACTCGGCCCCCGGCCTGCTCACCGAAGACGACGCCGCCGCCGACCAGCAGCCAGAACACGGCGGCCGACCCGCCGAGCGAGAAGAGGTCGAACGAGGCGGCGCCGAAGGCACCGGCCACCACCCCGGCCGTCATGGCTGCACCCGCCGACCGTCCGAGCCGGGACCGAGCTCGAAGGCTCCGCGCCGTCGCACCGATGGCCACCGCCACGGTCACCACCAACCACGTGGCGCCGACGACGCCGAACTGGCCGTACGCCCGCTGATAGCTGGCATCCGTCGTGGGGATGCCGGCGCGGTCGAGGCCGCCGATGCCGAGGCCCTGCACCGGCCGGTCGGCCACCAGAGCGGCGACCCGCGGAAGCCGTTCGCGGCGCACGTCGACGGTGGCCTGGTTGGACGATGTCGTCAGCGGGGTCAGGAGGTTGGGCGACGTCAAGACGAACAGCGCCCCGCCCGCCACCAGAGTGGCGAGGAGGACGCCGACCCGCCGCGAGAACGACGAGCCGGCCCACACCGCGACCACGCCCACGGCGACGAACGGCAGCGGCGACCGGCTGTAGGACCAGTACACGGCGGCAACCACCAGCACCGGTAGCGCCAGCCCGAGCCAGCGGTCACGCCGGGGGAGGAGTGTGGTGGCGGCCACCAGGGCCGGGAGGAGCATGACGCTCACCCAGGCGAACTCGAGGGCGAACTCGGCACCGGCGCGGACCCGTGTCCGGCCGCCGCGCAGGTCGAGGGCGTGGGCGGCGTCGAGACCTTGCAGCGACGGGCGGTGCGAGAACAGCCAGTGACCCCACGCCCCACCGGTCAGGTGTTCCAGGGCGCCGAGCGTGGCCGAGGCGACGACCACGGCACCGATGCCGCGCAGGAGCCACCGCGGGTCCGGGTCGGTACGGAGGACGGCGGTGGCCAGGGCGAACAGCACGAGCTGGTCGACCAAGGAGGCCCATCCGTGGAGGGTGTCCCACGTGGAGAGCTCGGGCTGGGCGAGCAGCACCCCGTTGACCAGGCCGACGAGGACGAGGAGGGCAAGGGCGGCGTGGACCGGCGTCCACCGCCAGGCGTCGTCGGCCAGGTCGCCGCGCCACCAGCGACGGGCCACGTTGGCGGCGAGGGCCACCAGGGCCACCCGGCCGAAGGTCGGGTAGGCGGAGAGGGGGTTGGGGACGACGAGCACTCCGGGCAGCAGCACCTGGGTGGCCAGCGCCCCGAGCAGCGCCCGTCGGAGCGGCGCCAGCACCAGGTAGCCCGCGACCGCTGCCCCGAGGAGCAGCAGCGCCGAGGTGGGCACGACCGGCTACCTCGACGTCGGGCGCAGCGCCAGGGCGGCCAACGGGAGGATCAGGAGGAGGAGTCCTACGGTCGCGGCGACGGCGAGCGCCCGGTCGCCCGACGGCGAGATCTTGGCGGCCGGGCTGGGCCCGGCGACGACCTCGAAGACGAAGCGCTGGTCGGCCGGGATGCCCGCTCCGGTCTGCTCGTCGGCGGCGTAGGTCCCCAACCGGCGGCCGACCGCTCGCGAGACGGGAGCGACCATCCCCCGCTCGGAGGAGCGGGCCACGACGGTGAGCAGCAGCGAGTTGGCGGGCACCTCGACCCGAACCGCGGAGGCCACCTCGCCCGCCGGCATGCCGAGGTCGGCGGCAACCGGTGCCAGCATCCCCGGCATGGGCACGAGGCCGGCGTACTTGGTGCGCAGCCGCACGAGCTTGGCGATGATCCCCTCGTCGCCGGCGGCGGCGATGGCCCGCGGCTGGTCGATCAGAACCGCGGTGCGACTCTCGTAGGTGGGGGTGCGGCTGGCCGCCAGGGTCCCCGCGATCCCGGCGCCGAGGACGGCCACGATGACGACCACGACCACCTGCGCGGCAGGGGGTCGGCGGGCGGCGCGCAGCACGCCGAAGGTGTCATCGTCGAGGCCAGGTCGCATGGCGCTGCGAAGTATTGCCCCGGGCCCTGAGCGCCGGCCATTCCTACGCACGGGGCGATCCTCGCTACTTCGGTGCAGCCTCCCGCCAGCGCTGGGTGCGGTCGAGCGTCTGCGCCAACGAGCGGGCCCCGGTGGTGACGCCAGGTTCGATGCTGGTGCCCTCGAACCACTCGTTCCAGGAGGTCACCACGACCCAGTCGGGGGTGCCGGCCAGCGCCGCGTCCCACGTGTCGTCGTAGCGCTCGCCCTCGGGGCCCCGATCGACGATCGGGTTGGTCGCTCCCCGCAGGCGGCGGTCGTCGTAGCCGGGGGACACCGAGCCGACGACGAGGGACGGCGCGCCACCGTCGAGCATGGCGTCGGACCGGGCGGCCATGGAGGCGTTCGTCGACCACCACGTGAGGGCGTCGACGTGTTCGTTGGCGCCGTACTTGTGCACGCCCCACTCGACCGACCGGTACGCGTTCAGCGGGGCGTCGCCCACCAGGCGCACCCGGCGATCGAGGGCGGCCAGGCGGGCCAGCACGATCTTCCAGTCGGCGGGCGAGAGACGAGCCATCTGGTACACGAACACGACGGGCACGTCGTTCGCCTTCAGGAACGCCGGCGACGACGAGTAGGCCAGCGCCTGCGTCAGCCACTGCGTCACCGTCTCGATCTGCTGGGCCTTGACCAGCGAGCTGGTGGCGTCCACGGTCTCGAGGTAGGGCGAGACGACCATGCCGGTCTCGGCGGCGCCGCCGAGCACCGTCCGAAAGCCGGGACCGTCCTTGGCGTTGCCGCTCCAGGAGACGACGAAGCCGTCGAGCCCGACGCCCTTGGCCTGCCGGAGCATGGACCGCACGCCGGCGCCGTCCCAGACGCTGCGGGGGTCGGTCGGGCGGTCGGCCAGCCGGCCATCGCCATAGCTCGAGAACCACGGGTAGTAGAAGGCGAGCGCCAGACGGCGGGCGTCGGCGCGGGGGAGGTCGACGCCGGCGCCGGTGAAGATCGTGCGCCTCGGCACCGCCACGGTGAGGGCGTTGGTCGGATCGGTGACCTTCTGGAGATCGTTGTGGACGGTCACGGGCGCGACCGCCATCGGACGGGGCTGGACGGAGACGTCCACGCCGCCGCGCCACCCCTTGGTCACCTGCAGGGGCAGGGTGCTCGACGTGCCCGCGCCCTGCGCCAGCCACTCGACGTCGACGGTGACGGGTGCCGTGCCGCGGTTCCGGACGGCCCAGCCGTCGTGCACGCGGTCGACGGTGGCGTTCGACGAGGCGCCGCGGATGCGGGCGTTGACGACGCTGGTGCCGCCGAGGTGCACGACGGTCCAGTCCGACGACGAGGTGATCCGCATGGACACGCGGGCGAGGGTCGGGGCCGGTTCGGGGTCGGCCGTGGCGAGAGCCGGCCCGCCGCCGAGGCCGAGCAGCGCCGCGGCGGCGACGAGCACGGCAAGGGGCGCAGACCGAATGCGCCGCGCACGAGAGGTGGTCACCCCCAGCTGATCGGTAGACACCCTGCGCGACTTAAGCCGGCGCGGCGTAAATGCCGCAAAACGGGCCGCGCCCGAACGGCGGCTCAGCGGTCGGCGGTGGCCTTGAGCTGGCTCATCGTCAGGAGGGCCCGCAGGGCCAGGCCCTCGGCGGCGAACGCCTCGGGACCACCGGCCTCGCGGTCGATCACGCACAAGACGGTGTCGACGGTGGCGCCCCGCTCGCGCAGCTCGGCGCACGACAGCAGCACCTGCCCGCCGGTCGTGACCACGTCCTCCACCACCACCAGGTTCCGGCCCTCGACCTCGCCCCCCTCGGCCAGACGGCACGTGCCGTAGGACTTGGCCTCCTTGCGCACGAACAGGGCCGGCAGCCCGGTCACCTGCGAGAGCATGGTCACGATCGGGATGCCGCCCAGCTCCAGCCCGGCCAGCACCTCGGTCTCCGCCGGCACCATCGGGGCCATGGCCTCGGCGATGTCGCGCAGGAGCACCGGGTCGGCCTCGAACAGGTACTTGTCGAAGTACTCGTGGCTGACCTGCCCGGAGCGGAGGGTGAACTTTCCGGTCAGGTGGGCGGTGTCGTACACGCGGCGGGCCAGGTCGGACATGGTGGGGAGCGTACGGTCAGGCGAGGGCGGGGTCGGACACGAGCTCATCCGAGGTGGCCCCGGCCGGGACGGCCCGGCCCCGGATCGATGCCCACAGCACGACGGCGGCCACCAGGGTGGCGACCCCGCCGATGCCCAGGCCCCATCGGGCGCCCCACCGGGCGCACACGAAGCCGGCGATGGGCGCCCCGACCGGGGTCGTGCCGAGGATCGTCATGATGCGCACGGCCAGCACGCGGCCGCGCATCTCGGGTGACGCCAGCAGCTGCAGGAGGGTGTTCGAGGTGGCGAACATCATGATGTTGAACACGCCGGTGGCGACGAGCAGCGGGACGAGGAAGCCGAGCGTGGGCGCAGTCGCCGACACGCACAACCCGATGCCGAACCCCACGGCGGCGAGCAGCAGGAGGCGCTCGTCGATCGTCTTGCGGCCGGCCACCACCAGGGCCCCGACCAGGGCGCCGGCTCCCATGGCTGCGGTCATCAGGCTGTAGGTGCCGGCGTCACCGTGGAAGGTGTCCTTGGCCAGCACCGGCAGCACCACCGGGAAGTTCACGGCCAGGGTGCCGGTGATGGCCATCAGGACCAGGTTGGCCCGCAGCTCCGGGTGACCGGCGATGTAGCGCAGGCCTTCGCGGATCTGGCCCTTGGCCCGGGCCACCAGCGGGGCCGGCCGGAGCTCGTCGGTCCGCATGGCCAGCATCCCGGCGATCACGGCGAGGAACGAGACGCCGTTGACCAGGAAGCACCAGCCCGAGCCGACCGTCACCAGCAAGGCGCCGGCGATGGCCGGGCCGACGATCCTCGTTGCGTTGAACAGGGCGCTGTTGAGGCCCACAGCATTGATGAGGTCCTCGTCGCCCACCATCTCGTTGACGAAGATCTGGCGGGTGGGGAGGTCGACCACGGTCGCCAGGCCCGTGATGATCACGATGACGGCGACGCCCGGCAGCGTGGCGGTGTCGGTGAAGACGAGGGCGGCGAGGGCGAAGGAGGCGGCGGCCGCAACCAGCTGGGTGACGATCAGCGTGCGCCGCTTGTCCCACCGGTCGGCCAGGACCCCGCCCCAGGCGCCGAACAACAGGACCGGCACCTGCTGGAGAGCGGTGATCACGCCCACCGCCACCGCTGAGTCGTGCGAGATGTCGAGGACGAGCCAGCCCTGGGCTACCACCTGCACCCAGGTGCCCGACACCGAGACGGCCTGGCCGAGGAAGAAGAGGCGGTAGTTGCGGACGCGCAGCGACCGGAACGTCGTCGCCAACCTCCCCCGCACCGCCCCACCCCCTTCGCCGGAATGTTCGCACAGGCGAAAGGACGCGCCGTTTCTGACTAGTTCGGCGGGGTGTTCCCAATGGTTCTCTTTGGCCATTCCCTGCGTGGAGAGCGGTCCCTATCTTCAGGGGAGGAATCGGACACAGTGGCGCGTGTCTTCCCGTACTGTCTGTACAGCGCGTAACACCTGACCACGGAGAGTCACATGGCCCAGTCCGACGAACTCGATGCCCCCGAGGCATTGCTCACCCCTTCCGAGGTGGCGCAGCTCTTTCGCGTGAACCCGAAGACCGTGACCCGCTGGGCGCGGGCCGGCAAGCTCACCGCCATTCGCACGCTCGGCGGCCATCGCCGCTTCCGGGCCAGCGAGATCAAGCGGTGCCTCGAGGAGATGTCCGTCGAAGAGCGCTGAGCGCTCCGAGATCGGGATCCGGCCGCCTGCGGGCGGCCGGTCCTCGTTTTGGGCCTCGGCCTAGGCTCCGCTTCCATGGCTGGTCGGTACGACGCGGTGACGTTCGACTACTGGAACACCCTCGTGTGGGAGGAGTCGGGGCACCTGGCCGGCCGGCGCAAGGAGGCATGGGCCGGGCTGCTCGAGGAGGCCGGCTTCGCCATGGAGCGCTCGCTCCTCGACGCCGTGTTCGCGCGCTCCTGGGAGCGCTACGTGGATCACTGGACGGCCAACCAGCAGTACCAGTCGGTGCGGGCGGCCGAGGAGCTGGTCGAGCAGCTCGGCTTCGCCGTGCCGGCCCACGTCCGCCGTGAGCTGGTGGAGGCCTTCACCACTGCTGGCCACGAGGCCGAGCTCCACCTCACCGACGGGATCGCCGAGTGTCTCGTCGTTCTCAAGGAGGGCGGCCTGCGGCTCGGCATCATCTGCGACGTGGGCATGACACCCTCACCCGTCCTCCGGAACGTTCTCGACGGTTGGGGCGTCTTGGAGTTGTTCGACCATTGGTCGTTCTCCGACGAGGTCGGCCACTACAAGCCCTCGCCCGTGATCTTCGAGCACGCGCTCGACGGTCTGGGCGTGGCGGCCGAGCGAGCGGTGCACGTAGGCGACATCCGGCGGACCGACATCGCCGGTGCGAGGAGCATGGGCATGACTGCGGTTCGCTACACCGGGATCAGCGACGACACGACACAACCGACGCCGGAGGGCCACCACGTGGTGGCCGACTACGCCGAGCTGCCGTCGCTGGTCTTCGTGTGAGGGCGCGCCTGGCCGTGCTCGCCGGCGTTCTCGTCGCCGGCCTCCTTGTCGCCGCACTACCCGGCACCGCGGGCGCGGCGACCTGCCCCGACCTCAGCGGCATCACGGGCACCAACCCGTCGCCGGCGACGGCGGCCGCCGAGCTCGACGCCCAGGCCGCGGCCAAGCAGGTGCCGGCCACCCTGCTGAAGGCCGTCGCCTTCGCCGAGGGCTTCGACCCGGCCACATTGCGCAACTGGGTGCAGTTCAAGGCCGACGGCACGCCATTGATGGCCGCCGACTGCGGCATCGGCATGATGCAGGTGACCCTCGACACCCGGTTCGACGCTCGGCAGCTGGCGTCCGACTGGCGCTACAACGTGGCCGCCGGCGCCCAGATCCTCCGCGACAAGTGGGAGGACTCGCAGCGGGCCAACCCGGCGTCGTTGGGCCGGGACGACGAGGCGGTGCTCGAGAACTGGTGGGCCGCCCTCTACCGCTACAACGGCCAGGGGTCGGCCGCGACCACCTACGCCAACAACGCCTTCCTCTTCGCCACCGACCCCCGCAACGAGGCGGCGCCCTACACCGCAGCGGTGCCCAACCTGCAGACGCCGTCGAAGGTGTTCCCCCAGTTCACCGAGAGCCGGCAGTTCCAAGGCCGGGCCACCGAAGCGGTGCTCACCGAGGCCGACGGCACGGTGGTTGCGCGTAGCACCACCTTCCGGCCGACGACCGTGCCCGCCGACGGGCGCCCCCCTGCGCCTCGGGTGGCCGTCGACGCGACCACCGCCCAGGCCGCCGGCCTCCAGCTCTCGCGCGTGGTGTTCGCCGACCATGCCGCGCAGCACGCGGTGCTGGCGCGTGACGACGACTGGGCCGACTCCCTCGCCGGCGCGGCCTTGTCCGGCGACTGGGGCCCGATCCTCTACGCCGGCGGTGGTGCCGCTGGTGCGCTGGCGGCGCCCACCCGCGACGAGCTGCTGCGCGTGCTGCCGCCCGGCGGCACCGTCTACCTGTTGGGCGGCACCAACGCTGTGTCGCCCGCCGTCGAGGCGGCAATCACGGGCGCCGGCATGCAAGCGGTTCGCCTGGCCGGGACCGACCGGCTCCAGACCGGCCTGGCCGTGGCCCGTGAGGTCCGCCGCCTCCAGCCGGCGTCCACCGACGTGCTGGTGGCACGCGCCTTCGTGTCCCCGGCCGACGCCCTCACCGGCGGCGCTGCTGCCGGCTCGCTCCACCGACCGTTGGTGCTCGTCCCGACCGAGGGGGTGTCGCCCGATCTGCGCGACGCCATCGCCGGTCTCGGCCCGAAGCACGCGTTCGCCCTCGGCGGCACCGCCGCCCTGAGCGACCGGGCGCTGGCCGACCTGCGGGCCGGTGGTCTCGTCGTCGACCGGGTGGCCGGCATCGACCGCTACGGGACCGCCGTGGCGGTGGCCACGCAGCTGTGGGGCGGCGTGAAGCGCGACGCGCTGGCCGTCGACCTCGCGTCGGCCAACGGCTGGGCGTGGACGCTGGCCTCGGGTTCGCTGGCCGCGTCGCTCGGCGCGCCCCAGCTCGGCGTGGCCCCCACCTCGCTCCCGCAGGCGACGGCGTCGGCCATCCGCAGCGCCAAGGGCACGGCGGCGGCACCGGTGCGGGTCGTCGTGGTCGGCAACGCCGATCGGGTGTCCACGGCCGTGCGCACCACGCTCCGTCAAGCCGCCACCAACACCTGAAAACCGGGGGCGGGCCACCGCCCCCACCCGTACCGTCGGCGCATGCATCTCCTGCGGCGCCGATCGTTCGCGCTCCTGTTCGCCGGCACGGCGGTCAACGCCATCGGCAGCTGGACCGCGCTCATCGCGCTGTGGGGCTTCGCCACGTTCCGCTTCGACGTCGGGGCCGGGAAGGTCGTTTTGGTGATCCTGGCCTGGTCGATCCCTGCCGCCCTGGCCGGTCCGTTCGCCGGCGTGCCGATCGACCGGTACGGGCCCAAGCGGGTGCTCATGACGGCCGACGCGCTCGGCGTGGTCGCCGCGCTGGCCATGCTTCTCGCCCACTCCTACGAGGACCTGATCTGGTGCGGGATCCTCATGGGGCTGGCCAAGGCCTTTTCCCAGCCGGCCGCCGCGTCCCTCCCGCCCCGTGTGGTCGACGATGCCGACCTGGTGCCCGCCAACGCCCTGCTCGGCGCCGCCGGTGACTCGGCCATCGTGTTCGGCCCGCTGGTAGCGACCGGCGCCATCGCCCTCTGGGGCTTCCACGCCGCCTTCGTCATCGATGCCCTCACCTATGTGGTGGCCATCGTCGCCGTGTCCACGCTCCGCCTCCGGCCGCTGGCGCCGACAGCCAGGGAGTCGTTCCGCCGGGAGTTGGCCGAGGGCTACCGGCTCACGGCCCGCAACCCGGCGCTGCTGCTCACCATGGCGCTGTCGACGGCCGTCTACCTGACCTGGGGCTCGTTCGCGGTGGTGGAGCCCCTCTACGTCCGCGACGTCCTCGGGGAGTCGACCACCGTGTTCGCGCTTCTCCAGGTGGCGTTCGGGCTGGGCCTGGTCGGTGCCGGGATCGTGGTCGTCCGCCTGGGTGACCGGGTGGCGACCATGCGGGCGCTGGCCTTCACCGTGCTCCTCTCGGGCGCGGCCGCCGGGCTCTACGTGGGCACCCGGTCGGTGATCGTGGCCGGCATCGGGGTCTTCCTCTGGGGCGTCGATGTCGCCTTCTTCGCCGCGCCGGCCCGATCGCTGCTCCAGCGCCACGCCCCTGTGGAGGCCCACGGCCGGGTGTTGGCCCTGCACAGCACGCTGCACGCGTGGGGTGACCTGGTGGCGCTGCCCGTCACCGGCCTGTTGGCCCAGGCGTTCGGCGTGCAGCACGCCGCGCTCGCCTTCGCCGCGCTGGCCGTGGCGGCCGGCCTCGCGGGCTACGCCGCCAGCCGCCGCCTGGAGGTGGCGCCTGACACCGGGCCCGTGCTCGCTACGGCATAAGCAAGGGGCGACCCCAGGGTTCGCCCCAAGACAAGGGCGCAACCACCGGGGCGAGCCCTGCGCGCCTGAGTCGGTGCCGCCATCCATCGGGTTCCCCCGTGCGGGTCTCGCTCAGCCCGGCCGAGCCGGGCTGAGCGTGACTAGACGCAGGAAGGCCTCAGCTGAGTCGGCGTGCGGGGCAGCACCACGTGAGGCACCCCGGGCTGTCCCCTCGGCGCGTCTTTCGTCTTTCGCCACCCCCGCAGTACGCCCTATCTCGTAGGGTCGATCGAGCTAGCGCGACTTCAACACTGCCGCCAGGTGGTTGTCGTCGGCCGGGTCGACGGTGCGCAGGTCGCACACCGTGCGGCCCCCGACGACCCTTGCCACGATCGGCGGGTCGGCGTCCCGGAGGAGGGCGAGGGCATCGCCGACCACGGCCACGCCCGCCGACGGCAAGGTCACTCCCGGCACCGATCCACCACCGATCGCCGACTCGCAGTCGACCACGTCGGCACGCGACTCGGCGGCGACCACCTCGGCTCGACGGCGCAGGTCGGCCTCGGCCGCGGTGGCCATGCGCCAGAAGGGCAGGGCCTCGACATCGCCGGCCACGTGGGCCAGCAGGGCCCGCTCCAGGGCGCCCAACACCAGGCCACCGGGCCGGAGGGCCCGGGCCAGCGGATGCCGGCGGCACTGCTCGACCACGTCGGCCCGCCCGGCGATGATGCCGGCCTGCGGGCCGCCCAGCAGCTTGTCGCCCGAGAAGGTGACCACCGTGGCGCCGTCGGCCAGGGCCTGGCGGGCGGCGGGCTCGTCGTGCAGCCATGCCGGAGGGCCGCCCGGCAGCCACGGGGTGGCGGCATCGAGCAGGCCCGAGCCGAGGTCGACGACGAGCGGCGCGCCGAGGGCGGCCAGCTCGGCGAGCCGGGGACGACCGACGAACCCGGTCTGCGCGAAGTTCGACTGGTGGACCACCAGGACCACGCCGTCGGGACCGAGGACCCGCTGGTAGTCGCCCACCCGCGTGATGTTGGTGGTGCCCACTTCCACCAGCCGGGCCCCCGACTGCTCGAGGATGTCGGGGATGCGGAACCCGCCGCCGATTTCGACCAGCTCTCCGCGGCTGATCACCACCTCCCGGCCGGCGGCCACCGCGGTGAGGGCCAGCAGCGCGGCCGCCGCGCCGTTGTTCACCACGATGGCGTCCTCGGCCCCGGTGAGCAGCCGAACGAGGAGGGCCACGCCGGGCGCCCGGCCGCCTCGGGTGCCCGAGGTGAGGTCGAGCTCGACGTTCATGGCCCCGCCCGACGCGGGCGCGCGCCCGAGGTTGGTGTGGAGCAGCACGCCGGTGGCGTTGACCACCCGGCGCAGGAACAGTCGCTCGGTCCGCCGGGCGACAGCGGCCGCCGAGCCCACGTCGCCGGCGGCGATGGCGGCGCGCGCCGCGTCGACCAGCAAGGCGTGGGGCAGCGGCGACCCTTCGGCCGCCAGCTGACGGGCCAGCCGGTCGACCGAGGGGGGCCGCTCGGTCATCGCAGGACGAGCAGGTGCTCGCCCCGCTCGACCAGCTCCCCCACCACCGGGGCGCCGGGCACCTCGCCGGCGACCAGGAGGCCGCCCGACGTCTGGGCGTCGGCCAGCAGGAGCAGCTCGTCCTCGTCGAACCGGCCGGCATCGAGGTCGTCGCGCACCCAGTCGAGGTTGCGGTTGCTGCCACCGCTCACGAACCCCTGGGCCACCGCCTCCCGGGCGCCGGCGAGGTACGGGATCGCCGCGGCGTCGATCACGGCGGTGACGCCGCTGGCCCGGGCCAGCTTCTTCAGGTGCCCGAGGAACCCGAAGCCGGTGACGTCGGT
>JAOBWJ010000357.1 GCA_025463335.1 Acidimicrobiales bacterium
CGCAGCTCACCGCCGTGATCGACGGGATGCGCGATCGCGGCCTGATCGGCGATGACGGTTGGCTGAGCGAACCGGGTCGCGCCGTCAAACAGCGCGTCGAGGCGCTCACCGACGATCTCGCTGCGAAGCCCTACGAGCGCCTCGAACCCGGCGAGCTCGATGAGCTCATGGCCACGCTGGAACCGCTCGCCACGCGACTGCTTGCCGCTCAAGACTCGTAGACGCTGCAGCGACGGTTCTGCTCCCCACGTCGTCAGCCGCTTCCACCCGTCCGACGAGCGCTTCAGTCATCGCCACGTCGCGCCCGCAGCGACCGTCCCCAAACGCCGGCTGCGAGTCTGATGCGGGCTCCGGCAGTGACGTCCTCGGTAGGCGGGACGTTCCGCTGCCGCTCCATGGGGACTCGCGCTCGACCAGCTCGCCGGCGCGAAGGCGATGACCACACCTTCATTTGAACTGGCCACAGGCTGACCGGTTTCGTGGCGCACGCTGGCTTGCATGTACGCACCGACACCACACAACGAGATCGAAGGCATCGTCAGCTACGTCGAGCAGCAGCTCGACGCCATCCGGGCGGCGGCCATCGGCTTGAGCGAGGAACAGGCGCGGCTTCGCCCGTGCCGCAGCGCGCTCTCCATCGGCGGGTTGATCAAGCACGCCACCTACTGCATGAGAGGCGTGACCGAGCGGCTCTCCCGCGAAGGCCAGCCGCGATCGGCGATCGACGAAGCGGGCTTCGCTGCCTACCAGGCGAGCTTCGCGCTGGCCGACGGCGAGACGGCGACCGACGCGCTCGCGGCGTTCGACGCCGCCCGAGTCGAGTACGTCGCGGCGCTCGCTGCGGCCGATCCGTCAGCGCCGACCATCGAGGACCCGGCGCCGTGGTTCGGCATCGTCGACAACCGCCCCGCGCGGGGCCGTTACCTCCTGGTCCACCAGGTCGAGGAGATGGCCCGCCATGCCGGCCACGCCGACATCATCCGCGAGCAGATCGACGGGATCTCCGTCCCGGCCATCGTGCTGACAGGCGACGGCATGCCAGCAAGCGACTACTTCGAGCCCTACGTCCCCGAGCCCGGCACCATCGGCGCCGATTGAGCCGGCCACCATGGCAGCCAAGGTCGGATCGGCGACGTGCCCAACGGCATGTCCCAGAACGCCGGTTCTCACTGCAGGCCAGGTGAGCGCGCCGCGATCACGACGCAGTCAGCCCTCGACACACTTTCCTGGTGGCGAATCGGACAATTGGCGTCGTATCGTTTTGGCATGTGGACCACCCGCAACCAAAGCGAGGAAGTGGTCGTTGGCTTCGATCACCCGGCAGATCGCGCGTCCCTGCGGCAGCCGCCCGAGGACGGTCCCCAAGCTCGACCGGACCCGGTTGCCCTGCCCCGATCGTGGGCGTTGTTCGCCGGATTGGTCGGTCCCGTCGTGGCCGCGTTCTGCATCGCTGTCGAACCGGCGCCAGCCGACCCGCACGCACCCGAGCCACTCATCGGCACCTTGCTGGGCCTGGCCCTGCTGGTCGCCATGACCGGCGCCGCCTGGCTCGGGGCCAGTCGGCGAGTCCAGGCGCTGAGCTGGGCGAGCGCGGTCGGAGCACTGTTGGTCCTGATGACGATCTCCTGCCCACTCAGCGGTCATCACACCAGCATCGGCATGTGGTGGGCAGCCCAGTTCATCGTCTCCGGGGCGGCGTGGGCTATCGCTGCTGGCGGACGATTCGTGGTGACCCGGGGAGCGCGCACGACCGCCTAACGCACGGCGCTCGATCTCAACGCGCCCGCCCCTGATCGCCGGCTCCGTGTTGCCGCTCCTACCGAAGGCGAGCGGGTTGGCTATTCGGGCGCGGGTGCGGCGGCGGCTCGGGCATCGGCCACCATGGCGACCATCGCGTGGCGGACCTGTTCCCCGGTGGTGCACTCGTCCGGGAAGCCGAGACGGACAGCGGCACGACCCGCGGGGCTGACGGCGATCATCTCGAAGCCATAACGATCCACGCTGGACATGACCGCCTCGGTGGTGTCGGGACGATCGGCGAGATGACGGCAGAACAGGACCTGCGCCTCGGCATGGTCTGCGTTCATGTGCTCGATGATCCCGGCCGCCGCCGCGGCGAGCGGATCGGGTTCGGCCTCCGCGTACGCGCCAGCGTCAACCCAGCTCATCCGCCCGTAGCCACCTACATAACGGATGCTCTGGACGTCGAGGCGGTAGAAGACGAAGTCGCCGAAGTCGATGTAGTACGCCGCTGTCGGGTTGCCCTCGAGGTACCTGTCGCGAGCGGTGGGACGATCGTCCTCGGCCACGGTCGACAGCACACCGAGCAGCGTGACTCTCCCGCTGGCGAGCGGGTCGGACCCGTCAGGTACCGGCTCGGTGACGAGCAGACTCGCCCTCGGGTCGCGCATGGCGTTCTGGGTGTGCTCGGCCATGAGGCTGACGAAGAACAGCGGGTTCCCGCGGTCGTCGAGCCCGTAGCTGGCAACCGACCCGTACGGGTAGCCCTCGGGATCGGCCGCAAGCGTGGAGAGTGCCCCCCGACTCACCGAGGCGACGAGGGT
>JAOBWJ010000228.1 GCA_025463335.1 Acidimicrobiales bacterium
TCGAAGGGGCCCTTGCCCATCTGGTCGCGGACGGTGACCACGGGCGGGTTGGTGAGCAGGCGGCGCTGCCAGGTGGCGCCGTCGACCACGAGGGTGTGGCCGGAGATGAACCGGGCGTAGGGCGAGGCCAGGAACGTGGCCGCCCACCCCAGCTCCTGGCGCTGGCCGACGCGCAGCGCGGGCTGGCAGATGTCCTTGTCGTTGGTGCGCTGCAGGTTGCCCTGGATGTCGGCCGTCATGTCCTCGTGCGGGAACAGCCCCGGCACCAACCCGTTGACCTGGATCCCGTAGGGACCCCACTCGACGGCGAGTGTCTCGGTCATGTTCTTGATGCCGGCCTTGGCCGCCGCGCTGTGGGCGAAGCCAGGACCGCCCGTCCAGGCGTAGGACGCGCCGACGTTGATGATCGAGCCGGGCGTGGCCGCCTCGAGGTGGCGACGGCCGAACTCGCGGGTCACGAAGAAGGTGCCGTTGAGCGTGATGTCGATCACCGTGCGCCAGGCGTTGGGCGACATGTCCTCGGCGGGCACCGGGAAGTTGGCGGCCGCGTTGTTGACCAGCACCTGGGGCATGCCGAAGGCCTCGGTGGCGGCGTTGAACATGGCGCTGATCGACTCGGGGTCGCGGATGTCGCAGGCCACGGTGAGCACGGGGGCGCCAATGGCCTCCATGGCCTTCTTGCCGGCCTGGAGGTGCTCGTCCTTGCGGCTGGTGATCACGATCGACGCGCCGAGGCGGGCGAACTCGGCGGCGATGCCCTTGCCGAGGCCCGTGCCGCCACCGGTGACGACCACGGCGACGTCGTCGTAGGTGCCGGGCTTGAGGGCGCTCTCGCCGACGGCGGGCGGGTGAGGAAGACCGGTCGGATCGGGCACGTCAGCTCCCCTTGTAGTTGGGCGTGCGCTCCTCGGCCCGGGCGGCCCGGAACTCGGCGAAGTCATCGCTCTTGTTGACGAACGTCTGGTAGATGAGCTCATCCTCCATGGACTGGCGCACCGCCGGGATCGACAGGTGGCGGATCACGGTGCGGGCCATCTTCACGGTGACGGCGGGCGAGGCGGCGATCTGCTCGGCGGCCTCGCGCACGGTCGCCTCGAGGTCGTCGGGAGCCACGACCCGGCTCACGATGCCGTGGGCCAGGGCTTCCTCCACCTGCATGATCCGACCGGTCAGCACCAGGTCGCTCACCACGCCCGGACCGCAGATGGCGTGGAGCACCCCGACGCCGCCAGTGTCGGGGATCACGCCGTGGGTCACCTCAGGGAGGCGGAACCGGGTGCCCTCGGCGGCGATGCGGATGTCGCACAGGAGCGCTCGCTGGAACGAGCCGCCCATGACCCAGCCCTTGCAGGCGACCAGAAAGACCTGGTCGAGGTCCCACAGCTTCTGGATGCCGCGCAAGCCGCGCGTCATGAGCTGGTGGTGGGTGAGCTCGGTCTTCTGCACGCCGATGGAGCCGACATCGCGGCCCGACGACCACGACTTGCCCTCGCCCTGCCAGATGACGGCCCGGACCTCGGGCTTGGCCTTCAGCTCGTCGAGGAAGTCGAAGAGCGCGAAGTCCATCTCGTCGTCGAAGGCGTTGTGCTTCTCCGGGTTGCGGTTGGTGATCGTGGCGATGGCGCCCTCGATCTCCAGCGTGATGCGATCGGTCATCGGCTCCCCCCTTGGGCGTCGGTCGCCGTATGGTAACGGCGTTACCAACCCCCGGGGAGTCTTCCGATGAACGACCATGCCGTCGCCGCCACGCTGGCCGAAGAGGCCGGGGCGCTGCTCCTCGAGCTGCGACTGCGGGGCGGCGACGACCTGAAGGCCGAGGGCGATCGGCGGTCGAACGAGCTGCTGTTGGCCCGGCTGGCCGAGGTGCGCCCGAAGGACGCCGTGCTGTCGGAGGAGAGCGTCGACGACAAGGACCGACTCGAGACCTCCCGGGTCTGGATCATCGACCCGGTGGACGGCACCCGGGAGTTCAGCGAACCGCCTCGCACCGACTGGGCCGTGCACGTGGCCCTCACCAAGGACGGCGTGCCCGTGGCCGGCGCCGTGGCCCTGCCCGCCCTCGGTGTGGTGCTGCACACCGGTACGCCGCCCACGCTGGCGCCGGCGGCGGGCGGTCCGCCTCGGCTTGCCGTGTCGCGGACCCGGCCCCCGGAGTGCACCCAACTCCTGGTCGAGCGCCTCGGTGCCACGTTGGTCGAGATGGGTTCGGCCGGGGCCAAGGCCATGGCCGTCATTCGCGGCGACGTCGACGTCTACGCACACTCCGGCGGACAGTACGAGTGGGACTCCTGTGCGCCCGTGGCCGTGGCGGCCGCCGCCGGGCTGCACGTCTCCCGGCTCGACGGCACCACCCTCCGGTACAACCAGCCCAACCCCTACCTGCCCGACCTGCTGATCTGCCGGCCCGAGCTGGCGGCGTCCGTGCTGGAGGCGCTGGCGTAGATGGCTCGCCGGGCCACGCCGCTCACGACCCAGGAGGTCGTGCGTACCGCCCGCTCGATGATCGAGCACGGCGGGGTCGAGGCGTGCTCGATGCGGGCCCTGGCCACCGAACTGGGCGTGCAAGCGCCGGCCGTCTACCGGCGGGTGAAGGACAAGGGCGAGCTGCTGGGCCTGGTGCTGGCCGACTCGTTCGCCGAGGTCGAGCTCCCCGCCGAGGGCACGTGGCAGGAACGGATGGCCGAGCTCATGCGCCGGTTGCGGCGGCTGCTGCGCAAGCACCCGACGCTGCTCACCCTCTACCTCGCCAGCCACCTGCGCCAGACCGACGCCGCTCGGTTGGCCGAAGTGGCGTCGGCCCCGTTGCTCGACGCCGGCTTCGACGCCGAGGGGGCATCGTTCGCGGTGACGGTGCTGTCGATGTACACCCTCGGCATGACGACGGTGGCCGCGGCGCTGGCCATCGACGACGACGAGATGTTCGAGTACGGATTGACCAAGATGATCGAGGGGCTTACGCCCGCAGGGGGGACCTGATGGAAGACATCGAGGCCATCAAGCAGCTCAAAGCCCGGTACTTCCGCTGCATGGACACCAAGCAGTGGGACGCCATGCGCGAGGTGTTCGCCGAGGACGTCCGCGTCGACATGGAGAAGGAGGGCGGCGGCATCCAGACCGACCGCGAGGCGTTCATGTCGATGCTGCGCTTGAACGTGGAAGACGTGACGACCGTCCACCACGGCCACATGCCCGAGATCACGCTCACCTCCCCCACCACCGCCGCCGGCATCTGGGCCATGGAGGACATGCTCCGCTGGCCCGAGGGCGCGCCGATCAAGGCCATGCACGGCTACGGCCACTACCACGAGACCTACGAGAAGGGCGCCGACGGCCAGTGGCGCATCAAGACGATGACGCTCACCCGGTTGCGGGTGGACTGGGAGATGCCGGAGTCGTGATCGGATAGTTCGGCGAACCACGCAGTACCGGGCGTACTGCTGGGGTTGCGCCAAAGGACAAAGACGCGCCCAGGGGCGTGGTGGCCGAAGGTCGTCGCGGGGTCTTCAGCCATTCCGGGGCCCAGATCCGACCATCCTCGGCCTTCCTAGGGCCCCAGAACGGATCGGCGGGCGGCACCG
>JAOBWJ010000232.1 GCA_025463335.1 Acidimicrobiales bacterium
CCTCGTCGGCGAACGACGACAGCTGGTCGACCATCGTGTTGATGGTCTCCTTCAGCTCGAGGATCTCGCCCTCGGCGTCGACGGTGATCTTCTGGGTCAGGTCGCCCCGGGCCACGGCCGTGGTCACCTGGGCGATGTTGCGCACCTGGCCGGTCAGGTTGGACGCCAGGTAGTTCACGTTCTCGGTGAGGTCGCGCCACGTGCCGCTGACGCCCTCGACCTCGGCCTGGCCGCCGAGCATGCCCTCGGTGCCCACCTCGCGGGCGACGCGGGTCACCTCGTCGGCGAAGCTCGACAGCTGGTCGACCATCGTGTTGATGGTGTCCTTCAGCTCGGAGATCTCGCCTCGGGCGTCGACCGTGATCTTCTGGGTCAGGTCACCCTGGGCCACCGCCGTGGTCACCTGGGCGATGTTGCGCACCTGACTGGTCAGGTTGGAGGCCAGGTAGTTCACGTTCTCGGTGAGGGCCCGCCAGGTGCCGCTGACCCCTTCGACCTCGGCCTGGCCGCCGAGCCGGCCCTCGGTGCCCACCTCGCGGGCCACACGGGTCACCTCGTCGGCGAACGACGACAGCTGGTCGACCATCGTGTTGATCGTCTGCTTCAGCTCGAGGATCTCGCCCCGGGCGTCGACCGTGATCTTCTGGGTCAGGTCGCCCCGGGCCACGGCCGTCGTCACCTGGGCGATGTTGCGCACCTGGCCCGTCAGGTTGGAGGCCATGTTGTTCACGTTCTCGGTGAGCTGACGCCACGTGCCGCTCACGCCCTCGACCTCGGCCTGACCACCGAGGATGCCCTCGGTGCCCACCTCGCGAGCCACCCGCGTCACCTCATCGGCGAACGCCCGCAGCGTGTCGGTCATGGAGTTCATGACGTCGGCCAGGGCCGCGACCTCGCCCTTGGCCTCGACGGTGATCTTCTGGCTCAGGTCGCCGCGCGAAACGGCGGTGGCCACCTGGGCGATGTTCCGCACCTGGCTGGTCAGGTTCGAGGCCATGAAGTTCACCGAGTCGGTGAGGTCCTTCCACGTCCCGGCTACGCCCTCGACCTTGGCCTGGCCGCCGAGGATGCCCTCGGTGCCCACCTCGCGGGCCACGCGGGTCACCTCGTCGGCGAACGCGCGCAGCGTGTCGGTCATCGAGTTGAGCACGTCGGCCAGGGCCGCGACCTCGCCCTTGGCCTCGACGGTGATCTTCTGGCTCAGGTCACCACGGGACACGGCGGTGGCCACCTGGGCGATGTTCCGCACCTGGCTGGTCAGGTTCGAGGCCATGAAGTTCACGTTCTCGGTCAGGTCGCGCCACGTGCCGGCCACGCCTGTCACCTGGGCCTGGCCACCGAGGATGCCCTCGGTGCCCACCTCGCGGGCCACACGGGTCACCTCGTCGGCGAACGACGACAACTGGTCGACCATCGTGTTGATCGTCTGCTTCAGCTCGAGGATCTCCCCCCGGGCGTCAACCGTGATCTTCTGCGTCAGGTCGCCCTTCGCCACCGCCGTGGTCACCTGGGCGATGTTGCGCACCTGGCCCGTCAGGTTCGACGCCATCGAGTTCACGTTCTCGGTGAGGTCCTTCCAGGTGCCCGAGACACCCTTCACCTTGGCCTGCCCGCCGAGGCGTCCCTCGGTACCCACCTCGCGAGCCACCCGGGTCACTTCGTCGGCGAAGCTCGAGAGCTGGTCGACCATGGAGTTCACGGTCGTGCCGATGCGCAGGAACTCGCCCTTGACCGGCTGGCCCTCGATCTTCAGGTTCATCTTCTGGCTCAGGTCACCCTGGGCCACGGCCTCGATGACGCGGGCCACCTCAGTCGTGGGGCGGGACAGGTCCTCGATCAGGCCGTTGACCGAGGACGCCTTCTCGGCCCAGCCGCCCCGAGCGTCAGGCAGGGAGAACCGCTCTCCCATGCGCCCCTCGCGCCCGACGAGCCGGCCCACGCGGCCGAGCTCCTTCGTCGCCTTCTGGTTCATCTCGACCAGATCGTTGAAGGCGGCGCCGATCTGGCCCATCAGCGTGTTGCGCCGCTCCGGCAGGCGGACGCTGAAGTCGCCCTCCTTGGCCGCCCGAAGGACCCGGAGCAGCTCGAGCAGTGTCGTCTCGTCGGGCGCGACGAAAGCAGGCGCGGACCTGGCGTTCCCGGCGGCGGCACCGTTCTTCGCCGCAGCCGGCTGGCGGCCGTTGCCCTTCTTCGCGGCTGGCACCGTCGTCGCCATGTCTCGTCCCTTCGGGCCATGCACGTCACCGTGTGAGTGGACTGGTCGCCGGACTTTACTGGCCGGCTGCGGTCCACCCCAGGTGGGGGGTGATGTTCGCCGATTCGGCCGAGAACCCCCTCAGCGCGGGGGGTCCAGGTGTCACGATAGGAGGCCATGAGCATCCCGTTCAGGGTCGTCATCGCCGACGACAACGAGGACGTGCGGGAGATCCTGACGCTTGCCCTGGTCAGGACCGGCAAGTTCGAGGTGGTCGACTCGGTCGAGGACGGCGACGCCGCCATCAAGGCCGCCGCCCGCCTCACTCCCGACCTGGTGCTGCTCGACCTGGCCATGCCGGGCACGAGCGGACTCGACGCCCTTCCCGACTTGCGAAGGGTGGCACCGAACGCGCGCATCGTGGTCGTGTCGGGCTTCCCCGGTGATCGCCTGGGTACTGTCGTGCGAGACCGCGGTGCGGTCGGCTACGTCCAGAAGGGCCTCTCGCCCAAGCGGACCATCGACGAGATCCTGGCCGTCGCCGGCGTCCTCGATGCCGTCGAGGAGATCCTGGCCCGGAGCCAGAAGACGCTCGCCCCCGACGTCGGCAGCAGCGCGGCGGCTCGCCGGTTCATGGAAGAGACCCTGCGCCGCTGGTCGTGTGGCGAGGTGCTCGACGTGGTCAACCTGCTGGTGTCGGAACTGGTCACCAACGCCGTCGTGCACGGCGGCTCCGAAGCTGACGTGTCGGTGATCCTCACGCCCAGCGCCCTTCGGGTCGAGGTCGGCGACCGCGACGAGTTCATCCCCGCACCCAAGGCCGGTGACGACGACTGGGCCACGTCGGGTCGAGGCTTGGCCCTCGTGGAGCTCATGGCGCAGGCATGGGGCACCGAGCAGGTCAAGGGCGGCAAGGTGATTTGGTTCGAGGTGGCCCGTCCCGACGGCGAGGGAGCCGGCGGCTCCTAGAGTTTCCCGATGGCCGCTGAACCCGAGCACCCGATCCGCGACGCCGCCGTCGGCGTCCTCGGTGGCACGCCTCGGTCGGTCGAGCGTCCGCCGGCCGATCCGGCCACGATCGTCCTCCCGCCGGCACTTGCAGCCAAGGTGCTCGAGCTCGACGCCGTCGTGGATGGGTGGTTCGACCGCCTCCGGGGCAACCCGGCCGCCGACCGGCTGTTCTACGGGGCTTCCGCGGTGGGCGACTTCTCGCTCGTCTGGCACATCGTCGGCGTGACCCGAGCCCTCGGTGGTCGCCGCCAGGAGCAGGAGGCGGCGCGCCTGGGCGTGTCACTCGGCATCGAGTCGGTGTTGATCAACGGCCTGGTGAAGTCGCTGTTCCGCCGGACCCGCCCGGTACGCCAGCAACACTCGGCCCGCAAGCTGCGCAACCCCAAGTCGAGCAGCTTCCCCTCGGGGCACGCCACCTCCGGCTTCATGGCCGCCACCCTGCTCGGTGCCGGCCGCTCGAAGCGGACGAAGGCGCTCTGGTACGGCGCCGCCGCCATCGTGGCCGCCAGCCGGGTGCACGTGAAGATCCACCACCCATCCGACGTCTTGGCCGGCGCCGTCGTGGGCGTCGGCCTCGGCGCGGCCGCAAAGCGGATCTGGCCGGTCGGGAATGCGCGGGTTGCCCCGAGGCATTGACCTACATATGCCCCCCCGCACATTCGCAGTGACCTTCGACTACCGGTGCCCCTTCGCCAGGATCGCCCACGAGCACGTGCTCGACGGTCTCGAAGCCGGCGCCGACTGGGACGTGCAGTTCCAGCCGTTCTCGCTGAGCGCGGCCAAGGACCCCACGTGGGACCGCGGCCAGGACAGCGGTCTCCTCGCCCTCGAGCTGGCCATCGCCGTCCGCGACACCCAGCCCGAGCGCTTTCTCGCCGCCCACCGGGCCCTGTTCTCGTTCCGCCACGACCACGGTGGCAACCTGCGCGACGTCGAGGCCCTCCGGTCGGTGCTCGACGGCGTCGGTGTCGACACCGCGGCGCTGCTGGCCGAGATCGAGACCGGCATCCCGTTGAAGACGGTGCGGGCCGAGCACGAGGCGGGCGTCACCGAGCACGAGGTGTGGGGCGTGCCCACGTTCATCGTGGGCGACCAGGCCGCCTTCGTGCGGCTCATGGAGCGGCCGGCCAACGCCAAGGTGGCCGGCGCCGCCGCCATCGAACGCATCGTCGACACGCTCGGTGACTGGCCCGATCTCAACGAGTTCAAGCACACGGCGCTGCCCAGGTAGTACCCGCCCCTGCGTCACCCGCGCCCGAGGGGGAGCTCGATCAGCATCGACGTCCCCTCGCCGAGCGGACTCGTCAACACCATGGTTCCCGCGAGCGCTTCGACGCGGTCCCGGAGTCCAACGATCCCTGCGCCCCGTCCCGGATCGGCTCCCCCGGCGCCGTCGTCACGTACGTGGACGAGCAGGTTGCCAAGGACAACCTCGAGGTGCACCTCGACTGCCGACGCGTTGGCGTGTTCGGAGGCGTTGGCCAACGCCTCCGAGACCGCGTAGTACGCGGCCACCTCCACGGACTCCGGCAGTCGCTCGGGGACGGCGACATCGAGCGCCACTGGTACTGCGGCTCGGCCGGCGAGCGCTCTGATGGCGGGGCCAAGGCCGCCCTTCGACAGGATGGCCGGATGAAGCCCCCGCGAGATCTCCCCGATCTCGTCGAGGAGACTGGCCAACTCTTCTTCTATCGGTGCCAGCTGGTCCCGCAACTCGGGCAGGTCGTCGGGAACGGTGTCGTGGGCCACCCGCAGCTTGAGGGCCAGCGTCACGAGGCGCTGCTGGGTGCCGTCGTACAGATCCCGCTCGATCCGACGTCGCACGTCGTCGGCGGCGGTGACCACTCGCCGGCGAGACGCGGCCAGCTCGGCGCGAGCGTGCGCGTTCGAGATCGCGGTGGCCGCCAGTTCGGTGAAGTCAGCAACGCGCTGCTCGGCGTCCGCCGCCAGCGGCTCCGGCCGAGTCGACACTGCCGCGACCACGCCCCACAGGCGGCCTTCGACGACGACGGGAGCCGCTATCTGGAGAGCGAGCTCACTGGCGGGGACGCGTGCCCCGATCTGCAGTCTTTGGCTCTGGGGGTCCCATGCCGCCACCCTGACTGCGCTTCCGTCCGGCTCGTAGCGCAGCATCTGCACGATGTCGGCGGACGCAACCCGGCTGACCCCTTCAGCCACGGCGGCGAAGACCTGTTCGTCCGGGACCCCGCTGGCGACGAGCGTTGCCACCCGTCGTAGGGCCGCCTGCTCGTTGGCCAACCACTCGAGCTTGCTCTGGCGCTCCGTGAGTCTGGCCAGCAGGCGGCCGACCTCGATCGCTTGGCGGTCGGCCTTGGCGCGCAACGACCGCTCGTCGTCGAGGAGGCGAAGCATGCCCATCGTCAACGACGTGGCGCGCGCCATGCCGTGCAACAGGCTGATCTCCTCAGGGCCCAGTCTCTCCGACCCGGAGCGGGCGAGGATGAGGGTCGCGCCCGGCGGATACTCGAGCGGCACCGCCGTTGCCGGGCACACACCCGCCCCAGGCACGGCGAGTTGGTGGCTCACGCCCCGAGCGACGGCTTCGAGATCGGCGGCCGGCGCGCCACCGGCCGGGTAGCCGACCGAGGCGACGACGTGGCCGCCGCGGACGATGGCTACCACCTCGGCATCGAGCGCCTCCGCCGCTCGTTCGACCGCCCCCAGCGCAGCAGACGCCTCGCCGTCGAACGAAGAGACAGCGGCGAGGAACTCCGCGAGCTGCTGGGTCGACCACGCTCCAGGGTGCGCCATGTCACGCCATCGACAGAACGACGAGCGTCTGGTTGTGGAAGCCGTTCATCCCGTGTGTGCGAGCGATCTCCCCGTAGGTGTAGAAGCCAGCGAGCGGGGCGCCCTGGGAGATGACCGCGACCCGGTCGATCTCGTCCTTGATGCCCTGGTCTCCGAGGACGCCGCGTCTTGCGATGCAGTCGAACGCCAGCATGCCCAGGGCCGGACGTCCGTCGAGCCCACGGAGCGAGTCCCGACAGGCGGCGTCGGTGGCGTCGAGCACCGACTCGCTGTCGCCCTCCATGATCCAGACGAGTCCACCCTGGGGGACCGAGGCGATGCACCGGAGCGAACGCTCGACGAAGTTGCCTCCGCCGATGAACCGGACGTGCTCCTCGGCGGTCAGGCGGCTGAGGCCGAGCGGGTGGATCAGCGCGATCCGCGCCAGTTCCTCGCCACTCGATCGCGCTGCCTCCGACACCTCGAGGCGTTGCAGGTAGACATCGAGCGCCGGTTCGCCATCGAGCGTGTGGACGACATTGCCGCTGCTTCGAGTGACGAGCATCGGCTCGCCGACCTTGCGCCAACCGTGACGGACGCCGATCCCGAACGGCGCGTCGGACGCGATCCCTGCCGCGACCACAGCGTTGGTGAGAACTCGGTCCCCGAACAGTTGCGACGTCCTGGTCATCCTCAGGTCGTCGCCGGCGCAGCCGCCGACGAGCGGGACGCCCGCGCCGAGCTGGCCATAGGCACCCCGGACGACCTCTTGCTGATCCCCGGCGAGTCCATCGGTCAACAGCAGCAGGACTCGATGCGGTCGGTCCTCGACCAACGCGAGACAGCCGGCCGCCTTGGCCCCTGCCGCCCTCAGATCCGTCGATGCTCCCTCGGCGGCCGCCGTCGCGACCGAGAACCCATTGCCCCCGACCGCAGCCACGACCACGCTGGACTCGGCCGGGCCGTCGGTCGCGATCTCGCCGCACGTCGAACACCCGATCAAGGGCACACCGTTCGCACGGGCGGAGATCTGCCTGACCACGGCGGTGAGGTCATGAGCTTCCGAGCAGAAGACGATCAACAGCTTCGCATCGGCGTGCGCCAAGGCCCGATCGGCAGCGGCGAAGCCCGGCTGCGACTGAGACCGGTCCGCTTGCCCGATACCAAACCAGCGCGACGGCCGCATCGACCACCTCGCATCCGCGATCTGAGGTCGGTGTTCGAAGGTTAGCTCTCGTCCGGTTGCAACAATGGCCGAGCGAAGCTCAGCTCGTGTCCATTGGGGTCGTGGATGTGGAAGTAGCGCTCGCCCCATGGCGCATCCGCCGGCGACGTGACGGGCACGTAGCCTGCCGCGATCGCTCGCCGATACATGGCATCGACGTCGTCCACCCAGAACACGGCGCGTCCCCAGTCACCGACGCCCGAGTGGCCCGGGGCCGGCAGCTGAAGCTGCAGGTTGAGGTAGCCGTGCCCGGCCCGGAAGCTGGTGAAGTCGGCCTCCGCTCCTCCGTAGAGAAGGCGGAAGCCGAGCGACTCGTAGAAGGTCACCGACGCGGCCATGTCGTGCGTCGCCAGGGTCACAGCGCTGATGCTCTGGATCCGCTCCGGGTTCGACTCCACGACACGAGCCTGGCATCCGGGAAGCGTGCTCGTCGGGAGAGATGACTCGTGCGTACCGCCGGACCCTCGCCATAGGGTTCCGCCATGGCCAAGCGCGTTCGGTTCGACCGACGGATGTCGGACCACGAGGCGGTCATGTGGGCATTGGAGGACGACCCCGTCCTGCGGTCGTCGTTCGCCAACGTCACCATCACCGACCAACCCCTCGTCGTCGATCGGTTGCGCGCGCGGATGGCGATAGCCGTGCAGCGCATCCCCCGGCTGCGCCAGCGGGTGGTCGAGCCGCCCGGCTACGGCTCGCCCCGCTGGGACGAGGACCCGTTGTTCGACCTCGACTTCCACATCCGCCACATCTCGCTCCCGGCGCCAGGCACCGAGCGCCAGCTGCTCGATCTGGCCGCGCTCGTCTCCACCGACCCGTTCGACCGGGCCCGGCCGTTGTGGCAGTTCATCGTCGTCGACGGCCTGGCCGATGGCCGGG
The DNA here is from genome assembly GCA_025463335.1 of Acidimicrobiales bacterium. Classification (GTDB taxonomy): domain Bacteria; phylum Actinomycetota; class Acidimicrobiia; order Acidimicrobiales; family CADCSY01; genus RYN-34. Next base: position 8,061 of record JAOBWJ010000232.1, read on the forward strand.
GCGCCTTCATCCAGAAGCTGCACCACACGATCGCCGACGGAGAGGCGGGAGTCCGGCTCTCGGCCCAGTTCCTCGACCTCGAGCGCGACGCCGTGGAATCGATGTTCGGAGACCCCGGCGACGACGACGACGAGGAGGAGGTGCAGCGGGGCGGTGGGTTCTCCGCCGTCGACGCCCTGCGCCGACCGTTCGACCTGGCTCGGCGAGCCATGGTGGAGACGGTGGTGACCGTGGTCAACCCGCTCGGCACACCGGCCCGGGCCGGCGAGGCCATCGAAGCGGGCCGTTCCGTGCTGCGACAGGTGGCGGTCACCGATCCAGCCTGTTCACCCCTCTGGACCGAACGTTCCCTCCGGCGCCGTCTGGAGATCCTCAGCCTCCCGCTCGACCGGGTGAAGGAAGCGGCCGAGCGCCTGGGTGGCAAGGTCAACGACCTGTTCGTGGCCGGCGCCGTCGGCGCGGCCGGCGCCTACCACCGGGCTCGGGGGGTGGACATCGAGTACTTGCGGATGGCCATGCCGATCAGCACCCGAAAGGCCGGCGACAACGGGTCGAACGCCTTCACGCCGACGAGGATGCTCATGCCGGCGGGCATCGCCGATCCGATCGAGCGGTTCAAGGCGGTGCGGGCGACCATCACAGGGGTGCGGTCCGAGCCGGGGCTGGCCATCGCCCCGTCGCTGGCCGGGCTTTTGCACAACCTGCCGGCGCCGGTGCTGCTCAAGGCTGCCCGCCACCAGGTCGGCACGGTCGACTTCACCACGTCGAACGTGCGGGGCGCGCCATTCGAGCTCTACGTGGCCGGGGCGTGCATCCTGGGCAACCATCCGCTGGGACCCATGGCCGGCACCGCCTTCAACCTCACCACCATGTCCATGGGTGGCCGCCTGGACATGGGCCTGCTCATCGACCTCGCGGCCGTGGGCGACCCCGAGCTCCTGCGCGACAGCCTGGTGGCGTCCTTCGACGACCTGCTCTCGGCCGCCGGCGCCTAGGAAGGCGGAACGGCAACAGCCGCCCACGAGGGGCGGCTGTTCGAGTGCTGGGTTGTCGGCGGGCTAGTTGACCGAGGTCTTCTCGACCAACAGGGATCGGACATCGAGCAGCAGGTCAGCCACCTCGTCGGTGGAGACCAGTTCTCGATGCAACATCTCGGCGAGACCCTTGTCGATGACGGCAAGAGCCTCGGTGATGATCGTCGGCTCGGTCGTCTCCGTCATCGTGCTCTCCATCGCCTCTGCTCCTCTCGGAACTGCATGACTCAGCGTACCGCCCCGATGGTGGCTTTCCGTCGCACCCTTCGGGAGCACATCGGTTCGCCACCTCGTACCCCTGAGGTTTTGTGGGCACGCACGTCGCCTTTCCGTTCGGCAGGATGGTCGGGATGACCTCCCTCGAGTCCCTGGGCCTGGCCCCGGGCATGACCGTGCGCTTCCGCCGGAACGGCGGCACTCGGTGGAGAGCAGCGACGGTCGAGCGAGTCGAGCGGGACGGGAGCCTCGGCCTTCGGGACGGCAAGGGGGCGGCCCGGGCAATCCCCCTCGACCTGGTCGAGGTGGCCACGACCGGCCCGAGAGGCGCCCGCACGTGGGAGGCGGCCGTCGAGCGGGCCGCTCGCACCGAGCAGATGAAGCTCCTGTAGTGGATCCGGAGACGTTCGCCGTCTACGAGGGCGCGGCGGAGCGCCACCAACACCTCCCGCACGAGCGACTCCCCGGCGCCCTGGCCGACTTGCACCGGGTGACCGCCGTCGGCGCGCCGGTCGTGCTGACCCTCTTCGCCGGCGAGGGCACCCGGATCACCGACGTCGACGACGACCTGGCCGGCCGGCGGGTCTCGCTGTGGACGCCGGCTCGGGTCAGCGACGTCCTCGTCGGCGCCGGTTTCGAGGTGGACGCCATCGAGGAGCTGCTGACCGGTCGGCCACAGCTGCGGGTGACGGCCCGGCGGGCGCAGACGTTGGCCGACCACGTAGGCCCCGGCATGCGGCTCCTGCTGTGTGGCCTGAACCCGTCGCTGTATTCGGCCGACGTCGGCGTGAACTACGCCCGGCCCGGCAACCGGTTCTGGCCGGCCATGCTCGAGGCCGGGCTGGCCACGGTCGACCGCGACCCCTGGCACCTGCTGCGCCACCACGCCGTCGGCACCACCGACCTGGTGAAGCGGGCGACCGTGGCCGCCGACGAGCTCACCAGGGACGAGTACGCCGCCGGCGTCGCCCGGGTCGAGCGGCTGTGCGCCTGGCTGCGCCCCGGTGCCCTGTACCTCGTCGGGCTGGCCGGATGGCGGGCGGCCGTCGACCGCAAGGCCACCGCCGGGTGGCAGCCCGACACCCTCGGTGGCGTGCCGGTGTACGTGGGTCCCAGCACCAGCGGCCTCAACGCATCGACCCAGCTCCCCGGCCACGTGGCCCACCTGCGCACCGCGGCCGGGGATCGGCCTCCTACCTAGACCTAGAGGTCGGCGATGCCGAGCGACAGGTTCGGGAAGGTGAGCCCGCCGTCGATGGCGAGCACCTTGCCGGTCACGTAGCTGCTGGCGTCCGAGGCGAGATAGAGGACGCCGAGGGCGATGTCCTCCACCGTGCCGAGGCGACGCATCGGGGTGGCGCCCACCATGAGCGCCTCCAGCTCGTCGTTGAGGACCATGCCGAGCGCCTCGGTCTCGATCGAGCCGGGGGCGATGGCGTTGACGCGGATCCTGGGCGCCAGGTCGGCAGCCAGCAGGTGGGTCATGTGGGTCATGGCGCCCTTGGCCGTGCCGTAGGCGGCGAAACCCCGGTCGGAGAGGTGGCCCATCACCGACGTGATGTTCACCACGCTGCCCCCACCCCGCTCGAGCAGCTTCGGCACCGCCTGGCGGGTGAGCTCGTACGCCGTGCTCACGTTGAAGTGGAAGGCGTCCACCATGGTCTTGGTCGAGGTGTCGAGGAACGGCTGCGGCATCGAGCCACCCACGTTGTTGACAACGATGTCGAGTCCACCCAGCTCGGACACGGCGGCTTCGACCAGCGTGGCCATGCCCGACAGGTCGCTGAGGTCGGCGGGCACGGCCACCGCCCGGCGGCCCAGCGCCTCGATGCGCTCGGTCACGTCGGCCAGGGTGTCCTTGTTGCGGGCCGAGATCACCACGTCGGCGCCACATTCGGCCAGCGCCAGCGCCGAGGCCGCACCGATGCCCCGGCTGGCGCCGGTGACGATGGCGACCTTGCCGTCCACACGAAAACGATCGAGAAGTGTCATGGGCGCCATCATGTCTCGATGGAGATCGCCATGACGTTGCCGACCATGCTGCCCCACGGCCGGGAGGAGGTCCTGGCGTGGTGCCGCGGCATCGACGAGGGCCCGTGGTCGAGCCTCGCCGTGCCCGAGCGGGTGACCTACCCGAGCCACGCCCTGACCGTGCAGCTGTCGGCCGCCGCCGCCCTCACCGAACGGGTCCGGCTGTGGTCCACGCTCGTCGTGCTCCCGGCCCACGACGCGGTGCAGGTGGCCAAGGACATGGCGTCGGTCGACCAGCTCAGCGCCGGCCGGCTCACCGTCGGTGTCGGCGTCGGCGGCCGCGAGCACGACTACCGGGCGATCGCCGGCGACTTCACCCGACGCTGGCAGCGCATGGACAACCAGGTGGCCGAGATGCAGCGGATCTGGGCCCAGGAACCGCCGTTCGAGGGCGCCGATCCCGTGGGTCCGCCGCCGGTGCAGCCCGGCGGCCCGCCCTTCGTGGCCGGCGTGGTCGGCCCGAAGGCGCTCGCCCGGGCGGCCAAGTGGGCGATCGGCGTCGACGACCCGTCTTCGATCGTCGCCGTCGACGCGACCGCCCTCGCCCACCAGCGCGAGAAGGTCGTGCAGGCGTGGAAGGACGCCGGGCGGGACGAGGCCCCGCACTTCTCGGCCAGCCTCTGGTACGCGCTCGGCCCGGACGCCAAGCAGCAGCTGGGCGCCTACGTCTACGACTACCTGCGGATCTTCGACGACGGCTACGCCCGGAGCACCGCCGAACAGGCGCCCGTCCACACTGCCGACGCCCTGCGCGAGGCCGTGGACGCCGCCCGGGAAGCCGGCTGCGACGAGTTCTTCCTCGTGCCCACCACCACCGACCCGGCCGAGCTCGACCGGACCCGCGAAGCCCTGGGCATCTGAGCAGCCACCGTCCATACCTTCCGGTCCATCCTCACTCCGGACCGCAGGCTGTCGATCAGATGAGTGCATGACTGCACCCGAGCGCCACGACCCCGTCGGGGTCTTCCGCGCCCTGCTGCAGCACACCCCAGCACTCTTCCTCGTCGTCGACACCGCCGGCGTCATCACCCTGTTCGACGGCGGCGCGGCGCGCATGGTGGCGGCCGACCCGGCGCGCATCGTCGGGCGCACGCTCGAAGACGTCCTCCAGGGTCAACCCGGGGGCATCACCCACGTGCGCCGAGCCCTGGCCGGCGAGACAACGAGCGCCGTGCTCGAGATGGTTGGCCACACGTTCGAGGCCTGGTTCGCCCCGATCATGGGGGCCGACGGTGTCATCGAGGGCGCCATCGCCGGCGCCATCGACATCACCCAGCGCCTGGCTGACGCCGACGCCCTCCGCACGAGCGCCGTCCGGATGCAGGCCCTGGTGCGCAACTCGACCGACGTGGTCACCATCCTCAACGCCGATGGCACGGTGCGGTGGTCGAGCCCGTCGTCGACCCGGATCTTCGGCTACGCCGAGGGCTCGTTCGCCGGTGTCAACGTGTTCGCCCTCATGCACCCCGACGATGCTCCGGAGTTGGCCGAGCTCTTCTCCGACGCCCTCACCCGCCCCGGCCCGACAGCGACCGTGGAGTTCCGGATCGCCCACGCCGGCGGTGGCTGGCGCTGGGCCGAGAGCGCGGCCACGAACCTGCTCCACGACCCGGCGGTCCGCGGCATCGTCACCTCGACGCGCGATGTCACCGAGCGGCGTCGGGCCCGCGAGCTGCTGGCCATGCAGTCGGCCGTCCTCGGGTCGATCGCCGAGGGCAAACCCCTGGCCGCCACCCTCGCCGACCTGACCCGGCTGGTCCAGGCCGACGACCCCGATGTGCGCTGCGCCGTCCTGCTCCTCGACAACCGGCAGCTTCGGGTCGGTGCCGCCCTCGGTATGGAGCCGGACTGGTTTGCCGCCGTCGACGGCGTCGACGGGGACTGGTCGACGCTCGGCGACGTCTTCCCGATCCGCTCGGCCAGCAGCGGCCTGACGTTGGGAGCCGTGGTCCGCCTCGAGCCCCAGGCCCGGCCCATCGACGAGGCGGCCCGCGCCATCACCGACCTCGCCGTCCACCTGGCCGCCATCGCCATCGAGCGCGACGAGTCGCTCCACCGACTGACGCATGCCGCCGGGCACGACCCCCTCACGGGCCTCACCAACCGTGCCGGCCTGTTGGCCCGGCTCGAGGAGACGGTGCCGGCGGGCCCCTCGGTGGCCGTGCTCTTCTGCGACCTCGACCGGTTCAAGCTGATCAATGACTCGCTGGGCCACCACGTGGGCGACCAGGTGCTGGGCGAGGTGGCGACCCGCATCACCAGCTGCCTACGGGAGGGTGACCTGGTGGCCCGCTTCGGCGGCGACGAGTTCGTCCTCGTGCTCGAGGACACCGACCGGCCCACAGCCGAGGCGGTGGCGTCGCGCGTGCTCGAGAGCCTGGGCGAACCGCTCCGGGTGGGTGAGCTCCAGCTGGGCATCTCGGCGTCGATCGGCATCTGCCTCAGCGACCGGCACCTCGACGTCAACGACCTTCTCCGCCATGCCGACACGGCGATGTACCGGGCCAAGAAGCGGGGCCTCGGCAGGTTCGTCGTCTACGAGAGCACCGAGATGGGCGAACACGTCCGCGATCGCCTCGAGACTGAGTCCGATCTGCGCCGGGCCCTCGATCGGGGCGAGCTCGTCATGCACCTCCAGCCCACGTTCACCGCCGGCCCCAACCCGGTGCCACGCTTCGTCGAGGCGCTCGTCCGCTGGAACCATCCGACGCGAGGCCTGCTCCTTCCGGCGCAGTTCCTCGACGTGGCTGAGGAGTCGGGCTTGATCATCAGCCTCGGCCGTGCCGTGCTCCATCAGTCGTGTGCGGCGGTAGCCGCGGTCCGGGCCGAGAGCCAGGCCGCGGCCGCCGTGGTCCCCGCCGTGTCGGTCAACGTGTCCGCCGCCCAGCTCCGCGGCACCGATCTGGTCGACGAGGTCGCCCTCGCCCTGGCCCGATCTGGCCTGCACCCCGGCCAGCTCATCATCGAAGTCACCGAGAGCACGCTCGCCACCGAGGACGTCGACACCGTCGACGTCCTCGCCCGGCTGCGGGCGACCGGCGTGAAGGTCGCCATCGACGACTTCGGCACCGGCTATTCGTCGCTGGCCCGGCTGCGGGACCTGCCCGTCGACATCATCAAGATCGACCAGGCGTTCACCCGGGCGCTCGGCACCGGCGACCAGCACCGCCACATCGTCCAGGCCATCGTTTCCCTGGCCCACGCCCTTGGGCTGCTCGTGGTGGCCGAGGGCGTCGAGACGACGGTCCAGCTCGCCGAGCTGCAGGCCGTGGCCTGCGACATGGTCCAGGGCCACCTGCTGGCGCCGGCGGTGGCCCCCGCCGACCTGTTGGCCTGGCTGCTGGGCGATCCCCGGGCCGCCGCCGTCGCCCACTGATTCTCAGCGATCCGACGGGTCGGGCGGCTCGACGCTGATCCTCAATCCCGCCCCCGGCCTGCCGATAGAGAGAGGTGTCCCGGGCTCGGTCTCGCAGCTGCGTTGCCGCCTTGCGGCGCGCTCGCGCCGACTTGGCGACGGCCAACGTGCTGCTCGACCTGGCCCGCTCGCTGGCCGACGTGACGACCTCGTTGGAAGCGGCGCAGCGCCTGGCCGAGGCGGCGCCCACCGTGACCGGCTGCGACCAGGCCTGCGTGCTGCTGCCCGACGACCTCGGCCGCTTCGTCGTGCGTGGGATCGCCGGACACGAAGCTGACCGAGCCGCCCTGGCCGATCGCCTGGCCGTGCTCCCCGAGCACCTGGGGGTGCCGGTCGCCGATCTGCCGGCCATCGTCCTGTGCCGACTCGACGACTCGCCCGACGCGGCCCGGGACGCCATGGTGCATTTCGGGCTCGAGGCCGTGGCGTTCGTCGCCGTCCGGGTCGGCGGCGAGATCGCGGGCCTGCTGACGGCCGAATGGTTCGACGCCTCCCGAGTCCCGGGCGAGGCGGTGCTCACACCGCGGCTGGTCGCCATCGCCGACCAGGCGGCCGCCGCCCTCGGGAACGCCGGCCTGCTCGACCGGGTCCGCCACCAGGCGCTGCACGACGGTCTCACCGGACTGCCCAACCAGACGCTCTTCGCCGATCGGGCCGCCCTCGCCGTGGCCCGCGCCCGACGCCACGGCGACCGTGTCGCTGTCGGCGTCCTCGACCTCGACCGGTTCAAGACCGTGAACGACAGTCTCGGTCACCGGGCCGGCGACGACCTGCTGGTGCAGGTGGCCGACCGGCTGCGGGGGGCGGTGCGGGCGCCCGACACGGTGGCCCGGATGGGCGGCGACGAGTTCATGTTCCTCCTGCCCGAGCTGGCGCCCCACGGCGAGGCCGTCGTGGCCGAACGGCTACTGGCTGCCTTCGAGCAGCCGTTCGAGGTCGACGGCCACCGGCTCCAGGTGAGCCCCAGCATCGGCCTGGCCGCCTATCCGAACGACGGCGACACGCCGGAGCGGCTGCTTCGCAACGCCGATGCCGCCATGTACCGGGCCAAGGACAACGGCCGCAACACGTGGGCCACCTACGCCAGCGGCATGAGCGAGCGGGCCTATGACCGGCTCACCCTCGAGGCCGACCTCCACCGGGCGCTCGAACGACACGAGCTGCGGCTCGGGTTCCAGCCCATGGCCCGGGTCAGCGATCGCGGGCGGGTGGCCGCCGAGGCCCTGGTGCGCTGGAGCCATCCGTCGTTCGGTGTCCTCGGCCCCAGTGAGTTCCTGCCGCTGGCCGAGGAGATCGGGCTCATCATCGACATCGAAGCGTGGGTGCTGCGCCAGGCCTGCCTCGAGCTGGGTCGGGCCGACGCCGCCGGGCCGACCCTGGGCCGCATGGCGGTCAACCTCTCGGCCCGCACGCTGGCCCACCCCTCGCTCCCCCGGTTGGTGTCCGAGGCGCTCGCCCTCGGTGGGCTCACGCCTGACCGCCTGGTGGTCGAGGTGTCCGAGGCCATCGCCGCCCGGCCCGCCGATGGCCTGCTCGAGGCCCTGGCCGACCTGCGGGCGCTCGGCGTCGGAGTGGCCCTCGACGACTTCGGTCGTGGTCACTCCCCGCTGGCCGACCTCGGCGACCTCCCCCTCGACCAGATCAAGATCCACCGGTCGTTCCTTGCCGGCGTGCACAGCGCGGCCGACGACGCTCCGGTCGTGGCCGCCGTGGTGGCCATGGCCCATGGCCTCGGGCTGCAGGTCGTGGCGGAGGGCGTGGAGACCGAGGAGCAGCTGGCGTTCGTGGCCCGCCTGGGCTGCGACCTGGCCCAGGGCTACCTCGTCGGGCGGGCCCAGCCCGGGGTCTACGCCGAGGGCGCCAGCGCCTCCACGGCCTGAAGCGGGTCGACGCCGGCGGCGGGGATCACCATGAGTGCGGTGGTCGTCACCCCGTTCGCCACGTAGCGCCCGATGTGCTCCCGGCACGCTTCGGGTGCTCCGTGCACGAGCAGCTCGTCGACGACGCTGTCGGGGATGGCGGCCAGGGCGGCCTTGCGGTCGCCGGCATCCCACGCGTCCCAGGTGGCCTGCAGCCGGTCACCCCGGCCCAACCACTCGTGGAAGGCGCGGTAGACCGGCACGTTCAGGTAGGCGGCCGCCATCATCCGGCCTGTCTCCCGGACGGCGTCGGTGTCGGTCGAGGGGCACACGAAGATGCGGGCCACGACCTCCTTGGGCATACCACCGCCGGCGGCCTGGACGATGGGCGCCACCGTGGCCACGTCGTCGGCCGACAACCAGTTGATGATGGCGCCGTCACCCTCCCGGCCGGCGAGGCGCAGCATCCCTTCGCGCAGGGCCGCCACCAGCAGCTGGGGTGGTTGCTCCGGCGGGTGGCCGAGGCGGAAGCCGTTCACCGTGAACGTGTCGTACTGCTCGGTGATCTTCTCGCCGGCGAGGGCTCGGCGCAGGAAGCGCAGGGTGTCGCGCACCCGCTCGTAGGGCCGCTCGAACGGGATCCCGTTCCACCGCTCGACGATCACGTTGCTCGACGAGCCGATGCCGATGGCAACCCGCCCGGGCGCGGCCTCGGCCAGCGAGGCCGCGCTCTGGGCAAGGAGCGCCGGGCCTCGGGTGTACGCCGGCACGATGGCGGTCCCCAGGCGGAGCGTCGGTGCCCACACCGAGCCGAGCACGAGGGGGGTGAAGGCGTCGTTTCCGTCAGCCTCCGCGCTCCACAGGTCGGTGTAGCCGAGGTCCTCGACCCGCCGGTAGACGTCGGCCTGGGCGTGCAGGGGCGTGCGGGTGAAGGGAACCGTGATGCCGTGGCGGGTCACGGTGGGACGGTAACGGGTACGGTGACGCGCCGTGCTGCTGTACGGCGATTCCCCGCCGTCGGGCGAACCGACGCTCGAGCTGCTCCGCCGTCCGGTCCCGACCGACGCGGAGGGTCCCGACACCGCCTGTGCACTCCTGGCCAAGGCCCTGGAGCGATGGGGCTGGAACGGCACCGTCGAAGCGGCCAACAGCTGCCTGACGGCAGTGGTGGGCGCCGCCGTCGACGCCGGTTCGGACAGCATCGAGCTGTTCGCGTTTCGGCGGGCCCACCGGCTCAACGTGGAGGTCCACTTCAGCGGGGCCGAGCACCGCTTCCACCAGTTGCTGGGCCGAGAGCCACGCCTCGCCGTCATCGACGCACTGGCTCCACTCTGGGGCGTGCGGTCGCTCAACGATGGCGAAGCGGTCTGGTTCGAGTTCCGAACCGTCTGATCTGCCGGCGTCCTCACGGGCGTACTGCGGGGGTTGCGCCAAGGACAAAGACGCGCCCAGGGGCGTGGTGGCCGAAGGTCGTCGCGGGGTCTTCAGCCATTCCGGGGCCCAGATCCGACCATCCTCGGCCTTCCTAGGGCCCCAGAACGGATCGGCGGGCGGCACCG
>JAOBWJ010000007.1 GCA_025463335.1 Acidimicrobiales bacterium
CGATGCGGCTGGACCTCTTCAGCGTTCCCATCAGGCTGCGGTCTCCGTGAGGGCGGCGGCCAGCACCAGGTCGAGCAGCTCCTGGCCGGGCATGGGCACCGCCGGCTGGGCGGCGAGGTCGAGCGTACGACGGAAGGCGTCGGCGACGCGGGGGCCCCGGTGCACCGGGCCGTGGGCGCTGGCCACCAGCTCGAGTGGCAGGTCGAGCGTGGTCTGGACGTGGGCGGCGAAGCGGTCGACGTCGACCCACTCCAGCCACGGCGTGTTCCAGCTGTTGAACATGGCGAAGCTCTGGTCGTAGAGGGCGGGGTCGACGTCGTCGGCATCGTAGATCTCGCCCTGCACGAGGGCGCCGAAGGCGTCGGCGGCCCACAGCAGGCCGGTGGCCGAGTCGTGCAGGCCCCGGGTGGCCGGCGAGTCGAACACGGGCGGGCGCACGGCGGTGAGGGTCCGGTCGGGGAGCTGGAGCGACTGGCCCGGGTCGAGGAAGCGCATGCGCTCGAGCGGCAGGTCGAGCGAGCCGGTCAGGCGGCCGGCGATCGAGAAGTTCACGACGAGCGTGGCGTTGGGGCACCGCTCGAGGACGGTCTCCACGTTGCCCACGTGATCGTGGTCGTCGTGCGACAGGAACACCCAGCGCACGTCGTCGGGCTCGACCACGGAGAAGGCCTTGGCCAGCCAGTCGTCGCGGACGAGGGAACAGCCGGTGTCGACGATGACGGGCTCGGCGCCCCGGATGACCAGGGAGTGGGCACCAACGAACCCGCCGGCCGGGTCGGGGGCGAACGTCGGGACCAGCCAGGTCTCGGCGGCGATCTGGTGGGCTGCGGTGGGCAGTGTCTCGATCGGCATCAGTATCTCCTTGTTCGATGCAGTGCCGGTGGATTCACCGGAACATGGTTGGATTGAAACATGGGTTGCTGTATCGTGCAAGCCATGAGCTCCAACGAGGCACCCACGAAGCGCCGCTACAACTCGTCGCGGCGGGCCATGCAGGCGGCGCAGACGCGGGTCGACATCCTCGATGCGGCCATCGCCAGCTTCCGGGAGACGGGCTGGGCCGGCACCACGCTGGCCGCCCTCGCCGATCGGGCGGGCGTGGCGGTCGAGACGCTCTACAGCACCTTCGGTTCCAAGAAGGCCCTCCTGCGGGCGGCGCTCGACGTGTCGGTCGTCGGCGATGCCGAGGACGTGCCCCTCGTGGAGCGTGAGGACTTCGCCCAGCTCGGCGTCGGCACCCTGGAGGAGCGGCTCCACAAGGGACTCACCCTGGCCATCGGCATCCACGAACGGTCGGCCGGGGTCTGGCAGGCAATGCTCGAAGCGTCGGCCTCCGATGTCGAGATCGAGGGCTGGCGCCGCGAAGCCGATGCGGGGCGACGGATCGACCTGGGCAAGAGCTTCGAGCGGATCCTCGACCGCAAGGTGAAGGGCGAAGAGCTGCAGATCCTCTGGGTCCTCTTCAGCCCCGAGGCCTACCTCCGGCTGACCCAGGACGCCGGCCTGAGCCGGAAGGCCTACGAGTCGACGATACGGACGGCGACCCTGCGCATCCTCGGCATCACGCTCTGATCCGGCCCAGACCGGTGACGGCGTCGATGCGGCGCTCGGCGATGCGGTTGGCGGCGGCCTCGGTCGTGATGCCCTCGGCCTCGGCGGTGGCGAGGACGGCCGCAGTGGTGGCGCGGATGGCGCCGACCGCGTGCAGTGCCCGGTCGGCGTCGTAGCCCCGGAGCTCCTCGGCGATGTTGATGACGCCGCCGGCGTTGGCCACGAAGTCGGGGACGTAGGCGATGCCGGCCTGGGCCAGGCGCTCGGCGTCGGCCTCCTCGCCGAGTTGGTTGTTGGCCGAGCCCACCACCGCCGCGCAGCGCAGCTCGGGGATGGTGGCTGCCGTCAGCACGGCCCCGAGGGCGCAGGGGGAGAACAGGTCGCAGGGCACGGTGTGGGCGTCGGTGGGCGCAACCACATCGGCGCCGATGGCGGTGGCCACCGCGCCGACCCGGTCTGCGTCGATGTCGGCGACGGTGACCTTGGCGCCCGCTTCGACGAGATGGCCGGCCACTGCCCCGCCGACCTTGCCGACGCCGGACACCACCACGTGCCGGCCGGTGAGGTCGTCGTCGCCCCACAGCCGCTCGGCCACGGCGTGCATGGCGTGCAGCACGCCGACGGCAGTGGCCGGGGACGGATCACCGGAGCCCCCGAGTTGGGTGGCGGTGCCGGTCACGTACGGCGTCTCCCGGCGGATGAGCGCCATGTCGTCGATGGTCGTGCCCACGTCCTCGGCCGTCAGGTAGCGGCCGCTGAGTCCGTGGACGAACCGGCCGTAGGCCCGGAACAGCGCTTCGGACCGCAGCGCCCGGGGATCGCCGATGATGACGGCCTTGCCACCGCCGAGGTCGAGGCCGGCGGCCGCGTTCTTGTAGGTCATGCCGCGGGACAGTCGCAGGACGTCTCGCAACGCCTCGTCCTCGGTGCCATAGGGCTTGAACCGCACGCCACCCAGGGCCGGGCCCAGGGCGGTGGAGTGGAGGGCGATCACCGCCCGCAGCCCGCTCGGCCGGTGACGGCACCAGACCACCTGCTCGTGTCCGTCGGCGTCCATCTCCTCGAGGGTGCCCACCGACAGCGAGGCTAACCAGCGTCCCTCACCGAACGGGCTGCGACAGTGCCGACACTGTCCGGTCGCGTAGTTCCCAGCGTCGGCCCGAGGGCGCAGTGTTCGGGCATGGCCATCTTCAACGGCGTGGGTGTCGCCCTGATCACGTTGTTCCACGGGAACGGCGAGCTCGACGCCCCGGGAACGGCGGACCTGGCCGCCCGGCTGGTGGAGGCCGGGGTGCAGTCCGTCGTCCTCGGCACCGAGACCGGCGAGGGTGTGGCCCTCCTCGCCGAGGAGCGCCTCGAGCTGCTCGACGCCGTCCGTGGCGCGGTGTCGGCTGTCCCGGTGATCGCCACCGTGGACGCCGCATGGGGGCGGGAGGCGGCCCGGATGACCCGGGCGGCGCGTGAGCACGGGGCCGATGCCGTCCTCGTTCCCCCGCCGCCGTTCACCGACGACGCGCAGCCGTTCTACGCCGAGGTGGCGTCGGCCGCGGGTGGGGTGCCCGTGCTGGCCTCGGGCGCCGAGCTGGCCCAACTCGGCCGCCTCCGGGTGGTTGGCAGCGTTGACCCGAGCGGGGACGCGACCCGCTTGCTCGAGACCCAGGAGGTCCTCCCGGGCGACCTCTACACCGGTTCGGCTGCCCTCCTGGCCCTGGCCGGAGCGGTCGGCGCCACCGGCGCGGTGGTGGCCCTGGCCAATGCCGAGCCCGAGCGGTGCGCGGCGGCCTTCGCCGGCGACGGCGACGCCCAGCGGGCCCTGGCCTTGCCCCACGTCGCCGTCCAGATCGACTTCCCCGAGGCGATCAAGGTGCTGGTGGCCAAGCGGTTCGGCACCTCGACGGTCAGCCGCCTGGGCTGAGTTCTCCAGCGCCCGGAGTGCCGGCTGGACGAGACTCGCGCCATGCCGATGAACGTCAAGCCCATCCCGGCGCTGGACGAGCGCATCAACGACATCCGCCTGCGCACCGCAGGGATCGTCAACGAGTGGATCCTCCCCAACGAGGATCGGCTCTGGCGCTACGACCGCGACTCCGGGGAGGCGCGCACCGAGGCCCACGACCTGCGCCAGCAGATCAAAGCCGTGGTCCAGAAGGAGAACCTGTGGGCGCCCCACCTGCCCGAGGAGTACGGGGGCATGGGGCTCGACTTCCTGGCCCACGCCTACATGAACGAGGTGCTGGCCTATGCCATGGGGGCGGCGTCGCTGTTCGGGGTGGTGGCGCCCAACTCCGGCAACCAGAAGATCCTGCTGAAGTACGGCACCGAGGAGCAGAAGCGGAAGTGGCTGCTGCCCCTGGTCGACGGGACCATGGAGTCGGGCTTCTCCATGACCGAGCCCGACGCCGCCGGCTCCGACCCCCGGTCGCTGCAGACCACGGCCACCCACGACGGTGACCACTGGGTGATCAACGGCCACAAGTGGTTCACCTCGAACGGCATCGACGCCGACTTCTTCATCGTCATGTGTCGGGCGGTGGACGACACCGGCGAGCTGGGCCGCACCGGCGACATGGTCCAGATCATCGTGCCGAGCGACACGCCGGGCGTGAACGTCGTGCGGGGCATCGGCGTGTGGGGCCGGCCCCACTCCGACCACTGCGAGATCGTCTACGACGACGTTCGGGTCCCGATCGAGAACGCCCTCGGCAAGGTGGGCCAGGGTCACCAGGCGGCCCAGGACCGCTTGGGCGCGGGCCGGGTGTTCCACTGCATGAACTCGATCGGCCAGATGTGGCGGGCCTTCGACCTCATGGTCGAGCGGGCCACCAGCCGCCAGGTGCACGGCGGCCTGTTGAAGGACAAGCAGTTCATCCAGGGGTTCATCGCCGAGAGCTACATCGACATCCAGGCCGCCCGGCTCATGACCATCCACACCGCCGAGCGGGTCGACCAAGGCGACCCCGGCGCCCGCACCGACATCTCGGCCATCAAGATTTTCGTGCCCGAGGCCTACAGCCGGGTCGTCGACCGGGCCATCCAGGTGTGGGGGGCGGCGGGTGTGTCCAACGACCTGCCGCTGGGGGCGATGTACCAGGGGGCGCGGACGCTGCGCATCGCCGACGGCCCCGACGAGGTCCACAAGATCCTGATCGCCAAGAACGTCCTCAAGCGCTACGAGGCCGGCGAGTCGTGGGACTTCGGGAACTGAGCCTTCAGCCGGTGCCCTCCAGGAACCGGTGCACGAGGCTGACGGCCATGGCGCCCTCGCCCACGGCGGCGGCCACCCGCTTGGTCGAACCGTGGCGCACGTCGCCGGCGGCGAACAGGCCGGGCAGCAGCGTCTCCAGCGGATAGGGGTCGCGATCGAGCGGCCAGTGTCCGGGTTTGGCGACCAGGGCCTGCCGGCCGGTGATGAGGTAGCCCCACTCGTCGATGGCGAGGCCGAGCTCGGTGGCCCATTGGGTGCGGGGCTCTCCGCCGATGCAGATGAACAGCGCGTGGGCCGGCAGCACCTCCTCCTCGCCGGTGCGGGTGTCCCGCAACGTGATCGTGCGCAGCCAGTCGTCGCCGTCGACCCGCACCAGCTCGGCGTGGGTGCGCACCGAGACGTTCGTCGCCTCCTCGATGCGCTCGCACAGGTACTCCGACATGGTCGCGGCCAGGGCGTCGCCTCGCACGAGGATCGTGACCGAGCGGGCCCAGCCGGCGAAGTGCATGGCGGCCTGCCCGGCCGAGTTGCCGCCGCCGAGGATGAACACGTCCTTGTCCCGCACGCCGGGGGCCTCGCTGGCCGCGGCCCCGTAGTAGACGCCGGCGTAGAGGAGACGGTCGACGCCTTCCACGTCGAGGCGCCGCCATTCGACGCCGGTGGCGCACAGCACGCTGCGGGCGCGCAGCTCGGAGCCGTCGGCGAGGAAGCACCGGAACGACCCGTCCTCGGGCAGGCCGCGCTCCACCCGACGCAGCAGGAGGATCTCGGCCCCGAACTTCAGGGCCTGGTCGCGGGCCCGGGCCGCCAGCTCGGCGCCGCTGATGCCCTCGGGAAAGCCGAGGTAGTTCTCGATCTTGGCGCTGGTGCCGGCCTGGCCGCCGGGCGCCTCCCGCTCCAGCACCGCCGTGGTCAGCCCCTCGGACGCGGCGTACACCGCGGCCGCCAACCCGGCCGGGCCGGCACCGACGATGGCGAAGTCGTAGACGTCCCGCGACGGCTGGGCGTAGAGGCCGAGGTGCCGGGCCAGCTCCTCCAGCGTGGGCGAGGTGAGGCACGTCCCGTCGTCGAGCGTGCAGACGGCCACGCCCTCGGGCCCTTCGTCGTCCCGGTACTCGAAGTCGACGCTCGCTCGAGTGAGGAAGTCGCGGAACGGATAGGCGGCGGGGCCACCCGTGAGCACGACGCGGGGCGCCATCGCTCGCACGATAGCCACGGCATGTGCCGGCGACCCCCCTAAGCTGGGGAGGAAGCCTTTGCGAGGTGTCGACGCATTGGTGGCCTCCGTCCCGTCTCATCGGGATGTGCGGGGCCCGCGCAAACCCTCCAACGTCAAAGGAACACCCTTGTCCAGCACCACGTTCGCCGATCTCGGCGTCCCCCAGCCGCTCGTCGCCGCCCTCACCAAGCAGGGCATCGAGGCCCCCTTCCCGATCCAGGCCGCCACGCTGCCCGACACGCTCGCCGGGAAGGACGTCCTCGGTCGAGGCCGCACCGGCAGCGGCAAGACCCTGGCCTTCAGCCTCCCGCTCGTGGCCCGCCTCGCCGGCGGCGTCCGCCGGCCCAAGCAGGCCCGGGCCCTGGTGCTCGTCCCCACCCGGGAGCTGGCCAACCAGGTCCTCGCCGTGGTCGAGCCGCTGGCCAAGACGGCCGGGCTCACGGCCACGACCGTGTTCGGCGGCGTCGGTCAGAACCCGCAGGTCAAGGCCCTCGCCCGAGGCGTCGACATCCTCATCGCCTGCCCCGGCCGGCTCGAGGACCTCATCGGCCAGCGCCACTGCGACCTCTCGGCCGTCGAGATCACCATCCTCGACGAGGCCGACCACATGGCCGACCTCGGCTTCCTCCCCGCGGTGAAGCGGCTCCTCGACCGCACCCCCAAGGTCGGCCAGCGCATGCTCTTCTCGGCCACCCTCGACAACGGCGTCGACGTGCTGGTCAAGCGCTACCTCGACCACCCCGTCACCCACTCGGTCGACCCCGCGGTCTCGCAGGTGTCGACGATGACGCACCACGTCTTCAGCGTGTCGCTGGCCGACAAGGCCAAGGTCGTGCACGAGCTGGCCGCCGGCATGGACCGGTGCCTGCTGTTCATGCGCACCAAGCACACGGCCAAGAAGCTGGCCAAGCAGCTCACCGCGGCGGGCATCCCCGCCGTCGAGCTCCACGGCAACCTCAGCCAGGGCGCCCGCGAGCGCAACCTCGAGGCGTTCACCCAGGGCGACACCCGAGTGCTGGTGGCCACCGACATCGCCGCCCGTGGCATCCACGTCGACGACGTGGCCCTGGTCGTGCACGTCGACCCGCCGACCGAGCACAAGGCCTACATGCACCGCTCGGGCCGCACGGCCCGGGCCGGCGCCGGCGGCGCGGTGGTCACCATCGCACTGCCCGAGCAGGCCCGCGACGTCCGCCAGCTGGCCAAGCAGGCCGGCATCCGGCCGAGCACGGTGACGATCCAGCCCGGTGCCCCCGAGATCGAGGCCCTGGTCGGCCCGGCCGCCCCCTACGTCGAGCCGCCCGCCATCGTGGACACCCCGGCCCGCCCGAGCGGCACCAGCAACGGCCGAGGCCGCAACGGCGGTCCGAAGAAGGCGACGTCGTCGGCCCCCAAGCGCGGCGGTCGCGGTGGCGGCAGCGGTAGTGGTGGTGGCGGCGGTGCCCAGGCACCGGCCCGGACCCGGGCCGAGCTGGCCGCTCGAGCCGGGCAGCCGCCGTCGGCCCGACGCCGGAGTCGCTAGCCAAAAGCGCCCGCAGATCGGCGCCGCGACCACGTGGCAGCGCCCCTTCCCTGGGGCCTCAAAGACAACGACGCAACCACGGGGGCGAGGGTCACATGACTCACGTCGGTGCCGCCTGCCGATCCGTTCTGGGGCCCTAGGAAGGCCGAGGATGGTCGGATCTGGGCCCCGGAATGGCTGAAGACCCCGCGACGACCTTCGGCCACCCCGTCCCTGGGCGCGTCTTTCGTCTTTCGCAACCGTGGGATACCGCCCGATCCCGTGCGTGTGGCCGCATAGCCAAAGACCACGCGGTCGCGGGATTTGGGCCGCCCGGCTCGGGCGCATGGTGAGCCGATGGGTGACACGCTTGTCGGCATCCAGCCGGACCCGGAGCACCCCAAGCGGGTCCGGACGGTCACGCTCGACGCCGACGACATCTCCGACGCCCTCGACTCGCTCCGTCGCTTCCGCTCGCCCGACGCCCCGGTCGTCTCCCTGTACCTCTCGGTGCCGGAGGACCCGGGGCAGCTCAAGGCGGCGAAGTCGAAGCTGCACGAGCTGGTGAAGCCGGTCCGGGAGCTGGCCGAGTCCGACGAACTTTCGCACGACGAACGTGAGTCGTTGCGGGCCGACGCGGCGCGGATGCTCGAGCTGGAGTCCCTGCTGGTACCCACGCTGCAGGGCCGGACGCTGGCCTTCTTCCGGTGCAGCCGCTACGCCTTCGAGGAATCGGTCGTCGTGCCCCGGCGCCTCCGGGACCGGGTGTTCCTCGACGCCACGCCCTATCTGCGCCCGCTGCTGGCCGTGCTCGACGAGTCGCACCGCTATTGCGTGGCCGTCGTCGACCGCGAGCGGGCGTGGCTCTTCACCTACTACCTGGGCGCCCTCGAAGCCCAGGACAAGGAGCAGGACCGCGTCCTGCGCAAGCCGAACTACGCCGGCCATTACGGCCTCGAGGAGCACCGGGTCCGCAACAAGGCCGAGGAGCTGGCCCGCCGCCACTTCCGGGAGACGACCGACGCCCTCCAGCAGTTCGTGCAAGACCACGGCTGCGAGCTGGTGGTGGTCGGCGGCCACCAGGAGGAGGTCCCGGCCTTCCTCGCCTTCCTGCCCCAACCACTACGGCAGAAGGTGGCCGGCACGTTCGTCATCGACACCCACGCGGTCACGCCGGCCAAGGTCCGCGACGAGGCCGAGCGAATCGTCGAGGCGTACGAACGCGAGGAGGAGCAGCGGCTCGTGGCCCAGGCGCTGGAACGGGTGGCCACCGGCGGCTTCGCGGCTGCCGGCCTCGAGTGGTGCCTGCTGGCCACCGACGAGCAGGCGGTGCAGCTCCTGCTGATCCACGACGACGCCACCGCGCCCGGTCGTGCGTGCGACAACTGCGGCTGGCTCGGCCTAGACGGCGACCCGTGCCCGGTGTGCGCCCACGAGACGCGGGCGACCACCGACGTCATCGACGAGATGGCCGCCGCCGTGATCGACGCCGGCGGCCAGGTCGAGCACGTCTACGCCGAGACGCCGCTCGCCGAGCACGTCGTCGCTGCCCTCCTGCGGTTCCCGGTGCCGTTTGCAAAAGACCACGCGGTCGCGTGATCTATGCCGTCGGAACGGGTGCGAGGGTTGTCCGATGGAGTGCGTCGCCGCTGCCCTCCTCCGGTTCCAAGTGCCTCCCCCCAACGGCCCGTCGGGACAACCGGGCAGCGGCGACGTGCTCGTCATTCCAGGCCGGTCTCCCGGATGGTGAGGTTGAGCCGCTTGCCCGACATCCCGATGTCGGGTGCCGTGCCGGGCGTGGTGCCCAGCACGCCGTGGTAGGCCAGGCGAGCCGGGCCCCCGAAGACAGGACGTCGCCCGAGTGCAGGGGGTGATGCCATGCCCACCATGGATTCGCGCATGACGGCCGTCGAGGAGCGGTTGCGTCAGCTCGAGCAGGAGATCGAGGACCTCCGGAAGATCCTCGAGGAGTGGGAGGGCGGACGGGGGCCGAAGTGGTACCAGAGCGGGTCGATCCACCCCGAGCTCGACGACCAGACGATCGTTCCGCCCGGCTAGCGACGGGCCGTCGTGAGCGCCAGTAGGTACTGGCCGCCGCCCGGCTCGACGGCGGCCGACACGGCCAGATCGGGGGCCAGGCGGGACAGCCGGTCGAGCACCCAGTCGGCCGCTTCCCGGGCGTCGTCCTCGGTCGGGCACCGGGCCACGATCTCCCGCCCGCCCTTGCGCTCGAGCCGCCCGACCACGGCGATGATGGGCGCCGGATCCACCACGAACAGGTGGTCGGGCCAGGCCACCACCGGGGCGACGGCGCCCTTCTTGGTGTTGCACGCCCGGTGGGCCAGGCGGTCGTTGAGGTTGTCGACCGACGGCCCCCGGGGGTCGTTCACCGACATGGCCGGGTCGACGGGCTCGTCGCACAGCCAGCACCGCCATCCCGCTCGTTCTCCGGCGTCCTCGAGGCGGCTCACGGTTGGGCAACCTAGCGAGTACCATGGCGGTGTTGGCATCCCGCCTGCGGGCGGTGGAGACGGTCTGGTCCGAGACCGCTCCGGGCATGCCAGGACACGGACGGTCTCTCCCGTCGAGTGACGGGGAGCTCGGCGCAGGGGCGCCGTTTCCACATGGATGACGTCACACAGGCCGCCTTCGACAGGGCGGCGTGGGCAGCGGCGGAAGGCGTTGCCACCGAGGACCAGCTGACCTTGCTGCAGGCCGACACGGCCGGGTGGAAGCACGCCCTCGAACGCCTGCTCGACGACACCGAAGACGCCCTCGACGCCGTGCAGCACCTCTCCGGCCCCGAGCGGGCCCAGGTGGTCGCCGACTTCGAGGCCGAGCTCGACCTGCTCGAAGCGGCCTACGACCGGCTGCTCGGCGTGGCCGACCCCACCCTCGCCATCGTCACCATCGACCCGGCCGGCGAGGTGCGCCTCCAGGCCACCTGGTCCGGCGGCCAGGTCGTGATCTGGGCGGCCGGCGCCCACACCAAGCCGGCCGACAACGACGCCCTGGCCGACCTGCTCCAGACCATCGGTGGTCCGGCCCTGGGCTGGAGCCAACACCCGGCCGTGCCGCTGCCGTCGGGGGCCCGGGCGGTGGCCCTCTCGATCCCGCTCGACGAGGCGCTGGGCTGGCTCGTCGCCGTCGGTGGCGGGCTGGGCCGGGGAAGTGTGGGTTCGAGCGTCTCGTGGCTCGGCCACGCGGCCCTGCTGGGCGTGCGCCACGTCGCCGCCGGCGCCATCGTGCCCGCCCTCAAGAGCGTCAAGCGCGCTGACAACCGGGGCCTCGACCTGGCGGTGAAGTGGGAGCCGGCGCTGGTCGGTCCCGAGCTCGACGCCCTGGCCGCCGCCATGCCCGGCCCGATCGTGGCCATGAACACGAACGCCAACCCGAAGAACGTGACGCTCGACATCGTGAGCGCGGTGGTCGACACCATCGCCTCCGAGGCCGGCGGGAAGCTCGAGCTGCCGGCCCCGCCGCCGGTGACCCGCTCGACCACCCAGGTGGCCGAAGCGGTGGTGACCCGTCTCGACGGCTCGTCGTTCCCGGCCCCGGTGGCCGTGGGTGCCGAGGTGTCCAAGCGCCTCGACCGGTGGGCCAAGCCGGTGACCAGCGGCGGGCGCCCCCGGCTCGTCGTGCAGCTCGACCCGCCCGACCGCGGCGACGCCTGGTTCCTCAGCGTGCTCGGCCCCGGTGCCGAGGGGACGCTGCTGCCCATCGAGGTGGCGCTGGGCGACAGCAAGAACACCAAGGCGCTGGCCGACGAGCTGGCCCGCCTCGAGCGCATCCTGCCGGTGCTGCTGCGGGCCGGTGGCCTGCGCCGCGGTCAGGTCTACCTGTCGCAGCAGGAGGCGTGGGAGCTGATGACCGTCACCGGCACCTCGCTGGAGTCGGCCGGCTTCGACGTGCGGGTGCCGGCCCTGTCGCGCAAGAAGCCGACGGCCGCCCTGCGCTTGTTCACCATCGCCGAGGGCGACACCGCAGTGGGCGCCCACCAGCTGGCCAACGTCCGCTGGTCGGCCGTGTTCGACGACGTCGAGCTCACCGCCGCCGAGATCATGAAGCTGGCGGCCGCGGCCCGGCCGCTGGTCAAGTCGCGCGGCATGTGGGTCGAGCTCGACCGGGCCGACCTCAAGGAGGCGGCCGCCGCCCTGGCCGAGCGGTCCACCAAGACCCGCATGACGGGCGCCGAGATCCTGCGCCACGCCGTCGGGCTCGAAGGCACGCCGCTGGGCGCCGGGATCACCGTCGAGGGCAGCGGCTGGGCTGCCGACCTCCTCGAGCGGGTCAGCGCGCCGACCGAACCGGTCCTGACCCCCGAGGGCTTCGTCGGTGAGCTGCGCAGCTACCAGGCCGAAGCCGTGGCCTGGCTCGGCTTCCTGGACGACGTCGGCCTGGGCGGGTGCCTGGCGCTCGACATGGGCCTGGGCAAGACGCCGACCGTGCTGGCCCACCTGGCCCGCACCCAGGGTGTCGGTCGAGCGCTCGTGATCGCCCCGCCGGCCGTCGTCGGCAACTGGGCGGCCGAGGCGGCCAAGTTCTCACCGAAGCTGAAGGTCGTCGTGCACCACGGCGCTTCCCGCGCCACGGCCGAGGAGCTCGAGGCCGAGGTGGCCGACGCCGATGTCGTCATCACCACCTACGGCACCGCCGTCCGGGACGTCGACGCCCTCGAAGGCATCGCGTGGGACCGGGTCGTGCTCGACGAGGCCCAAGCCATCAAGAACGCGGGCAACGAGACATCGCAGCAGCTGCGCCGCATCCCGGCCCG
>JAOBWJ010000037.1 GCA_025463335.1 Acidimicrobiales bacterium
GGCGCCGGCGCCGGCGGCGGCGGCGGTGCAGCGGGTGCAGCGAGCTCCAACTGGCGGACCCGCTCGGCCAGCCGGTCGCGCTCCTCGCGCACGTCGCCGCCTTCGGGTACCGCCTCGAGGTCGGCCAGCCGGCGGCGCAAGCGGCCGGCATCGGTGTCGGCGGCCCGCCGGGCCCGGCGCTCCTCGGCCAGGCGACCCTTGAGCTCCGCCACCTCGACCCGCAGGGCCATGGCGTCGGCCTCAGTTCGGCGCAGGGCGTCCTCCACCGACGCCAGTCGCCGGGACGCGGTGGCCGCGGAGCGAGACTCCTCGGCGACGGCGTCGGCCTCCCGCTGGGCGCCGACTTCGGCCTCCAGCGCCGTCTCCCAGCCCGCGGGTCGTTGGAGGTAGAGCCACGACGCTCGCCCCACGAGCTCCTCGGTGGTCGCCGCGGCCACGACCGAGCGGAGCAGTTCGTCCTCATCGAGCACCTTGCGCACCGACGCCAGCGCCCGGTCGGGCAGGTGACGCAGCCGGAGCAGCGGCCGCAGGGGTCCCGCCGGCGTCACCGGCGGGCGGGCCGAGGCGGCCGCCCGGGCCACCTCGACGGTGGCCTCGAGGGCGGGCCGCAGGACGTGGTCCGGGACGTTCAGCCGGCGTCCTCGACGGTCGCGCCGGCCGGGAGCACCTCGACGCCCTTGCCCGACCCGCACCACCGGCAGACCACGTCTTCGACCTCCTCGGCCAGGACCTGCTCCTCCTCCACGGTCAGCTCGCCGCCGACGGTGAAGTGGTGGAACGCCTTCGTCCGCCGGCTGGTGGTGACGTCGAAGCGGGTGAGATTGCCGCACGAGGTGCAGCGGTAGCGGGTCGACACGGGCCCGATGGTAGGGGCCGCTCAGCGATCCGCCCGCTAGTGACGCCGGACCCGCCGCCCGCGGGCGGCAGCCAGGCGCTCGCTCCGGAGGCGGGTCACTGGCCCCTCGGCCAAGGGGGGCAACGGTCCGACGACGTGGGCCAGGAGCGAATCGGCGAGCGCGGGGTTGCGGGCCAGCACGGGTCCGTGGAGGTACGAGCCGATCACGCGGCCCTGCACCGCCCCCTCCCCACCGCCGTCGCCGTTGCCGACGCCGTGGCTGACGAGGCCGAGCGGCGTGGCCTCGGCGCCGAGGAGCGTGCGACCAGCGTGGTTCTCGAAGCCGGTCAATGGCACTTCCAGGCCGGGTAGCGCGCTGTCGGCCACGACCTCGCCGACCGCTCGCTCAGACAGCCGGTCCGTCGTGCAGTCCAACAGCCCGAACCCGGCGATCGAGCGGCCGGCTCCGACCTGGAAGCGGTCGCCGAGCAGCTGGAAGCCCCCGCAGATGGCGAGCACCGCGGCCCCGGCGGCAACGGCGAGCGTCAGGCTGTGGCGCAGGACATCGTCGTCGGCCACGGCCTCCTGAGCCCCGTCCTCCCCGCCACCCAGGACGATGAGATCGCTGGCCCGCGGCAACGGCTGATTCCCGTCGAGCAGCACGACGTCGGCCTGGATCCCGCGACGCCCCAAGCGCACCGCCAGCACGAGTGCGTTCCCGCCGTCCCCGTAGGTTCCCAACAACGCGGGACGAACGAGCACGATCGAGACCGCGCTGTCAGCCATGGCAGAGCGACCGTGCGGCCCGGAAGGCGCTGTAGTTGGCCACGACGTCTACCGGACCGCGCGGATGGCGAGCCACGGCCGCTCCCACGTCGGGCTCGATGTCGACCTCGATCCCGGCGTAGTCGAGGCGGACCGCCAGATCGGCGGCCCGCTCACCCGCGCACACCAGCCGGGCACCGGCCAGCTGTTCGAACGGGACGTCCCAGATCCACGACGGATCGGTCCCGTCCTCCACCCGTGCGTTCAAGGCGACCACCAGCGGTCTCCCCGGCACCAGCACCGGCATCATCTCCCGCCATCCCGCCGGGTTCTTGGCGAGGAGCAAGCGGAGCTCTCGCCCGTCGAGGACGCCTCGCCCGTAGCGACCGGCCACGCTGTCGATCGCCGCCCACGCTGCGGGATCGACCTGGCCCCCCATCTCCTCCACCACGGCGACCGCCATCGCCGCGTTGGCCTCGTTGCACCGACCCGGCAGCCCGGTGGGCGGCACGACGGGACCAGCGCCCGTGACCGGACGGCGCAGCCGGCACCCGCTGCAGCGCCACGTCCCGTCGGCGACCACGATCACGGCCCGGCATGCCGGGCAGGCGGTTGCATCGGCCAGCCACGGCTGGCCGGCACCGACCCAGCGCACGTCGGCACAGGAGCGGGCGGCCCAGGTCACCAGCGGGTCGTCGGCGTTGGCCACGACGACGCCCTCGTAGGTCGCCAGCGCCTCCCGCCACAGCTCGGCCAGCCGGCGAACCTCGTGCATGCGGTCGAGCTGGTCCCTGGACAGGTTGAGCAGGGCCACGACGTCCGGCTGCACGAGGGCGAGAGCAGCAGGCAGGGCGGCCTCGTCGACCTCGAGCACCGCCGTGCTCGCATGCGGCCGCTCGACCAGGGCGCTGTGCAGCCCACCGATGAGGTTGGAGCCCGAAGCGTTGAACGCGATGTCTTCACCCAGCGCCCGGGCGATGAGCGCCGTGGTCGTCGTCTTCCCGTTGGTGCCGCTGACGAGGGCCGACCGGCCTCTCCTCGCCAACGCCCGGGCGCCGCTGGGCGGGGCCAGGGCGAGGAACACCCGACCGGTGATGGTGTGACCTTCACGCCCGAGGCGGCGGCTGGCGCCGCCGGCGAGCCGAGCGATCGCGGCCGCGCCGACCGTCGCCCTGCGCTCCCACGAACCCACTTCGGCACCGTATGAAGACGCCGGTTCGGCGTCGGCAAGCGCCAACCCTTCGGATGGTAAAAACTCCGAGCCGGGCTTCCCGAGCGGCGCACGGACCTTCCATCGAACGTGTGTTCGGCTACGGTGCTGTGGGTGCAGCGCTCCTTCGACGACCTCGGCACCCCGCTCCACGACGTGACCTTCTGCGTGGTCGACCTCGAGACCTCCGGCGGCTCGCCCCTCGACTGCGGCATCACCGAGGTCGGGGCCATGAAGCTCCGGGGCGGTCGCTGCCTGGGCACGTTCGCCACCTTGGTCAACCCGGGCGTCGCCATCCCGCCCGTCATCACCATGCTGACCGGCATCACCCAGGCCATGGTCGTGCCCGCGCCCCGCATCGAACAGGTGCTGCCGTCGTTCCTCGAGTTCGCGGCCGGCACGGTGATCGTCGGCCACAACGTGCGCTACGACCTCTCGTTCCTCGACGCCGCCCTCATCCGCCACGGCTACTCCCGCTTGGCCAATCGCTCGGTCGACACGTGCGCCCTCTCCCGCCGACTGCTGGCCGACGAGATGCCGAACCACAAGTTGGGCACGCTCGCCGAACGCCTTCGCCTGGCGCACCGGCCCACGCACCGGGCGCTCGACGACGTTCTGGCCACCGGCGACCTCCTGCACGTGCTGCTCGAGCGGGCAGGGACGCTCGGGGTGCTCGGCCTCGACGACCTTCTCGAGCTGCCTACCGTCAAAGGGCACCCCCAGCTTGCAAAGCTCCGGCTCACCGACGCCTTACCCCGCACGCCCGGCGTCTACCGGTTCCTCGACGCCGGCGGCCGCATCCTCTACGTCGGCAAGGCCACCAACCTGCGGTCACGGGTGCGGTCGTACTTCACCGGCGACGAGCGGCGGAAGGTCGGGCAACTGCTGCGGGAGACGGTGGCCATCGACCACACGCCCACCACCACGCCCCTCGAAGCCGCCGTGCTGGAGGTGCGCCTCATCCACCAGCACCTGCCTCGCTTCAACCGCCAGGCCAAGACGTGGTCGCGTTACGCCTACCTCAAGCTCACCCTCAACGAGCGCTTCCCCCGGCTGTCGGTGGTTCGCACCGCCAAGGACGACGGTGCTCTCTACCTCGGCCCGTTGCCCACGACGGCGGCGGCCCGGCGCGTGGCCGACGCCATCGAGTGCGCGGCCCCGATCCGGCGCTGCACCAAGGCGCCGCCCCGCACGCCCCGGTCGGCACCTTGTGCCCCGGCCCAGCTCGGCGTCAGCTCGTGCCCGTGCGCCGGCGGCGTCAGCGAGGACGAGTACCGAGCCGTCATCGACCTCATCGTGCGTGGCCTCACCGCCGAGCCGACGCTGTTGCTCGACCCGCTGGGCCGGCGCATGCACGCCATGGCCGCCGCTGAGCGGTTCGAGGAGGCGGCCGAGCTGCGCGACCGGGCCTCGGCCCTGGCCGGGGCCATCGCCCGCCAACGCCGGCTCGACGGCCTGCGCCGGGCCGGTCGGGTCGTGCTCGACCTGCCAGACGGCATCGCTGCCGAGCTCGACGGCGGCCGCCTCGTCCGCACCTGGAGCGACGGCGTGGCCCCCCTCCCCCTGGACGAGCGAGCGGCGGCCCTCCCCCTGGGCCTGCCGCTCGCTCGTTCTGATGCCGACGAGGTGGCCTGCGTGGCTGCCTGGCTGGCGAAGGAGGCCCATCGGGTGCGGATCGTGTCGTGCGAGGGTGAGCTCACCTCCCCCGTGGCGGCCCTTCCCCGCTTCCAGCCCACCGGCGAGGCCACGGCCGGCACCAAGGTGCTCATCAGGAGCCGTGGGTAACGTCCGGCTCGTGTTCGCCGCCTTTGTCCTGATCGACGCCGAGCCCCCGCGGATCGCCCAACTGGCCTCCGAGCTGGCTGAGGTCGACGGCGTGGCCGAGGTCTACTCCACCGCCGGCGACGCCGACCTCGTGGCCGTCGTGCGGGTGCGTCACCAGCACGAGCTGGCCGACGTGGTCACCTCCAAGATCGCCTGCCTCACCGGCATCCGCGACACCCGCACGCTCGTGGCCTTCCAGGCGTTCGGGCGCCGCGACGTCGCCGCCATGTGGGATCTAGGAGACTGACTCGGGCTCGAGGAGCTGGAGGTCGAGCTCCACCTTCACCACGTCGCCCAGCATGGCGCCGCTGACGCCTGGCGGCATGGCGATGTCGATGTCGAACTCCTTGCGGCGCACCTCGGCGGTGGCCTCGAAGCCGGCGTGGCGGGGGCCGCCGGGGAACGTCTCCAGCCCGCCGAGCTCGACGGCCAGCGTGAGGGGCTTGGTGACCTCGCCGATGGTGAGCTCGCCGTCGACCTGCCAGATGACCCCCGCCCCACTGACCTTGGTCGAGCGGAACCGCATCTCCGGGCGGCGCGCCACGTCGATGAGGTCGGGGCTGAGGACGTGGCCGTCACGATCGGAGTTGCCGGTGTCGATCGACGCCATGTCGATGGTGGCGGCGACGCTGGTGGTCTCGAGCGTCTCGCCGATCACGATGTCGGCGTCGAAGCGGGTGAAGCGGCCCCGGACCTTGGACACGCCCAGGTGGCGGATGGAGAAGCTGATCGAGGAGTGCGCGGCGTCGAGGGCCCAGTGGCCCGGCGCGAGCGGGAGGGAGGAGGAGGTGGTGGTGGTCATGAGTCGATCGTCTACGTCGGGCGAACGACCAGGAAGACCGGGATGATCCTGGTAGCGGTGGGGCCAGGCTGTTCTCGCGCCGATCCCGGCATGCTGGTGGCATGGCCACTACGTCCGAGCTGGCGCTGTTCCTGCGGGCCCGGCGCGAGGGACTGTCCCCGGCCGAGGTCGGGCTCAGCGTCAACGGCCGCCGGCGGACCCCGGGGCTGCGCCGGGAGGAGCTGGCCACTCTGGCCGGCGTGAGCATCGACTACCTCGTGCGCCTCGAGCAGGGTCGCGACACCAACCCCTCGCCGGCCGTCCTCGCGGCCCTGGCCGCCGCCCTGCAGCTCACTCCGGAGGAGCGAGGCCACCTCGGCATGCTCGCTGTCCGGGGTCACGCCGGCGAGCTGTGCCCGGGCCCCGTCCCCCCGGTCACCTCGGTGCCGGCCACCGTCCAGTCGCTTCTCGACCGGCTCGACCCGACGCCGGCCTTCGTCCTGGGCCCCACCAACGACGTGCTGGCCTGGAACCACGCCTGGGCCGAGTTGGTGCGACCCCTCGGCCTCCTCGACGGCACGCCGCCCAACACGGCTCGCTTCGTCTTCCTCGACGATCGATCGCGTCGTGCCTACACCGACTGGGCCTCGGCGGCCGACGAGCAGGTGCGCCAGCTCCGGGCCGCCGGCACGTACTGGAACTGGGAAACCGGCTACCAGTCCCTCGTGGCCGACCTGTCGGGTGTGGAGGAGTTCGACCGCCGATGGGCGGCCCATGCCATTGCTGCCAAGCGCCGCGGGACCGAGCTGCTCCGGCATCCCAAGCTTGGCGTCCTGCGCTTCGACTACGAGGCGCTCCTGGTCGGCGACGACGTGGAGCAGCGCCTGGTCACCTGGCTCCCCGCCGACGAGGCGACGACCGCCGCCCTCGCCCCGGCATCCGGCCCACCCCAGCTCCGGGTGGTCGGCAAGGACTGAGCGCTCTCGAGACGAGCGAGCTACATGCGGACCGGGGCGGCGGTCTGCCGCTCCCGGTCGAGGTTCGTCATGGCCAGGAGGTCGCGGTAGGCGTCGACCGCCTTGTTCATGACATGCACGTTGGCCGCCGCGCTGTGCTGGGCCGACATGAGCTGGACCATCTCGCCGCCCACGTCGATGTTGGGCAGCCGCACCCGACCCTCGGCGTCGGCCTGGGGGTTGTCGGGTTGCGGGACGGGGACGCCCTCGGCCGTGCCGGCCGGCGCCGAACCGGAGACGTGGACGCCGCCAGCGGGGTCCTCGGTGAGCACGGGGTGATCACCCTGGAAGGCAGCGCCGTCCATGGGCTTGGTGGTCTGCAGGTTGGCCACGTTGTTGGCCGCGGCGTTGAGCTGAGCGACGGCCGCGTGAAGGCCTGAGGCAGCAGCGCCGATCGCGTCAACCCGCATGCCGGGAACTCTACGCCTCCGCCGCCTTCGACACCCGTACCAGTTCGTCGAGCACGCGTGCGGCCCGCCCCTGGTCGATGGCGTCGGCGCCGGCCTCGATGCCGGCGGCCAGGTCGTCGGCCACGCCGGCGGCCACCAGACCGGCGGCGGCGTTGAGCAGGACCAGGTCCCGCTGGCCGATGCGCTCACCGTCGAGCACCCGCCGAGTCAGCTCGACGTTGGTGGCGGTGTCGCCGCCCCGCACGGCGCCGGGGTCGTCGTGAGCTACGCCCAGGGCGACGGGATCAACGGTGTAGGCGCGCAGCTCGCCGTCGCGCAGCTCGATCACCGACGATGTGGTCAGCGTGGTGAGCTCGTCGAGCCCGTCGTGGCCGTGCACGACCAGGGCTCGTTCGGCGCCCCGGGCCAGCAGCACGCCGGCCGCCTTGTCGGCCATGGCCGGGTCGCTCACGCCGACCACCTGGCGCCGCACACGGGCCGGGTTGGCGAGTGGCCCGAGGAAGTTGAACACGGTCGGCACCCCCAGCTCCCGGCGGGTAGGGCCGGCGTGGCGCATGGCCGGGTGGAACCGGGGGGCGAAGCAGAATCCCATTCCGGCCTCGTCGATGCAGCGGGCCACGCCATCGGGCCCGAGCTCGATGACCACACCGAGGGCCTCGAGCAGATCGGCCGAGCTGGACGTGGCGGTGGCCGCCCGGCCGCCGTGCTTGCAGACCTTTGCCCCCGCTCCGGCGATCACGAAGCTGGCGATGGTGGAGACGTTGAACGCCGCCACCCGCCGCGTGGGCGAGCCGCCCGAGCCGCACGTGTCGACGGGGTCGATGCCTGCGGGCACGGGCACGACCTCGGCGGCGTCGAGCATGGCCTCGACCATGCCGGCCAGCTCCTCGACCGTCTCCCCCTTCATGCGCAGGGCGATGACGAAGGCCGCGATCTGCGCCGGCGACGCCGCGCCGTCGAGGATCTCGGCCAAGACAGCGCCGGCCTCGGGGGCGGTGAGGTCCTCCCGTGCCATGAGGCGCCGGAGCACCGCGGGCCAGCCCCCGAGCTCCGAGAGGTTCACGCGCTGACGCTCATTCAGGCCGTGCGGCGACGCTGGCGGATGATCCGGCGGCGCTCCCGCTCGGTGGCTCCGCCCCAGACGCCTTCCTTCTCCCGAGCGCTCAGGGCGTGCTCGAGGCACGCCTGGCGCACCGCACAGACAGCACAGATGCCCTTTGCCTCCTCGGCGTCCTCATCGGTCACCGGGTAGAAGACGTCGGGGTCGATGCCACGGCACGCGCCCTTGTCGCGCCAACTCTGCGTCATGGTGGGGGGATCCGCTTCCTGGAAGATCGTCGTCTCTGGGTGCCGGCCAGGCCGGCACGAAGAGAGAAGTATTGTCGACCGGCCCAGGAGAGTCCATCCAGCGCGATGTGGGCGCTGACCTGCGGCGACGCCGTCAGCGAATGGGAGGCGCGTCCCCGCCGGCCCGCTCCAGCAGTGCCCGCACGTCGTCCGCCGGGTACCGCCGGTGCCCGCCAGGCGTGCGCACGGACGGGATCCGCCCCTTGCGCGCCCAATCGGTCACCGCTCGTTCCGAGACCTCGAACAGCAACGCCACTTCCCGGGTCCGGAGCAGCCGGCCATGGAAGGCCGTCCCGTCCGCACCGAACAACTCATGGACGAGCGCTTGGCGTTCGTCGGCTCTACCCGTCCCCATCTGAGCGACCCCCCAACGGTTCTGCCGGCATCGCCTGCGGTGCGGCGGAAGTGTGGTCCCCGAGTGACGCCTGCCACAAGGCCCAGCTCAGTCGGGCCATACGTCAATGGCTAGGCCCGCAGATCGTTCAGCAGCTCGGCTCGGGTGTCGTCGGACAGCGGGGTGGCCTCCTGGTAGGCCGCGTGCGCCACCGCCAGCGTCACCGGACCGGCCTCGAAGGCGGACACCTGGTCATCGGTGAGGTTGAAGTACACGTAGTGCACGGAGGCCGTGGTCTCCTCCCGCGTGAGGGCCGCCTCGTGGGCCGCCTCGGGGGTGGACGGCACGACGATGTCGTCCCCGATGCGCAGCTCGAGGGCGCGCTCGATGCCGACCAGCTTGGGAAGCCAGCCCCGCAGCTGATCCTCCGAGGTGAGCTCGATGAACAGCGTGGCGGCCAGCTGCCGGGGCTCGGGCACCAGCGTGTTGTAGATGTCGAGCTCGGTCTGGATGGCCTCGTCGGTGAGCATGCGCTCGGCCCGGGCCATCTCCTGGATCTGGAACCGGACGGTGTCCCGGTTCTCGAACAGGATCGTCACGATGGGACCGACACCGATGCGCCGCTTCTTCTTGAGGGCGATGACGTGGTCGCGGAACTCGTCCCGCTCCCGTTCGTAGGCCCGCAGGTCGGCGATGTCGTCGAGGGTCAGCTTTGCCGTCATCGGTCTTCCTCCGGCACGCCGTATGCGCGTGCCACGAACTGCATGGGGTGGATGGGTCGGCGCCCGGTGGCGTCGGTGATGCCGCCGTTGGCCAGGTGGCAGTCGCCCACCACCTCGGGGGCGTCCTGCTGCTCGATGGTCTTCTTCAGCCCCTGGATGACCTTCTGCTGGAGCTCCTGGTTCTCGGCCCGGTAGCCCCACATGCCGTCGATGCCCGAGCACTGGTTGGCCAGCTGGATCGTCGTCCCGGTGAGCTTCATGAGGTCGCGGCTCTTGAGCCCGATGTTCTGGGCCTGGAGGTGGCAGGGCACGTGATAGGTGATGGTCTCGGGGATGTCACCGGTGAAGTCGGTGTCGAGTCCGGTGCCCCCGGCTTGCTTGTCCGACTTGTGCAGGCGCATGAGGTACTCGGCCACGTCGTAGGTGTGCTCCTTGACCAGGCGGGTGTCGTCGCCCTCGCCCAGGTGGTCGAAGTAGTCGTTCTTGAGCACGTAGCCGCACGTGGGCTGCGGGACGACGATGTCGCGTCCCTGGCGGACCTGGTCGGCGAGGATCTTCACGTTCTTCTCGGCGTAGGTCTTGAAGTTGTCGAAGTCGCCCTCGTGCAGGAACGGGGCGCCGCAGCACTTGAGGCCGTCGGGCACGGTGCACTCCACGCCGTTGCGCTCGTACACCTGCACGGTGGCCTTGCCGACGCCGGTGGCCTGGTACTCGACCAGGCACGTCGGGAAGAGGGCGACGCGGCCCCGCTGCTTGTCGAGGCGGGGCGTGGCCCGCTTCTTGAACCAGGTGGTGAACCGCTGGCGGGCGTAGGGCGGCAGCACCCGCTCGGAGGAGATGCCGGTGACCTTCTCCATGATCTTGCGGACGCGGGTGCCGGGCGTGCCCATGACCTTGTTGGCCAGAGGTGCCGTCAGCGAGCCGACCGTGCCCGACAGGTCGGTGCGGCCGATGGCGTTGTCGGTGATGCGCACCCGCACCGGGTCGTGCTTCTTCTTGACGGCCGAGGCCCGCAGCATGAGGCGGGGGAAGTCGAGCTGCCACTCATGGGGCGGGATGTATGGGCACTTGACGTAGCAGATCTTGCACTGGAAGCACTCCTCCACGACCTGGTCCTGCTCGGCCTTGGTGAGCTTGTGGGCGTCCTGGTCGTCGTGGTTGTCGATGAACTCGAACAGCGTGGGGAAGCTCGTGCACAGGTTCCAGCACAACCGGCACCCGTGACACAGGTCGTAGACGCGCGTGAGCTCCTCGCGCATGTCGGCCTCGTCGAAGTACTTCGGGTGCTGCGGGTCGTACGTCACCGTCATCGGGGGCTCCTCGCTCGTCGACAGGGATGACGACGCCCCCGGTCCGTGGTGCGGGACCGGGGGCGTCGGAACGCCTTGCTAGGAGAGGGACTCGAGGCCCTGGGTGAAGCGACCGGCGTGGGACTTCTCGGCCCGGGCCAGCGTCTCGAACCACTCGGCCGTCTGGTCGAAGCCCTCGTCGCGGGCCGTCTTGGAGAAGCCCGGGTACATCTCGGTGTACTCGTAGGTCTCGCCCTCGATGGCGGACTTGAGGTTGTCCTCGGTGGCGCCGACCTTCACGCCGGTGACGGGGTCGCCGACCTCGGCCAGGAAGTCGAAGTGACCGAACGCGTGGCCCGTCTCACCCTCGGCGACCGAGCGGAAGAGGGCGGCCACGTCCGGGTAGCCCTCGACGTCGGCCTTCTGGGCGAAGTACAGGTAGCGGCGGTTCGCCTGCGACTCGCCGGCGAAGGCCTCCTTGAGGTTGTCGTGGGTCTTGCTGCCGTTCAGATCGGGCACGTGGTTCTCCTTGGTAACTGGGATCTAGTGAAGGACGGGGGCGCAGTCGTCACAGCGGCCGCGGAAGACGACCTCGGCGCTGTCGACCGTGAAGCCCAGGGCGCTGACGGGCACGGCCACCGGGTCGACGTAGACATCGCGCACCTTGCCGCACACCGTGCAGACGAGGTGGTGGTGGGTGTCGACGTTGGGGTCGAAGCGGGCAGCGCCGGTGCCCAGCTCGAGGGCATGGATCTCGCCCATGCCGGCCAGGTCGTTGAGCACCTGGTAGACGGTGCGCAACGACACGTTCGGCATCTCGGCGGTCACGGCAGCGTGCACCGACTCGGCGGTGGGGTGATCGACGCTGCCGCCGAGGGCCCGGAACACCGCTTCCCGCTGGGGGGTGACCTTGAGGCCCTGCTCACGGAACAGCTGGGTGAGCTCCGAGGGGGTCCGCATGACGGAGCCGACTCTACCGACAATGATTGTTGATTGACAACTGGTGCAGGAATCGGCGCCAGGCACCCGCCGGATGCTGCCCGGGAAGGACTGGCGCCAGTCATCCAGCCATAGAGTCAAGGCCCATGGGCTTCGACCGTGCCGCCGCCCTGCGCCGGCTGGCCGACGAGCCGTTCGACGTCCTCGTCGTCGGCGGCGGCATCACCGGCGCCGGGGTGGCCCTCGACGCCGTGACCCGCGGTCTGCGGACCGGTCTCGTCGAACGGCGGGACCTGGCGTCGGGCACCTCGTCGAAGTCGTCCAAGCTCGTGCACGGCGGCCTGCGCTACCTCCAGCAGGGCGAGATCCGCCTCGTCTACGAGGCCCTCGCCGAACGCCAGCGGCTCCGGCACACCGCGCCCCACCTGGTGCGGCTGCTCCCGTTCCTCATCCCGATCATGGGCAAGGACGGGATCATCAACCCGAAGCTGGCCCGGGCCATGGAGTCCGCCCTCTGGATGTACGACCTCACCGGTGGGGCCCGCATCGGCAAGCTGCACGAGCGGCTGTCGGCCGACGACGCGTTCGCCCACTTCCCCACCCTGAAGCGCGAGCGGCTGGTGTCGGGCTTCCTCTACTACGACGCCCAGACCGACGACGCCCGGCTCACCATGACCGTGGCCCGCACCGCTGCCGACAACGGAGCGGCGATCGCCAACTGGACGTCGGTGACGTCGTTGGTGAAGGACGGCAATCGGGTGACGGGCGCCCGGCTGCTCACGGCCGAGGGTGACGAGCTCGAGGTGCGGGCGTCGGTCGTGGTCAACGCTGCCGGCGTGTGGAGCGACGACGTGCGGGCCCTCGACGAGGGCGGGCACCCCGACTCCATCCGTCCGGCAAAAGGCGTGCACATCGCCGTGCCGTGGGACCGGGTGCGCAACGACATCGCCGCCGTCGTCCCCGTCCCGCACGACCGGCGGTCGATCTTCGTGGTGCCGATGGCCGACCGCACCTACATCGGTACGACCGACACCGACTACGAGGGTCCCATCGACGACCCCCGCTGCACGGCCGAGGACGTCCGGTACCTGCTCGACGCCATGAACGCGTCGCTGGCCGAGCCCCTCACCGAGGCCGACGTGCTGGCCACCTGGGCCGGCCTGCGGCCGCTGGTGAAGGCGGCCACCACCGGGCGCACCGCCGACCTGTCGCGCCGTCACCGGATCAGCCACTCGGCCAGCGGCCTGGTGTCGGTCACCGGCGGCAAGCTGACGACTTACCGGCGGATGGCGGCCGACACCGTCGACGAAGTGGTCCACGGACTGGGCAAGGGTGCTCGCTCCCGCACTCGCCGGCTGCGGTTGCACGGCGCCGCCGGGTACGCCGAGCTCACCGACGACCTGGCCCCCCGCCTCGGCGTCACCCCCGAGCAGCTGCACCACCTGGCCAACCGCCACGGCAGCGACGCCCGGGCCGTCGCCGCCCTCGTCGCCGCCGACCCGTCACTGGGCGAGCCCTTGGTAGCCGGCCTCCCCCACCTGCGGGCCGAGGCCCTGCACGCCGTTCGCCACGAGATGGCCCGCACCCTCGACGACGTGCTCGCCCGGCGCATCCCGGCCCGCTGGCTGGCGGCCCGGGCGTCGAGCGACGCCGCCGAGGACACCGCCCGGCTCATTGCTCCCGAGCTCGGATGGGACGCCGCCGAGGCAGCCCGCCAGGTCGACGCGTACCGTGCCGCCGTGGCCCTGGACCTCCCGGTAGGCGTGTGAGCGAGCGCAGGAGCCTGGCGCCGACGGTCGAGCTGCCCGACGGCTTCGTGGCCGCCCTCGGCGCGGTGTGCACCGCCGTCGTCACCGACGAGGCGGCGCTGGTCGAGGCCGGCCGTGACTGGTGGCCGCTGGGGCTGCAATGGCAGGTCGACGGCATCGTGGCCGCCCGCCCGGCGGCGGTGGCCCACCCGTCCTCGGCCCAGGAGGTGGCCGACGTCCTGCGCCTGTGCAGCGAGCACCGGGTGCCGGTCACCACCGCCGGCGGCCGCAGTGGCGTCAACGGCGCCAGCGTCCCGGTGTTCGGCGGCGTGGTGCTCGACACCACCGGCCTCGCCGGCATCGTCGACGTCGACGGCGTGTCGCTCACCGTCGACGTGCTGCCCGGCACCAACGGCACCGCCTTCGAGGCCGAGCTGCGCGACCGCCACGGCATCACCTGCGGCCACTGGCCCCAGTCGATGGCCATCTCCACCGTCGGCGGGTGGCTGGCCTGCCGCGGCGCCGGCCAGCTGTCGACCCGCTACGGGAAGATCGAGGACATGGTGGTGGGCCTCGAAGTCGCGCTGGCCGACGGCAGCCTGCTGCGCACGGGCGGCGCCCCCCGCTCGGCCGTCGGACCCGACCTGACCCAGCTGTTCGTCGGGTCGGAGGGCACGCTCGGCGTGATCACCGGCGCCCGGTTGCGGGCCCACCCGTCACCGCCGGCCGAGTGGCACGGGGCGTGGGCCTTCCCGTCGTTCGAAGCCGGGCTCCAGGTGTGCCGCCGCATCCTTCAACGGGGCGCGACCCCGGCCGTCCTCCGGCTGTACGACGCCACCGAAGGCGAGCGCAGCTTCCAGACCGGCGAGCGCACCCTCCTGCTGGTGCTCGACGAGGGCGACGAGCACCTGATGAGCGCCACGGCGTCGGTCGTGGCCGAGGAGGCCTCGAAGGGTGAGCGCCTCGACGACGCCCTGGTCGAGCGGTGGATGGAGCATCGCAACGACGTGAGCGCCCTCCACGCCCTGACCGAGAAGGGCTACGCCCTCGACACCATGGAGGTGGCAGCACCCTGGGCGGCGCTGCCCGACATCTACGCTCGCTGCCTTGCCGCCCTCCAGGACGTCGATGGGATGCTGACCGCCTCCGCCCACCAATCCCACGCCTACACCGACGGGGCCTGCCTCTACTTCACGTTCGCGGGCCAGCCACCGGCCGACGAGCGCGAGGCGTTCTACGTCCGGGCGTGGGACACCGCCCAGCGCACGGCCATCGACGCCGGCGCCACCCTGTCGCACCACCACGGCGTCGGGCTCAACCGGGCTCGCTTCGTCGAGCAGGCCCTCGGCACCCGGGGCCTGGCCCTGCTCCAGTCGGTGAAGGACACGCTCGACCCCGTCGGCGTGCTCAACCCCGGCAAGCTCGGGCTGCGCTCGCCGTTCGGGGAGGTCTCGTGGCCGTAAAGGGAACGCTCCAGCTCGAAGCCCTGGTGAAGGGGGCGGCGGCGACCATCGTGGTGTGCCTGCCGCTGGCCCTGCTGTCGGCCGCCATCCACCACGACCACCCGGACTCCCGCTGGATCCCGATCTTCTACTTCGTGGTGCTGCTGAGCTTTGTGCTCGGCGGGTGGGTGGCCGCCCGCTCGGCCACCGACTACCCGTACACCAACGGGGCCGTCGCCGCCCTGGCCGGCTACGTGGTCATCCAGGGTGTGGCCATCGTCGTGCGCCTGGCGGGCGGTGACCCCGTGCAGTTCGTGGCCGTGGTGTTCAACGGGATCCTGGCCTACGGCTGCGGTCTGACCGGTGCCCTGGCCGGCGCCCGGAACCGCACCGCGACATGAGCATTCTGGTCATCGACGTGGGGACCAGCAGCGTGCGGGCCTCGGTGGTGCGCCCCGATGGCACCATCGACGCCGTCCACCAGCGGGCCACACCGCCCGACACCCCGTTCCCCGGCCTGGTCGAGTTCGACGCCAACGTGCTGGCTGACACCGTCCTCGAGCTGGCCCGGGCCTCGTTGGCCGAGGGCGGTCCGGTCGATGCCGTGGGGGTCACGAACCAGCGAGCGTCGACGATCGTGTGGGACCGCAAGACCGGCGAGCCGGTCGGCCCCGGCCTCGGGTGGCAGGACCTGCGCACGATCGGCACGTGCCTCGAGCTCCAGGGCGAGGGCTTCCGCCTGGCGCCCAACACCTCGGCCACCAAGCTGGCCGCCCTGCTCGACCAGGCCGACCCCGACCGCACCCGCGACCTGTGCTTCGGCACCGTCGACTCGTGGATCGTCTGGCACCTCACCGCCGGCAACGTCCACATCACCGACCTGTCGAACGCGGCGGTCACCGGGCTGACGAACCTGGGCGGCGACGGGTGGTCTCCCCACCTGCTCGACCGCCTGCGCATCCCCGTCGCCATGCTCCCGCAGGTGGTCGACTCGACCGGGGT
Organism: Acidimicrobiales bacterium; assembly: GCA_025463335.1. GTDB lineage: Bacteria > Actinomycetota > Acidimicrobiia > Acidimicrobiales > CADCSY01 > RYN-34. The sequence goes on from JAOBWJ010000037.1 coordinate 15,665, forward strand.
GGTGGCCCACGCCGGCGCCCTCCAGGGGGCGCCCCCCATCGCCGGCATCGCCGGTGACCAGCAGGCCTCGCTCATCGGCCAGTCGTGCGTGCGGCCGGGCCTGGCCAAGGCCACGTTCGGCACGGGTGGCATGCTCGACGTGTGCCTGGGCGACCGGCCGGCCTTCGAGACCCGGGGCGACGGCGGCTGCTTCCCGATCGTGTGCTGGCGACAGGGCGACGAGGTGGTGTGGGGCGCCGAAGCGATCATGCTCGCGGCCGGCACCAACGTGGATTGGCTGGTCGATGACCTCGGGATCCTGGCGTCGGCCGCCGAGTCCCACGACGTGGCCGCCCGCTGCGACGACGCCGGCGGGGTGGTCTACGTCCCGGCCCTGCTCGGGCTGGGAACGCCGCATTGGGACCACGGGGCGCGGGGCACGCTGCTCGGCCTCACCCGCGGATCGGGTCGCCCAGAGGTGGTGCGAGCCGTCCTCGAAGGCGTGGCCCAGCGGGGCGCCGACCTCGTGGAGGCGGCCGAGGCCGACGGCGGGGCGGCCATCGCCTCACTGCGCGTCGACGGCGGCATGAGCGCCAACCCCACGTTCGTGCAGGCCCTGGCCGACGCCACCCAGCGGCCGATCGAGGTCTCCCCCGTCACCGAAGCAACCACGCTGGGGGCCGCCTACCTGGCCGGCCTGGCCGTGGGCACGTGGGCGGGGTGGGACGACGTGGCCGCGGCGTGGAAGCCCAGCCGGGTGGTCGAACCGGCCCGCACCCTCGACCGCGAGCGTTGGGCGGAAGCCATCCGCCGGGCATCGGGGTGGATCCCCGAGCTCTCGGCCCTCGACTTCTGATGCGCCGCCGCCGCCTCGACGTCGATCGCCTGGACGACGAGGACTACGTCATCGGCGCCTACCACTTCCTGCTCGGGATGGCGCCGGACCCGGACGGCCTCCGCAACTACGTGCAGCACCTGCGCAACGGCACCCGGACGCGGGAGTCGATGCTCAGCGAGATGCGGGGCCTCGACGACTGGTGGCTGCAGCGGGTGCAGAACCCGCACATCTCGATGCACCTCAGCCGCAAGCTGTGGGTCCAGCAGCTCCCGCCCGCCCGGCGCATCCTCGACCTCGGAGGCACTGACCAGAACTCGGCCGACGGCGCCCTGCTCGCCCTCGGCTATCCGTACGAGTTCGACCTCCTCGCCATCGTCGACCTGCCGCCCGAGCAGCGCCATGACCTGTACGACGTGATCCACACCGGTCGGGTGGAGACCCGGCTCGGACCGGTCGAGTACCACCACCGTTCGATGACCGACCTGTCGGTGTTCGAGGACGGCTCGTTCGACCTGGTCTTCAGCGGCCAGTCCATCGAGCACGTGCCCGAGGCCGAAGCCGAGATCGTGCTGGCCGAGGCCCGGCGCGTGCTGCGGCCCGGGGGCCACCTCTACCTCGACACGCCGAACGGCCTGGCCTGCCGGATCCAGCTGGCCGGCACGGGCGCGCAGGTGACGAATCCCGACCACGACATCGAGTACAGCCCGACCGAGCTGCGTTCGAAGTTGGAGGCCGCCGGCTTCGTCGTCGAGCTGGCTCGAGGCCTGAACCACCTGCCCCAGTCGTTCGCCACGGGCACGTTCTCGTTCGAGGAGCTGGCCCGCCACGTCGGCGTCTTCGCCGACATCGAGCACTGCTACCTCCTCGCCTACGGTTGCCGGCGGGACTAGAGATCACGCCGGAGCGCGTACGCCTCACCCGGGGCGAACCCGCGACGAATGGTCAACAGTTTCGTTGACTTTCCGTTGCGGGTTCGACGGAAGAGGCACCTGGTAGCGCCCTGCTGCTACTCCGCTAGCTCCCGGAGCGTGGCCGGCAGCTCGTCGAGCAGCTCGCGGGCCAGGAAGCCGAGCGGCGCGACGCGCTCGGCGAGGCGTTCGCCGGCCCGGCCGTGGAGGGCAGCGGCCCAGATGGCCGCGGTGACCGGGTCGACGCCGCGGGTGACGAGACCGGCGGCGATGCCGGCGGCGACGTCACCCGAGCCCGATGTGGCCAGGCCCACGTTGCCGTGGTGGTCGAGCCAGCGGCCACCGGCCGGTGCCGCGATCTCCGTCGTCGGGCCGCGCTCGGCGACGACGGCGTCGTAGCGCTCGGCGGCAGAGAGGGCGGTCCCCACCCCCAGGACCTCGAGCTCGTCGGGGTTCGGCACCAGGAGGGCGCGACCGCCGAGCCGGCGGATCCAGTCGGGGTGGCGACCAGCGGCGGGGAGGGCACCGGCGTCGACGACGAGAACGGCTTTCGTGGTCATCAGGCACAACGTGAGGGCGTCGAGGATGGGCTCGGCGGCGCCGACGTCGAGCATGCCCGGGCCGACCAGCACGGCGTTGGCTCGGCCGGCCAGCTCGGCGACGCTGTCGGCCGCATCCGGTCCGATGGCGCCGG
>JAOBWJ010000038.1 GCA_025463335.1 Acidimicrobiales bacterium
CGGCCATGCGTCAGGACCCGGACGTGATCCTCGTGGGCGAGATGCGCGACGAGGAGACGGTGGCCGCCGCCCTCAGCGCGGCGGAGACCGGTCACCTCGTGCTCTCGACCCTCCACACCATCGACGCTGCCGAGACCGTGAACCGCATCGTCGACTTCTTCCCACCCCACCAGCAGCACCAGGTGCGCATGGCGCTGGCCGGCTCGGTGCGAGGCACGATCTGCCAGCGGCTGGTGCCGCGAGCCGACGGGCAGGGTCGGGTGCCGGCGCTCGAGGTCATGGTCAGCAACGGGCGCATCCAGCAGTGCATCACCGACCCGTCCCGGACCGGCGAGATGCACGAGATCATCGCCGACGGCGACTACTACGGCATGCAGACGTTCGACCAGGCGCTGGTTCGGCTCATGGAGCAGGGCGCCATCGACCTGCGCGGGGCCATGGCCGCCGCGTCCCGTCCCCACGACCTGAAGGTGATGCTCCAGCAGCGGGGGCTGGCGGCGGCGGGTCGCACCGCCGCGCCGGCGCCCATGTGACCAACGTCTCGTGACGGCACCGAAGCCCTCATCTACCGTTCACCTCCGCGTATGGGGGATGACCTGTGAACGTCACGTTCTGGGGAGTGCGGGGTTCGACGCCGTGCCCGTGCGAAGGAAATCGTCGCTATGGCGGCAACACCGCGTGCGTGGCCCTCGAGGTGGCGGGTGAGGACCCGATCGTCCTCGACCTCGGCACCGGCCTGCGCTACTGGGGCGAGACCCAGCCCCAGGACGGCTCGTTCCGGGCCACCGCCCTGCTGACCCACATCCACTGGGACCATGTCCAGGGCCTGCCGTTCTTCGTGCCCGCCCTTCAGGCCGGTTCCCAGCTCGACGTCTACGGTCCGGGCGACGCCGGCCTCTCGTTGGAGGCGGCGTTCGACGAGTTCATGCGCCCGCCGTTCTTCCCGGTGCGGGTGCGCGACCTCCAGGGCCAGATCACCTTCCACGACGTGCACGACGCCGACCTCGCCATCGGCGGGGCCAAGGTGCGGGTCCGACCCGTGCCCCACACGGGCGCGACCAACGGCTACCGCATCGAGTGGGACGGCGCGACCGTGGCCTACATCAGCGACCACCAGTCGCCGTGCGCGGCCGGTGGCGAGGGCGACACCATCGCCGACACCGTGCTCGAGCTGTGCGACGGCGCCGATCTGCTGATCCACGACACCCAGTACTGGCCCGGAGAGTGGGCCCAGAAGCGCGACTGGGGCCACTGCACCGTCGACTACGCCGTGCGCGTGGCTCGGGAGTCGGGCGCCCACCGCCTCGTGTTGTTCCACCACGATCCGGCCCATGACGATGCCGAGCTCGACCGGATGCTGGACCACGCCCGGGCCGCGGCGGCCGACTGTGGCGTCGAAGAGGTCATCGCTGCCGCCGAGGGGCTGACCATCACGCTCGATCGGTAGTGTCCGGCCCCATGCCCGAAATCGACGCCGCGCACTACCGACAGGTCCTCGGACACTTCCCGACCGGGGTGACGGTGATCACCGCCGTGGGTTCCGACGGCCGCCCCTCCGGCTTCGCCGTGGGCTCGTTCTTCTCGGTCTCCCTCGAGCCGCCGCTGGTCGGGTTCTGCGCCGGCAAGTCGTCGACGTCGTGGCCGGCCATCCGCTCGGCCGGAGCGTTCTGCGTGAACATCCTGGCCGAGGACCAGGAGGCGGTCTGCCGTCAGTTCTCGAGCAAGGTCGACGACAAGTTCGTAAACCTGGGTTGGCAGGGGGCCTCGAGTGGCTCGCCGCGGCTGGCCGACGTGCTGGCCTGGATCGACTGCGACCTCGAGTCCATCCACGACGCCGGCGATCACGAGATCTGCATCGGCCGGGTGCGGGAGTTGGCAGTGGCGCGCGAGAACGGTCCGCTCCTCTTCTACCGGGGCGGTTACGGCCAGTTTCACTAGTCAGGACCAGACCCCACCCATCCGTTCGGGGGTCGCGGGTTCCGCCCGTTCTGACCAGAAAAGGATGGTCTGGTCGCCTCACGAACACGCTCGGTACCGTGGGTCGGGCGAAGCGACCACGGAGCGTGTGAGATGACGGCCACGGCGGCGGGGCACGGAGCGATCCTCGGGCGAGCGCTGGCCGATGTGGCCGCCGCTCGGGAAGCGTCCCGGCGTGGGCGACTCCGCCGGGCCGCCATCGTGCTGACCATGGCCGGGGCCTGGCTGTGGCTGCGCCTGCTCGCCGGGAACCCGGTGGCCTTCGGCCCGCCGAAGCTCGGCAGCGACACCATGCTGTGGCTGCCCGGACTGCTGCTGTGCGTGGTGCTCGTGCTGGTGATCGCCGTGCCCATGGCCGTGGCCGGGCGGTCGCCCCACGTGCTGTACCGCTCCAGCGAGATCGCCATCGGCATGGACGACGTGCGCGGCGCTGGCATCGTCAAGGAGGAGGTCACCCGCACCCTCGACCTCTTCCTCGCCTACAAGACGTTCCGCGACACCATGGGCGGCACGCCTCGCCGGGCCATCCTGTTCGAGGGCCCGCCCGGCACCGGCAAGACGTACATGGCCAAGGCCATGGCCCGCGAGGCCGGGGTGCCGTTCCTGTTCGTGTCGTCCTCGGCGTTCCAGTCGATGTACTACGGCCAGACCAACCGCAAGATCCGGTCGTACTTCAAGGCCCTGCGCAGCGCCGCCCGCAAGGAGGGCGGCGCCATCGGCTTCATCGAAGAGATCGACGCCATCGGCGGGGCACGATCGGGCATGGGCTCCTCGACCGGCCGGGAGGGCATCTCCGGGGTGGTCAACGAGCTGCTCATCCAGCTCCAGAGCTTCGACGAACCGACCCGCGGCGACCGGGCGCGCGGGGTCTTCGTCGACCTGGCCAACCGCTACCTGGCGCCCCACCGCCAGTTGCGCAAGCGGGTGCCGGCGGCCGCCAATGTGCTCGTGGTCGGCGCCACCAACCGGGCCGCCGACCTCGACCCTGCCCTCCTGCGGCCGGGACGGTTCGATCGGGCCCTGTACTTCGGCCTTCCTGGGCGCAGCGACCGACGCGACATCATCGACTACTACCTGGGCAAGAAGGCCCACCACGCCGAGCTCGACGAGCCGGCCCGTCGGGAAACGCTCGCCGCCATGACGGCCGGCTACTCCCCGGTGATGCTCGAGCACCTCTTCGACGAGGCCCTCGTGTGGGCCCTGCGCCGGGGAGCGCCCGGCCTCGACTGGCACGACCTCCAGCAGGCCAAGATGACCGAGGAGATCGGGCTGAAGCAGCCGGTCGAGTACACGCCCGAGGAGCGCCTGCGCATCGCCACCCACGAGGCCGGCCACGCCACCGTGGCCCACGTGGTCGGCACCGACCGCACGCTCGAGGTGCTGTCGATCATCAAGCGCCGCGACGCCCTCGGCCTGCTCGCCCACTCCGACCGTGAGGAGCGCTTCACCAAGACGCGCTCCGAGATGGTGGCCGTCATCCAGATCGCCATGGGCGGCATGGTGGCCGAGGAGCTGGCGTTCGGCGAGGCCGGCACCGGCCCCGGCGGCGACCTCCAGGCCGCCACCACGGCGGCGGCCCAGATGGTCGGCTCGCTCGGCATGGGTGACTCGCTGGTGAGCTTCGAGGCCGCCAACTACGCGGGTGCCGGCAACCTGGTGGCCAAGGTGCTCGGCGACGAGTCGTCTCGCACTGCGGTGGAGGAGATCCTCGACCACGCCAAGGCCGAAGCCCATCGGATCCTCAGAGCCCACCGCCACGTGGCCGACGCCCTGCGCGACGCCCTGCTCGGGCGCGACGAGCTGGTCGGCGACGAGATCCTCGCCGTCATCGCCACGGCCGACGTCTCGTTGATCGACCTCACGTCCGACCTGGCGTAGTCCGTCGGCCTAGGGCCGAACGGACTACGCCGGTCAGGGCTGGCGGCCCAGGTAGGCGAGGACCTTGGCCTGCTGGTCGGCGCCGGTGGGCGCTTCGACGGCGGGGCCGAAGGCGCCCGGGCCGCGCATCTTGTCGCCGAACTGACGGGAGGCCTCGTCGAGGCGCGCCACGTCGGCAGGGTCCATGGCCTCGTCGATGCCGGCAGCGTGGGCCAGATCCCAGCCGTGCACGAGCAGGTCGAAGTTGATGAAGCGGTCGATGGCGTCGGCGAACGTCTGCTTCCCGAAGGAGCCCTCGAACTCGGTGCCGGCAACCTCGGGATCGTCGAGGGCGGCCTGGACCTTGGCCCGGGTGACGGCGAAGGCGATCGCCGGCCCGTCGTCGACGGAGGGCAGCTCGCCGATCTCCTTGCCGATGAAGCCGAAGAACATGCCCGGCGTCTCGGTGACGTGGCGGACGACGTCGATGGCCTTCCACTCCTCGCACGGTGACGGGGCATCCCACCGGTCGGCGGGGACGGCGTCGATCTTGGCGGCGAAGGCGCCGGCCAGTCGGTCATAGCGCTGTGCGGTCGTTTCCATGCCACCCACCCTCTCATGGCCGTCTTGAACGAATGCGACGTACCGTGCCCGCATGGCCAGGCCGGTGGAGGAGGATGCTCGGGGCATCGTCGCCCCCGACCGCGGCCTCCAGAACTTCCGGCTCGACCGGTTCGACCCGTCGCCCGAGGTGGCTCGCTTCGTGGCCTGGTACTGGGTGGTCAGCTGGGACCTCCAGGAGCCCCACGAGCAGCCGGTGTTCTCCCATCCCGTCGTGAACGTGGTGCTCGGTGATGGACCGCCCACGGCGTACGGGCCGCCGACCTGCATCGGCTCGCGGGTGCTCGAGGGCCGGGGCCGCGCGCTGGGCGTGCTCTTCCGCCCGGCCGGCTTCCGCCCGCTGCTCGACGGCCCCATGACGGCGATGGTCGACCAGGCGGTGCCGTTCGACGCCGACGTGGCCGCCGAGGTCGAGGCCGTCGACGCCCTGCTGGCCGTCCGCCTCCCTGCCGAGCGCCAGCCGTCGGAGGCGACGACGGTCATCGCCGAGCGCATCGCCGCCGACCCGGGTGTGGTCCGGGTGGCGGCCCTGGCCGCCGAGCTGGGCATCAGTGAGCGCCAGCTGCAGCGCCGCTTCGCCGACCACGTGGGCCTGAGCCCCAAGGCCATCGTGCGGCGCTACCGCCTGTATGAGGCGGCCGAACGGGCGCGGGCCGGTGAGGTGGACTGGGCCGCTCTCGCTGCCGAGCTCGGCTACAGCGACCAGTCGCACCTCACCCGCGACTTCACTGCCGCCCTGGGCACGCCACCGGCCCGCTACTCGGCGATGGCGAAGGTGTCGAGCACGAAGGCCAGCACCATGGCTTCCTCCCGCCAGGCGTCGTAGCGGCCCGAGGGGCCCATGTGCCCGGCCCCCATCTCGGTCTTGAGCAGCAGCCGGTTGGTGTCGGTCTTGGTCACCCGCAGGGCGGCCACGAACTTCGCCGGCTCCCAGTAGGACACGCGGGGGTCGTTGAGGCCGGCGGTCACCAGCATCGCCGGGTAGTCCTTGGCCTCGACGTTCTCGTACGGCGCGTACGACTTCATGTAGGCGTAGACGTCGGCCGACTCGACGGGGTTGCCCCATTCCTCCCACTCGGTGACGGTGAGGGGGAGGGTCGGGTCGAGGATGGTGTTGAGGGCATCGACGAACGGCACCTCGGCCACCACCGCGCCGAACAGGTCGGGGCGCTCGTTGGCGACCGCGCCCATGAGGAGGCCACCGGCCGAGCCGCCGCGGATGGCGAGCTGCGCCGGCGTGGTCCACCCCTCCGCCACCAGATGCTCGGCGGCGGCCACGAAGTCGGTGAACGTGTTGCGCTTGTGCAGCAGCTTGCCGTCGAGGTACCAGCGCCGGCCCATCTCCCCGCCGCCCCGGATGTGGGCGATGGCGAACACGAAGCCCCGGTCGAGCAGCGACAGGCGGATCGACGAGAAGCCAGGGTCCATCGACGCCTCGTACGATCCGTAGCCGTAGAGCAGGGCGGGGCCGCCGCTCGGGCGGTCCTTCCGGTAGACCAGCGAGATCGGCACCCGGGTGCCGTCGGGGGCGGTGGCCCACTGGCGCTCGGTAGCGTAGAGCTCGGGGTCGTAGCCACCCAGCACCGGCTGCTGCTTGAGCAGCACCCGCTCGCGGGTGTCCAGGTCGTAGTCGAACACCGACGACGGCGTGACCATCGACGTGTACCCGTAGCGCATGACCCGAGTGTCGAACTCGGCCGAGCCGCCGCTGGCGGTGGACACCGCCTCGGGCTGGTCGATCTCGTGCTCGTCGCCGTCGGAGAGGCGCCGGACGCGAATCTTGCGAAGGCCTTCGGACCGTTCGAACAGCACGAGGTGGTCGGTGAAGACGTCGATCCCGCCGAGCTTGACGCCGGGCCGGTGGGGGATGACATCGACCCAGTTGGCTCGACCGGGCGCGGTGTCGGGCGCCTCCATGAGCTTGAAGTCCTCGGCCCCGTCGACGTTGGTGACGACGAAGAAGCGGTCGCCGTGGTGCTCGATGCCGTACTCGACGTCCTGCTCCCGGGGCTGCACCACCGTGAAGTCCCCGGTCGGGTCGTCGGCTCGGATGTACCAGATCTCGTCGGTGGTCTTCGACCCGACGTGGAGCAGGATGAACTGGTCGTCCTTGGTGGTGCCCACCCCGAGGAAGAACCGTTCGTCGCGCTCCTCGAACACGAGCACGTCGGAGGTGGCCGGCGTGCCCAGCTGGTGGCGCCACAGCTGGTACGGGCGCTGGGTCTCGTCGGGCTTCACGTAGAAGAACGTGCGGTTGTCGGCCGCCCACGCCGAGCCGTAGTGGGTGCCGGGCACCACGTCCGGGAGCTCCTCGCCGGTGCTGAGGTCGCGGAAGCGCAGCTCGTAGACCTCGTCGCCGGCCCGGTCGGCCGACCATGCCAACAGGGCAGTGTCGGTCGAGACATCGAGCACGCCCACCGAGAAGAAGTCGCTCGTGCCCGCTTCGGCGTTCTGGTCGAGGAGCAGCTGCTCGGGCGTGTCCTCGGCCGGGGCGTGGGCCGTGTCGGCCTCCGACACCCGCTTGCGCCAATGGCTCGGGTACTGCTTCCCCTCCTCGGTGCGGGTGTAGTACCACCAGCCTCGGCGCCGCACCGGAACCGACAGGTCGGTCTCCTGGATGCGGCTCTTGATCTCCTCGAACAGCTTCCCCTGCAGCGCGTCGGTGTGGGCCAGCTGCTCCTCGGTCCACCGGTTCTCGGCCTCGAGGTAGGCGAGCGTGTCGGGGTCCTCGCGGTTGCGGAGCCAGCCGTAGGAGTCGACGACGGTGTCGTCGTGTCGGGTGCGTTCGACGGGGACGCGCTTGGCAATCGGGGGCCCTGAGGTCATGGCTTCCGAGCCTATGGTCGAGGGGTGCCGATCTACGCCCTGGGTGACCTCGTGCCCGACATCGACCCCGACGCCTACGTCCACCCCGACGCCGTGCTCATCGGCCAGGTGGTCCTCGGCCCCGGCGCCTCGGTGTGGCCCATGGCCGTGCTGCGGGCCGACTCCGATCGCATCGTGGTCGGCGCCCGGACGTCGGTGCAGGACGGGACGGTCGTGCACACCACCACCGGGCAGCCCACGCTCATCGGCGAAGGCTGCGTGGTGGGCCACAACGTCCACCTCGAAGGCTGCGTCATCGGCGACGGGGCGCTCATCGGGTCGGGCTCGGTGGTGCTCAACCTGGCCCGCATCGGCGACGGTGCCCTGGTGGGCGCCGGTGCCGTGGTGTCCAACAACGTGGTCGTGCCCCCGCGGGCCCGGGCCCTCGGCGTGCCGGCCAAGATCACCGAGGACGTCGTGCCGCCCGGCGCCTTCGAGGCGGCCGCCCAGCACTACGTGGACCGGGGCGCCCAGTACAAGAAGGAACTTCGCCGGATCGGCTGATCGACGGGGCGGCCTTGCGGCGCTTACGGCCGCGGAGAGGCGAGCGAACCCCAGGAGTTCGGGGCGGTATCCCACGGTTGCCAAGACCAAAGACGCACCCAGGGGGCGAGGCGGTCGCGCCGGGCCGGCGCGGGCCTTCGGCGTAATCCACATACCGCTGCGGTACAAGGTCTACGCCGAGGGGGCCGGAAGCCGTGGCTTGGCGTAGTCCGTGTACCGCTGCGGTACCAGATCTACGCCTGAGGGGAGGGGCCGCACCGAGGTTCGGCACGCTGCCCTCGCCCCTCGGAGCGTTCTTGTCTTTGAGGGCGCCCGGGAAGGGGCGAACCTCCTGTGCCCGCCCCTGCTGCCTATCCGCCGGGCGGATCAGCCCCGCTGGCTGACGGCCTGGTCGCGCTCGCGGCCCTGCTGGATGGCGGTGACGATCTGCATGGCCAGCTCGGGGTACTTCTGCATGAGCGCGGTGTAGATGAGGGTCTGCTCCTGGAGCAGGTCCATGTCAGGCGCCAGCGCGTGGGCGGCGCCCTCCAGATAGAGCATCTGCTTCGACAGCAGCACCAGCTCGCGTGGGATGCGGGCCTTGTACTTGACCATCGAGCGGATCATGGTCTCCATCAGGTCGCCGAGCTGGGCGACCACCACGCCGCCCTCCACGAACGGGGCGTAGAGCTCCTGGATGTCGGCGGCCATGGCGCGCACGTCGGTGTCCTCGGGGATCGACCCGAACGACTGAAGCGCGGTGATCATCGCCTCGTAGTCGTTGGTGGTCGAGGCGATGAGGTACTGGGCCAGCCGGCCCCGGACCGACTCGGTGAGCCGGCCCACGATGCCGAAGTCGAACAGCACGAACGTGCCGTCGGGCAGCACGGCCACGTTGCCGGCGTGGAGGTCGCCGTGGAAGAAGCCGTGCACGAGCACCCCCTCGACAACGGTCTGCACACCGATGCGCAGCAGGCGGGCGGTGTCGATGCCGGCCGCCTTCATGGCGTCGACATCGGTGAAGCGGAAGCCGTCGATGCGTTCCATGGTGAGGACCCGGCGGCCGACGAGGCCGTGGTGGACCTCGGGCACCCGGGCGTCGGCGATCTTCGTCTGCACGAGGATCGAGCGCATCCGCTCCATGTTCTCGGCCTCGAGGCGGAAGTCCATCTCCTCGTACAGGGTGCGGGCGAAGTCCTCGGCCAGGGCGCGGGGTGAGGCGATCCTGGTCTGGGGGATGCGCTCGAGCAGCTCGCACACCAACAGCAGGGCCCGCAGGTCGTCCTTCACCAGGGCGTCGAGGTTCGGCCGCTGGACCTTGACCACCACCCGCGTGCCGTCGAGGAGCGTGGCCCCGTGCACCTGGGCGATCGACGCGGCGGCGATGGGCTCGTCGTCGAACGTGGCGAACGCCGACCGCAGGGGCCGAGCCAGATCCTCCTCGATGATGCGCCGGGCCTCGTCGGCCGGGAAGGGCGGCACCCGGTCGCGGAGGGAGCCGAACTCCTCGATCCAGTCCTGGGGAAACAGCCCCGGGCTGGACGCGATGACCTGGCCGACCTTCACGTAGGTGGGGCCAAGCTCGGCGAACGCGTCCCGCAACCGGCGGGGGAGCGGGTCCCGTCGCCGGATGGCGTGACGAGCCAGCGTCGAGCTCACCTGCCACACCCGTCGGACGACCACCCGTGCAGGTTAAGAGCGGGAACGCGTTTCACCCGCTCCGGTAACGTCGTTCTGTTTCGGGGAGGGGTCGATGGCGCAGGCGAGCGAGACGCAGGGCGGGCGGCGGCTGCTGCTCGCGCAGCTGCGGACCCAGCGCCGGCCGCTGATCATCGGGATCATCCTCGGCCTGTTCTGGACGGCGGCCAAGGTGGCCGTGCCCCTTCTGCTCTCGGCCGCCATCGACCGCAGCGACGAGGGCTCGGGCTCGCTCGTGTCGTGGGCCCTGCTCATCGCCGGACTGGGCGTGGTGGCCGCCCTCGCCAGCGCCAGCCGCCGCTACCTCGCCTTCCGGGAGGCCCGGTGGGCCGAGACCGACATCCGCAACCGCCTCTTCGCCCACGTCCAGCGGCTGCACTTCGGCTATCACGACCGGGCTCAGACCGGTCAGCTCATGAGCCGGGCCAACACCGATCTCCAGCAGGTGCAGGCGTTCGTGGTGATGATCCCGATCACCATCACCAACCTGACCGTGGTCCTGGCGGCCGCCGCCGTCATGCTGGTCATCGACGTGCGCCTGGCGGTCCTGGCCATGGGCTGCATCCCGCTGGTGGTGGTGTTCGCCCGGCGTTTCCAGTCGCGGCTCCATCCGGCCATGGTTCACATCCAGCAGGAGTCGGCCGAGCTGGCCTCGGTGGTGGAGGAGACGGTTTCGGGCATCCGGATCGTCAAGGGGTTCGGGGCCGAGCCGGTGCAGGCCGAGCGCCTCCGGGAGGAGGCCGACGATGTCTACGACGCCGGCATGGAGGCGGCCCGCATCCGGGCCCGCTGGTTCCCGGCCCTCGAGCTGCTGCCCAACATCGGGCTGGTGGTCATCCTCGGCTACGGCGGCCACCTCGTGCTCGACGGTCGCTTGACGGTCGGCCAGCTGGTGGCGTTCAACGTCTACCTCGCCCTGTTGGTCTGGCCCCTCCGCATGCTCGGCATGGTGGTGGCCAGCGCCGAGCGGGCGGTCACCTCCGCCGAGCGGGTGCACGAGATCCTGTCCATCGCCCCGTCCATCGTCGACCCTGCGTCGCCCCGGAACCTCCCGCCGCCCACGGGGGCCGTGGGTCAGGTCCGGTTCGAGGGCGTGACGTTCGCCTACGGCCGGGGCCGACCGGTGCTCGACGGCCTCGACCTGGTGCTGGAGGCGGGCACCTCGGTCGCCCTGGTGGGGGCCACGGGCAGCGGCAAGACCACACTGGCCCGGCTCATCCCCCGGTTCTATGACCCGGCCGGTGGGCGGGTGCTGGTCGACGGCGTCGACGTGCGCGACCTCGGCCTTCGCGAGCTGCGTCGCAACGTGGCCACCGTGTTCGAGGAGACGTTCCTCTTCAGCGACACCATCGCCGGCAACATCGGCTTCGGCGACCCCGGCGCCGATCAGAGCGCGGTGGGGCGGGCGGCCAGGCTGGCGGGCGCCCACGACTTCATCTCGGCCCTGCCCGACGGCTACGACACGGAGATCGGCGAGCGCGGCTTCTCGCTGTCCGGAGGGCAGCGCCAGCGCATCGCCATCGCCCGGGCAGTGCTGACCGAGCCCCGTGTGCTGATCCTCGACGACGCCACCTCGGCGGTCGACCCCAGCAAGGAGCACGAGATCCGCGAGGGGCTCGACGACGTGCTGGCCGGCCGGACCACCATCGTCATCGCCCACCGCCCGGCAACCATCGCCCTGGCCGACTCGGTGGTCCTGCTCGACGAGGGTCGTGTGGCCGCCACCGGCACCCACCGGCAGCTCCTGCGGACCAACACCCGGTATCGCCAGATCCTCACCGCCGCGGCCGAAGCGGCCGACGCCGAGGACGTGGCGTCATGACCGAGCGAGGCGAGGTCCATCAACGCAGTCGCACCTGGTGCGGTCACCACTCGACCCGAAGGGTCCGCCCGTGACCGCGCCCGCGGGCCCGGGCCTCGACCGTGACGCCGCTCGCCACGTCCTCCGGCGCACGTGGCACCTGCTGCGCCCGCAGCGAGCGCGGCTGGTGCTGGCTGCCGTCGTCATCTTCGGGTGGACGGCCACCGTCGTGGCCGGTCCGGCGCTCGTGCGCTACGGCATCGACCACGGCCTCAGTTCCAAGGACGCCGGAGCCCTGAACCTCGCGGTCTGGGCCTACGTCGCTGTGGCCGTGCTGTCGTTCCTGCTCTCCCGGTGGCAGATCCTCCTCGTCGCC
>JAOBWJ010000045.1 GCA_025463335.1 Acidimicrobiales bacterium
GACGCTGGCGGTGGCAGTGGCCGGGGCGTTGGCGGTCACGTTCTGCGCGGCGCTTGCCGAGGGCGACGGATTGAGACCGACGGCGAGCCCGATCACGGCGCAAAGCGCCGCAGCGGCCCCACCGATCACCATCCATCGGCTTCTCTTGTTCGACAGCCGTCGCCGTGCCCGCGGCTGCTCGTCGGGACCTGTCGGTTCCTGTTCCTGATCGTTCGTCATGGCGCTCCGCCTCTCTCGTAGGTAGCTGAAGACAGCCTGCGAGCGGTTCCTTGGAGGTTCCTGGGCGCCTCCTGGGATGGTGTCGTGAGCGCGAGGACCCGCTGCGCGGCCTCGGCGGAGCAGGATGGTGACGTGGGCTCGAGCGGCATCCGCCGGAACAAGGCGAAGCGACGGCTTGATTCTCTCCGAGCTAGCGGAACGTCGGGGGGCGGCCCTCGTTGGTCGAGGGATCGTCGTCGTAGTACTGGTGCAGCAGTGGTGAGTTCGTCCACCGGGTGGGCGTCGGGTACCAGCCGCCGGCGCTGAGCGTGCCGCCGTCGGCCGCGATCGTCTGGCCCACGATCCACCCGCTGAGCTCGCTGCACAGGAACAGCACCACCGCCGCCACCTCGTCGGCGTCGGCTAGGTGGCCGGCCGGCACCCAGACGGGGATGTGGCGGTCGTACTCCGCCGGTTGCTCGTAGAAGTTGACCTGATGAGAGCGGGTCTTGTCGACAGCCACGGCGTTCACGCGGATGCCGCTGCCGGCCACCTCGACGCCGAGGCTCTTGGTGAACGAGTCGATGGCGCCCTTGAACGCCGTGTACGGGGCGGCGTTGGGCATGGCCCGGATGCCCTCGACCGACGAGAAGTTCACGATCCGACCCCAGCCCCGTTCCTTCATGCCCGGCACCACGGCTCGGCTGGCCTGGAGGACGTGAAGCAGGTTGATCCGGTAGAGCGCGTCCCAGCCCTCTTCGGTCGACTCCTCGAACGGCGCGGCCAGGCTCAAGTGGTGGCCGAGGGCGTTGACCAGGATGTCGATCCGCCCGAAGGCCTCGATGGCCTGGGCGACCATGGCGTCGACGGCACCATCGACTGTGAGATCGGCCACCACCCCGAGGGCCCGCCGGCCGCGAGCCTCGACCTCGGCAACCACGTCGGCTGTGCGACCGGCGTCGATGTCGACCACCACCACATCGGCACCGTGGTCGGCGAGCGCCCGGCACGACGCGGCGGCGATGCTGCCGGCGCCGCCGGTCACCAGAGCCACCCGGTCAGCGACCAGGGGTGCCGACCAGAGCGCCATCTACCGGGGCTTCCTCGCCACCGCGAACAACACGAGCGTCGAGCGGTCGATGGCCTCGGTGATGGCGAACGCCGAGTCGTCGATGCCGGTGTTGCCGCCCGACCACTTGTCGCCCATCAGCTTGTAGATGATGCGCCGAGCGTTGGCGTGCAGCGCCACGAACCACGTCTCGGGCAGCTTGTGTCGCAGGTCGAAGACATCGAGGGCGAGCAGCCGGTTGGCCGTCTTGCGGCGCTTCTCGAAGTCGGCCTTGACCTCGGCGTTCCCGTCGAGCCCGAGCACCTCGACGTCCTCGAAGTGGCGGCCGAGCATGGAGCGCAGCTGCTCTGGCTCGAACAGGTGCACGTGGTACGGGTTCTCGAAGTCGGCCGGGGCGTTGGGCGTGATGAAGAAGGCGGCCCCGCCCGGCGCCAGCACCCGGCTGATCTCGGCCACATGGCCCTCGGGGGCGACGAAGTGCTCGATGAGGTGCGACGAGCACACCCAGTCGAAGGTGGCGCCCTTCAGGCCGAGCCGAGCGCCATCCATGCACGCCGCCCGCAGGCCCGCTGGTCCCCGGGTGGCCACCGCCGCTGCCGCCGTGGCCGGGTCGTAGTCGATGCCCACGACCGAGCGCTCGGCGCCGAGGAACGTGGCCGTGCCGTCCCCCAGGCCGCAGCCCACGTCGAGGAACTGGCCGTCGTCGATCCGCGCCAGCACCTCCCGGTAGCCCGCGGCGTGCAGGGCCAGGAGAGAGTCGGGAGTCTGACCTTCGATCGGGCGTTCACCGGTGAGCTTCACGGTCCCGGTACTGTACGGCCCCGCCGTGGCCACCCCAGACCTCTCGGCGCAGAAGCTCGGCGACATTGCCGCCGAGGCTGGCCTGCGTCGCATTCATCTCCTCGCCTGGCGCGATCTCGACGACGAGGAGGCCGGCGGCTCCGAGGTGCACGCGTCCACGGTCGCCCGGCTGTGGGCCGAGGCCGGCATCGACGTCACCATCCGGACCTCGACGGCCCAGGGCCAACCGCCCGACACGGTGCGCGACGGCTACCGCGTCGTCCGCAAGGCCGGTCGCTACCTCGTCTTCCCACGGTCGGTGCTCTCCGCCGTCAGCGGCCGCATGGGCGAGCGCGACGGCCTGGTCGAGATCTGGAACGGCATGCCGTTCCTGTCGCCCGTGTGGGTCCGCGGGCCCCGCGCCGTGTGGCTCCACCACGTCCACAAGGAGATGTGGCGGATGATGCTCCCGGCTCCGCTGGCCCGGGTCGGCGACCTGCTCGAGCGCCGGCTGGCCCCCCCGCTGTATCGGCGCACACCGCTCATCACGCTGTCCGAGTCGTCCCGCCACGAACTGGTGCACGAGCTCGGCTTCCGCCCCGAGCTGGTGTCGGTGATCCCCCCCGGGATCGATCCGGTGTTCTCCCCCGGTGGCGAGCGGTCATCGACCCCGCTGGTCGTGGCCGTGGGCCGACTGGCACCGGTGAAGCGCTTCGCCCTCCTCCTCGACGTCCTCCTCGGGCTCAAGGTGCGGCACCCCCAGCTCGAGGCCGTGCTCGTGGGCGACGGCACCGAGCGCCCCGCGCTCGAGGCCCGGATCGCGGCGGCCGGCGCCGGGGACTGGATCCAACTCCCGGGCCGATTGAGCGAGACCGATCTGGTCGACCTGTATCGCCGGGCCTGGGTCCTGGCCAGCGCGTCGGCCCGCGAAGGGTGGGGCATGACGATCACCGAGGCGGCGGCGTGCGCCACGCCGGCCGTGGTCACCGACATCAGTGGCCACTCCGACGCGGTCGTCGACGGGGAGACCGGCCTGCTGGCCCCGCCTGTCGAGCTGGGCGCCGCCCTCGACCGAGTCCTCGCTGATGTCGAGCTCCGCGCCCGCCTGTCGGCCGGTGCCGTGGCCCATGCCGCCCGCTTCACCTGGGAGGCCACGGCCGAAGGCACGCTGCAGGTGCTCGCCGACGACGCACGTCGCCGGCGACTCAACCGGTGACCACCGGCCGGAGGTCAGCCCTCCAACACGCCGTCGCCCAGCCGGTGACGAACGGTCGGAGGTCGGCCCTCCAACACGCCGTCCTGGCGGTCATCGCCTACGTCCCGCTGCTGCTGACCGCACCGGGCCGGGTCGCCGCCGACACCAAGACCTACCTCTACCTCGACCCGGGCAGGCTGCTGTCCCGGGCCGTGTCGATGTGGGACCCCGACATCGGCCTCGGCACCGTCACCCACCAGAACATCGGCTACCTGTGGCCCATGGGCCCGTGGTTCTGGGTCTTCGACAAGCTCGGCTCCCCCGACTGGGTCGCCCAGCGCCTGTGGGTCGGCACCCTCCTCTTCGCTGCCGGTGCCGGCGTCCTCTACCTCCTGCGCACCTTGGGCGTCGCTCGCCGCCAAGCCGCCATCGGCGTGGCCGCCGCCCTCGTCTACGCCCTGAGCCCCTACGTCCTGCACTACGCCGCCCGCATCTCGGTGCTGCTGCTGCCGTGGGCGGCACTCCCGTGGCTGATCGCGCTGACCGAGCGGACCCTCCGCACCGGGTCGTGGCGCCACCCGGCCACCTTCGCCCTGGTGGTGGCCACGGCCGGCGGCGTCAACGCCACGGCCCTCGTCCTGGCCGGCCTGGGCCCGCTGCTCTGGATCCCGTTCGCGGTGTGGGTCCACCGAGACGTCACCTGGCGCCAGGGGTTGCGGGCCACCTGGCGCATCGGCGTGCTGACACTGGTGTGCTCGCTGTGGTGGATCGCCGGGCTGGTCGTGCAGGGCTCCTACGGCATCGACATCCTCCGCTACACCGAGACGGTCGAGACCGTGGCCCGCACGTCGCTGTCCTCGGAGGTGCTGCGGGGGCTCGGCTACTGGTTCTTCTACGGGGGCGACAAGCTCGGCTCCTGG
>JAOBWJ010000057.1 GCA_025463335.1 Acidimicrobiales bacterium
GTCCGCGAGTCCCAAGAAGAGCGCCGCCGACTGTTGCGGGCCGGGCTCATCGCCGCCGTGGTGACCATCGCCCTGGCCGGGCTGGTGGGGCCCGTCGGGGCCTGGCTGGCCGTGCTCCTCGCCGGCGAAGCCCTGGGGCTCGTGTTGTCGCGCGCCATGGCCCGAGCGGTGTTCCGACGACGACGCCAGCGCGGACATCACCGCAACCCGACGGTCGTCCTGGGCGACAACGAGGAGGCGACCGCGCTGGCGTCCACGCTCGACGACGATCCGACGCTGGGTTATCTGGTGACTGGAGTCGTCGACCCAGCATCCTTCGGGATCGACGAGCCGGTATCGCGAACCGGCGCGGTGGCGTTGGCCGCCGCGATCAGGGAGTCAGGTGCGACCGGCGTCGTGATCGCGGCGACCGCCGTCGACCTGGCCTCGGGCAACGTCCTTGCCCGCGAGCTGTCCGACGCCGGGCTGCACGTCGAACTGTCGTCCGCGCTGCGCGACCTGTCCGCCCGACGGCTCTCGGTCGGCTCGCTGGGCCGGTTCGCCACACTGCACCTCGAGCCCGTCCACCGCGACGGTTGGCGGGCCGCCACCAAACGTGCCGTCGACGTGCTCTTCGCCGTCCTCGCCCTTGTGCTGATCGCACCCGCGCTCACCCTGATCGTCCTCGCCATTCGGCTCACGTCGCGCGGCCCGGTGCTCTTCCGCCAGGAGCGGGTGGGCCGGGACGGCGTGATGTTCCCGATGTTCAAGCTCCGCACCATGTTCGTGGGATCGGAAGACATGGTCATCGACCTCCGAGAGGCTGAGGACGGCACCGCCCTGTTCAAGCCGGCCCGCGACCCACGCGTCACGCCCGTCGGGCGAGTGCTGCGCAAGCTCTCGCTCGACGAGCTGCCACAGCTCTGGAACGTGCTCCGCGGGGAGATGAGCCTGGTGGGCCCGAGGCCGGCGCTGGCGTCGGAGATGGCGATGTGGTCACCCGAACTGCATGGCCGGCTGCGGGTCAGACCCGGGATAACCGGCCTGTGGCAGGTGCATCGCCAGGACTGGTCGATCGAGCACTACACCCGCCTCGACCTCTACTACGTCGACAACTGGTCGTTGCGAACCGACCTGGCCATCATGGGCCGCACCATTCCCGCCGTGCTCTTCGGGCGGTCGAACCGCTAGTCACAGCACAGCACTACGCCCGGTTGCCCTGCTGGAGGCGGCGGCCGAGAGCCCGCAGCTCAGCCCGCAGCTCGGGTGGGTGGCGGACCTCCATCGCAAACGGGAGTCCGGCCAAGTAGCGGGCAATCCAGTTGAGCTCGTTTGCGCCCATGCGCAGGAGCGTGCCCCCGGAGCACGGTTCCAGACTGCCCACGCTGGCCGGGACCTCGGCCGCCGCCTCGTCGAGCCCGGCCTGGAGCACGACCTCGGCCTGCCAGGCGAACGGCGTGAGCGATATCCCGGCGAGGACCATCGCGGCCGTGTCGGGCTCGGTGGTGCGCACGAACCGGTGCCCGGTGAGCGCCGGCAGACCCATCCGGTCGAGGCGGAAGGTGCGCCAGTCGTCGCGGTCGAGATCGAGGGCCACGAGGTACCAACGCCGGTCGACGTTCACCAGTCCGTAGGGCTCCACCCGCCGTTCGGTCTCGTTTCCACTGCCGTCGCGGTAGGCGAAGCGGAGGCGCTCGGCTCGCCGGCAGCCCTGGGCCAGCGTGAGCAGCACCTCGGGATCGATGGGCGCATCGCCACCCGACCGGACGAGCACGATCGAGGCGTTGAGTGCCAGCACCCGCTCCCGCAGGTGGGCGGGCAAGACCTGTTCGAGCTTGGCCAGCCCGGCGACCGCCGCCTCCTCGTAGCCGCTTACACCGCCACTTGCCGCCGCCCGCAACCCGAGTGCGACAGCCACCGCCTCGTCGTCGGTGAGCAGCAGCGGCGGGAGGGCGCCGCCGGCGCCGAGTTGGTAGCCGCCTGCCCGCCCGGCCTCGGCCTCGACGGGGTACCCGAGGTCGCGCAGGCGGGTGACATCGCGCCGCACCGTGCGCTCGGTGACGCCGAGCCGTTCCGCAAGCTCGGGGCCGTTCCAGTGCGGGCGCGACTGCAACAACGACAGCAGCCCGAGCAGGCGGGCAGCCGGGGATTCCATGCGTGTGATTCTTTCGCGGAATGCGGACCGAATCTGTCCTGGTGGCTTGAGAGCCTGCAACCATGCTCGACGCAATCGCCTTCGAAGTCCTCGTCCAGGAGCGCCGCCAACGCTTGCTCGACGAGGCCGCCAGGAACCGGGTCCGTCGGCGGCGACCGTCCCCCCGGATCCGGGTGGGCTCGTGGCTCATCCGGCTCGGGTGCCGCCTCCATCACCAGGGCATGTCGGCGCCGCCGTTGGCTCGGAGGAGCTGGCCGGTCACGAAGGTCGACGCGTCGGAGGCCAGGTAGAGCACGGCGGCGGCGATGTCCTCGGGCGTGCCGACGCGGCCCAGCGGGCTCGACTTCCGGCCGGCGTCCAACAGCTTGTCGCGGAGCGCCTCGTCGACCGTGCCGTCCGGCCGGGTGAACCGGGCCTGGGTCATTTCGGTGAGGATCCAGCCCGGGAGCACGGCGTTGACCCGCACGTTGGCCGATGCCACCTCGACGGCCAGGCTGCGGGTGAGCTGGGCCACCGCCGCCTTGGAGATGGCGTAGGCGCCGAGGCCGTGGCCGGGATGGTCGATGGCGGCCGACGACATGTTCACGATCGATCCGCTGCCCTGCGCCACCATGACCCGACCGGCGGCCTGGCAGCCGTGCAGCACGCCCCGGAAGTTGATCGACAGCAGTCGGTCGAGGTGGTCGTCGGTCATCTCCAGCAGCGGCGACCAGTCGACGATGCCGGCGATGTTGGCCATGACGTCGAGCCGGCCGAACTGCTCGACCGCGCCGGCCACGAGGGCATCGACTGCGGCGCGATCGGTGACGTCGAGCTCGACGGCGACCGCACCGATGGCGTCGGCCGTGCGGCGCACGGCATCCCCGTCGCGGTCGGCGCACGTCACCGTGGCGCCGGCCTCGGCCAGGAGCTCGGCCGTGGCCCGCCCGATGCCGCTCCCTGCCCCGGTGACCACCGCGACCCGACCCTTCAGCTCAAATCGTTGTCCAACCATGGCGGCAGCGTACGAGGAGGGCATCGGACCCACGCGACCACGCGACCACGTGATGCCGGTGGCGGCCCGGCCTGGTTGAGTCGAGCCATGGCCATCCCTGACACTCCCGTCGACCAGTGGCGGACCGCCCTCCAGCAGGCGTGGACCGCAGCCGAGCTCGCCGATTCGGAAGCCAAGCTCGAGCTGTGGGACTCCGCCGGTACCCAGGCGCGGATCGCCCAGGCGTGGGCCGCCGTGGCCGACGCCGCCACCAGAGCCTGACCCCACCGCGTCGGCGCTCCTAACGCCGCGTCCCCTAGGTTGCCGGGTGTGAAGGTCATCCGTTTCAACCAGGTCCAGCCGGGGCTCGAGCCCAACGAGATGTCGGCCCGCTACAAGGCCACGCTCGACATGGCGCAGTACGCCGATGAGCACGGCTTCGACATCGTGTCCCTCGAAGAGCACCACGGTGCGGAGAATGGCTGGAGTCCGTCGCCGCTGATCACCGCGGGCATGGTGTTCGGTCGATGCCCGCGCATCGGGGTGTCGCTCTCGGCCCTCCTCGTGCCGCTGCACGACCCGCTTCGCATCGCCGAGGACATCGCCGTGCTCGACCTGGCGAGCGGTGGCCGCCTCGTCGTCATCGCCGGCCTCGGCTACCGGCCCGAGGAGTACGCCGCCCACGGGAAGAGCTGGGCCGATCGCGGCAAGCTCATGGACGAGTCCCTCGACGTCATGCTCAAGGCCTGGACGGGCGAGCCGTTCGAGTACCGGGGCACGACCGTGCAGGTGACACCCACGCCGATCACCAAGCCCCACCCGATGATCCTCGTCGGCGGCACCTCCCGCCCTGCCGCCCGCCGGGCCGCCCGGCTCGGGCTGCCGCTCTCCCCCGCCGCCCACCTCCCCGAGCTCGAGGCCTACTACTACGAGCAGTGCGCCGAACACGGCACCTCTGGCTTCTGCGGCATGCCGGCCGCCGACCTGACGCTGCTGTTCGTGCACGAGGACCCGGACAAGGCGTGGGCCACGTTGGGTCAGCACTTCCTGCATGAGGCCACCACCTATGCCGACTGGCAGACCCCCGACATCAAGTCGGCCGTCCACTCCCACGCCCGCACGGCGGACGAGCTGCGAGCCGAGGGCATCTACCAGGTGCTCACGCCCGAGGAGTGCGTGGCCAAGGGCAAGGACGGCATGTTCACCCTGCACCCGCTGGTCGGTGGGATGCCGATCGCGGAGGGTTGGAAGTGCCTGAACCTCTTCGGCGAACAGGTGCTGCCGAACCTTTGATGGTCCGTCACCACGCCCTCCAGCGGGTGCTGATCGCCGCTGCGGTCGGTATCCCGGTGGGCGTGGTGACGGCGTTCCTGATCGCCTGGCAGGCCAGCATCCTCGTGGGTTGGACCGCGGCGGGCGCAACCTTCCTGGCCATCGCGTGGCCCCACCTCCTGCGTCAGGACGCGGCCAGCACGGCGGCCCACGCCACCCGGGAGGACGACTCGCTGGTGGTGGCCGACCTCACCCTGCTGGGCTCGGCACTGGTCAGCCTGGTGGCCGTGGCCCTGCTGTTCGTGGCCACGGGCAGGACCACCGGCGCCACCCGGTTCTTCTACACGGCGGTGACGGTCGTGAGCGTGGTCCTGTCGTGGGCGCTGGTCCAAACCGTGTTCACGCTGCGCTACGGCCGGCTCTACCACGACGGCCTGCCGGGCGGCATCGACTTCCACGGCGACGAACCGCCGACGTACCACGACTTCGCCTACCTGGCGTTCACCATCGGGATGACCTACCAGGTGTCCGACACGGAGGTGCCCAGCAGCAAGATCCGGGCAACCGTCCTCCGGCACGCCCTGCTGTCGTTCCTGTTCGGGACCTCGATCATCGCCCTGACCATCAACATCGTGGCCAGCCTCCGAATGTGAACCTCCGACAGTGAACCGGCGACGGATCGACAACATCGCTGTTGTCAATCCATCGCCAGTTCGCCGGTGTCCCCCCCGGAATCAGTCCTTGTAGCCGCCGACGCCGGCCAGCAGCGCCTCGTTGGGCTCGGGCGGGAGCTCGAGGAGGGGCTTGCTGATCTCCTCGACGGTCGGGCCCCACTTGGCCGCGATGGGGGCCAGGGCGTCGAGGTCGAAGCCGTAGAGCTCGGCGCAGTTGCCGGCGAGGAACGGGCGCATCTGCTCCTCGGTCCAGCCGCTGAACAGCTGGCGCAGGTGCTCACGGGTGAATGGCGCCGTGCCCTCGTCGTGCGGGTAGTCGGAGCCCCACATGAAGCGCTCCGGGCCGAGCTCGAGGATGGTGTCGACATCGGCCGGCTTGGGCTGGGACACGCCGACCCAGCAGTTCTGCTTGAAGTACTCGGTGGCGCCCTTGGGCAGCACGCTGTCATCGCCGTAGCGGATCTCGCCGGTCGAGCCGTGGTCGCGGATGCGAGCCAGCGTCTGGTCGAGGCGACGCAGCACCGGCGGGAGCCACGAGGCACCCATCTCGGTCATCACGAACTTGAGGTTCGGGTGGCGCTCGAACACGCCCGACAGCAGCAGGTGCAGGAACGGGCGCTGCGAGTAGAAGCCGGCCTCGGCGATGTAGAGCAGTTGGGCCGCCGGCACGTTGCCGAAGTTGGGCACGCCGGTGCCGCCGTGGGCGTTCACCGGGACGCCGGTCTCCGCGCACAGGGCCCACAGCGGCTCCCAGTACGGGTCGTACAGGTGGTGCTCGATCCAGTGGGCGTCGGGCGGGATGTTCGGGAGGAGGATGCCGCCGCGGAGGCCGTTGTCGGCGATCCACTGGGTGTCGATCAGCGCGTCTTCGAGGTTGTTCACGAAGATCTGGCCGATGCCGGCCCGCTGGTCGGGGTACTGGTTGCAGAAGTCGACGAGCCAGCGGTTGTGGGCCCGGATGCCGGCCAGGCGGTGGTCGTAGTCGGCCGGCGTGGCCGGCGCCGCGAACAGCACGAAGCTCGGGAAGAACGGGGGCACGGTGTTCGGGAAGATCACCTCGCCCACCACGCCGTCCTCGAGCTGCTGGGTGGTCCGCATCTCGTTGTCCCAGTTCCGGAGCCGGCGGTTGTCGCCCAGATCCTTGAACGGGTTCTTGTACTTGCCCCGCCAGGCGTCGAAGTCGTCGTGGTACTTCGACTCCAGGTAGTCCCGGTACTGGGCGTGGCTGCCACCGGCGTGGGTGTCGGCCGAGATGATCGTGTAGCGGTCGCTCATGGCGCGTGGCCCCCTGAAATCAGCGCGTGAATCAGAACGTCATTCTGTTTTCACCCTACCACTCGATGTGCACGGCGTCATAGCCTCGGGTGAAGGTGGCCGGCAGGATCTTGGGCTCCGGTCCGCTGAGCTCCCACGCCGGGATCCGCTGCAGCAGCTCGTCGAACATGACCCGCAGCTCGAGCCGGGCCAGCGACGCGCCAAGGCAGAAATGGGTGCCGAAGCCGAAGGCCACGTGATGGTTCACCGGGCGGGTCACGTCGAAGCCCTCGGGGTCCTCGAACACTCGGTCGTCGCGGTTGGCCGAGCCGTACAGCAGCAGGACCTCGTCGCCGGTGTGCAGCTCCCGGCCGTGCAACTCGTGGTCCTCGGTCACCGTGCGCCGCATGTTGATGATCGGCGACACGAACCGGATGAACTCCTCGACCGCCGGGCCGTTGAGCAGCTCGGGCCGCTCGACCAGCACCTTGCGCTGGTCGGGCCGCAGGGCCAGCTCCCGGATGACGGCGCCGATCACCGTGCGAGTGGTCTCGGCTCCGCCGTCGAGCAGGAGGATGCACTCCGACAGCACATCCGCATCGGTCCACCTCCGGCCGTCGACCTCGGTGTGGGCCCACACCGACAACAGGTCGTCCTGGGGGTCGGCCCGGCGCTGGGCGATGAGCTCCATGGTGGTCACGGAGAACTCCAGGATGGCCTCGCTCATGTGCCCGGAGCGCCCGGGGATCACGCCGTCGGCCCGCGTTTGCCCGGCCTCGAGCATGGTCTCCTCCGACCATTTGCGGACGAGCGGCCACATCTCCTTGGGGTAACCGAGGAGCTCGCCGATGACCATGGCCGGCAACCGCGATGCGATGGCCTCGACGGCCTCGCATCCGCCTTGATCCACCACGTTGTCGAGGATCTCGGTGGCCAGGGCCCGGACGTGGGCCTCGTGGTCGCGCACGGCCCGCGGCGTGAAGCGACGGGCCACCACCATGCGCTGCTGCTGGTGGTCGGGATCGTCGCGGTTGATCATCGACGTGTCGTCACGCTGGTCGGTGTGCGGGCGCGAGCCGTCGAGCGACGAGTAGCGCTCCGTCTCCTTCTCGACCTTCAGCACGTCGGCGTGGCGGGCGATGCCCCAGATGCGCTGTACCGGGTCCCAGTGCACCGGCGAGGTGTCCCGGAGCCAGCGGTATGCCTCGAACGGATCGACGTAGAACTCGGGGTCGAGCAGGTTCACGTATGGGGTCATGCCAGCGCCGCCTTGACGGTGGCTTCGACCTCCGTCTTCACGACCTTGCCGGTGGCGTTGTAGGGCAGCTCGTCCTCGAAGAACACGTACGCCGGCACCTTGAACTTGGCCAACGTCTCGGCCACCCACGCCCGCACGCCTTCGGCATCGAGCTTCGACCCGTCGTGCAGCACGACCACCGCAGCCACCTCCTGGCCGAGCTGCTGGTGGTCGACGCCGACCACGCAGGCATCGGCGATCTCCGGGTGCTCGACGAGGCGGTTCTCGATCTCGATCGGGTAGATGTTCTCGCCGCCGCGGATGATCATGTCCCGCATCCGGCTCTCGAGCTGGAGCACCCCGTCGTGGAAGCGGCCGAAGTCACCGGTCCGGTACCAACGGCGCTCGTCGAGCACGGCGGTGGTGGCCTCGGGGTTGTCCCAGTAGCCCAGGAACACGACCGGGCCCCGGATGTTGATCTCGCCCACCTCGCCGTCGGGCAGCGGGTTGCCGTCCTCGTCGCGGATCTGGATCTCGCACAGCGGCTCGACGGCGCCGACCGACGCCGGATGGGTCTCCACGTTGATGCCGCCGAGCCGGGTGCCGGAGCCGAGCGTCTCGCTCATGCCGTACCCGCAGCCGACCCGGGCGTGCGGCACCTTGCGCTTCATGAGCTTGAACAGCTCGGGGGCGAAGACGGCGCCGCCGCCGCTCAGCATCTCGACGCTGGACGTGTCGTACTTGTCGAAGTCGGGGTGCTCGAGCAGCCGCCAGAACTGGGTGGGCACTGCACTCCACCCCGAGACCCCGTGCTCCTGAGTCAACCGAAGGTGGGTGACCTCGTCCCACGGCCCGGCCGGCGGGAAGACGATCTTGTTGCCGGTGGCCGGCGCCGCCGCCAGGGGCAAGGAGCCGGACACGTGGAACAGCGGCGCCGGGAGCAGCCCGGCTCCGGGAGGGCGGGGCGGGGGCGGGGGCATGCCCTCGGGCAGGCCGGTCGCCGCCATGAGCCCCTGCACCATCGGGCAGTGCACGAAGATCCGGTGCGAGAGGGTGGCTCCCTTGGCCCGCCCGGTCGTGCCGCTGGTGAACAGGATGACGATCGGATCGTCCTCGTCGATGTCGACGTCGGGGAGCGCGGGGTCGTCGGGTGCCGCCGGACCGAGGAAGCGCTCGAGCTCGGCCAGGTCGACGAGCGGCACGTCGACGTCGGCCTCGGCCAGGCGCTCGAGCCGGCGGGCGTCGGCCAGCACCACCGTTGGCCGGGTCAGGTCGATGCCGTGAGTCAGCTCGGTGGGCGTCCACCAGCCGTTCAGGCCGGACACGATGGCGCCCAGGCTGATCGTCGACCACCACGCCACCGGGTAGGCCGGCACGTTGGCCGCCGCGACCGCCACCCGGTCGCCCTTGGTCACGCCGTGCTCGTCGGCCAACCAGCCAGCCATGCGGGCCGCCGTGCCGGCCACGTCGGCGAACGTCAAGGTCACGTCGGGGAAGACGAGGTACGGCAGGTCGCCGAACCGGTCGGCGGCCTGCTCGAACACGGCCCGCAGGTGCGGCGGGCGGTTCTTGAAGATCCGTGTGGGCACGCCGAGGACGTCCTCCACCACCAGCTCCATCGGCCCCCCGGGACCGACGATGGCGGCGTGGTGGGCCGGCACCTCCCAACGATGCGTGTGGTCCTGCTCCGACAAGGTGGCTCTCCCCCTCTGCGACTGGGCTGTCACTGTCGCGCGTACCGTCACGTCATGCGCGCCGGTGGCCGATCTCTCAGTCTCACCGAGTGGGTGGTGCTGGCCGTGGCGGCCGAGGGAATCACCCATGGGTTCGACATCGCTCGGGAGCTCGACGAGGGCGGTGACCTCGGTCGAATCTGGACGGTGAAGCGGCCGTTGGTCTACCGGGCCATCGACTCCCTCGCCAGCGCCGGCCTCGTCTCGGCGGTCGGTGTGGAGGAGGGCGACCGGGGCCCGCAGCGCCGGCTCCTGCAGGTGACACCGGTCGGGCGGCGCGCCGTCACCCGCTGGCTGAGCGAACCGGTCGCCCATGTGCGCGACGTGCGCACGGAGCTGCTGCTCAAGCTCGCGCTTCTCCACCGGGCCCAGAAGTCGCCGACGACGCTGCTGCGCCGCCAGCGTGAGGTCCTCGGCCCGACCGTCGACGGACTGCGCAACCATCTCGATTCGGCCGAGGGCTTCGACGCCGTGCTGGCCCGGTGGCGCATGGAGTCGGCGGAGGCGGTCCAGCGGTTCCTCGACAGCCTCTGATCGCTGAGTAGTCTCACTGCGACTATTGAGGAGGAGGTCGACCATGCGCCGTCTCATGCTCGCTGCCGTGCTCGTCCTCGTCGTCGCCGTCGGCTGTGGCACGACCGACGGCACGGCCACGACCGGCGCAGCCCGGCCGACGGTCTTCGGCGCCGCTTCGCTCACCGAGGCGTTCACCGACCTCGGTGGGGCCACCTTCACGTTCGCCGGGTCGTCGGCGCTCGTGACCCAGATCCAGCAAGGCGCCCCGGCCGACGTGTTCGCCTCGGCCGACGAGACGAACATGCAGAAGCTCGTCGACGCCGGCCTGGTCGAGACCCCGAAGGTGTTCGCCCACAACACGCTCGAGATCGTCACCGGGTCCGGCAACCCGAAGAGGATCACCGGGCTGGCCGACCTGGACCGAGCCGGCCTCATCGTCGTGCTGGCCGATCCCTCCGTCCCGGTCGGCAGGTACAGCCAGCAGGTGCTGACGAAGGCGGGGGTCACGGTGAAGCCCCGTTCGCTGGAGCTCGACGTCAAGGCCGCCCTCACCAAGGTCACCACCGGCGAGGCCGACGCGTCGATCGTCTACGCCAGCGACGTGGCGGCAGCCGGCAACGACGCGACCGGTGTCGAGATCCCGAACGACCAGAACGTGACCGCGACCTATCCAATCGCCGTGGTCAAGGCGACCGCCCACCGGACCTCGGCCGAGGCGTTCGTGCAGAAGGTCCTCTCGACCCGCGGTCAGGCCGCCCTGCAACGCCGCGGGTTCCTGCCGGCGTGACCCGTCCCCCGCGGGCCGTCTACCCGCTCGCCGCCCTCGCCGTCGCGCTGTTCGCCGTCCCCCTGCTGGGGCTGCTGTGGCGGGCACCCTGGTCGGCGGTCTGGGACCAACTGGCCGACCCCGACGCCCGCACCGCCCTCCGGCTCTCGCTCGTCACCTCGTTGTCGGCCACCGTCCTAGCCGTGGTGTTGGGCATTCCCCTGGCGTGGGTCCAGGCCCGGGTCGACTATCCCGGCCGCTCGGTGGTGCGGGCGCTCACGACCCTCCCCATGGTGCTGCCCCCCGTGGTCGGCGGAATCGCCCTCCTGCTGGCCCTCGGCCGCCGGGGGCTCATCGGCCAGCACCTCGACAAGGTCGGGGTGAACCTCCCGTTCCACCTCCCCGGCGCCGTGCTGGCCGAGGCGTTCGTGGCCATGCCGTTCTTCGTGCTGACCGTCGAGGCCGCCTTGCGATCGGTGGACACCCGGTTGGAGGACGCCGCCCGCACCCTCGGGGCGTCACCGTGGCGGGTGTTCTGGCGGGTGACGCTCCCCCTGGTCCGGCCCAGCGTCATCGCCGGCGCGGTCCTCTGCTGGGCCCGGGCCCTGGGCGAGTTCGGGGCCACCATCACCTTCGCCGGCAACCTCGCCGGCCACACCCAGACGCTGCCGCTGTTCGTCTACGTGAAGCTCGAGAGCGGCGACACGGGATCCGCCATCGTGCTCAGCCTGGTGCTGCTGCTCGTGTCGCTCGCCGTGCTGGTGGCGCTGCGCGACCGATGGATGAAGGCGCTCTGATGCTCGACGCCCGGATCGACCTCACCGTCGGCGGCTTCCGCCTCGACGTCGAGCTGACGGCCGCGGCGGGCGAGGTCGTCGCCGTGCTCGGTCCGAACGGCGCCGGGAAGACCACCCTCCTCCGGGCCCTGGCCGGGCTGGTCGAAGGCGGGCGGCTCACCCTCGACGGCGTCGTTCTCGACCGACTGCCGCCGGAGAAGCGCCCGATCGGGGTCGTCTTCCAGGACTACCTGCTCTTCCCGCACCTCTCGGTACGGGACAACGTGGCCTTCGGCGCCACCCGGCACGCGGCCGACCAGTGGCTGGCACGGGTGGGCCTCGCCGACCGGGGCGGCGCCCGGCCGGCCGAGCTGTCGGGAGGACAGGCCCAGCGGGTGGCGCTGGCCCGGGCCCTTGCCACCGACCCCACGCTGCTCCTCCTCGACGAGCCCCTCGCCGCCCTCGACGTGCGCACCCGCTCGGAGATCCGGCGCGACCTGCGCCACCACCTCTCCGACTTCCCCGGTGTGACCCTGCTCGTGACCCACGATCCGGTCGACGCCTTCGCCCTGGCCGACCGCATCGTGGTGCTGGAAGGCGGCCGGGTCACCCAGTCAGGACCGCCCGCCGACGTGGCCGCCCGGCCGCGCAGCGACTACGTCGCCGAGTTGGTCGGCACCAACCTCGTCCGGGGAGTCGCCCACCAGGGCGTGGTGTCGACGTCGGGCGGCACGTTGGTGGCAGCCACCACCGTCGAAGGCCCGGTGCTGGCGGTGGTGCCGCCCGGTGCGGTCGCCTTGCACCGCACCCATCCTGAGGGCAGTCCCCGCAACGTGTGGGAGGGACGGATCGCCGCCCTCGACCGGCTGGTGGACCGCGTCCACGTCCGGGTCGAAGGGCCCATCCCCCTGGTGGCGGCCGTCGTGCCGGCCGCCGTGGAGGATCTCGCCCTCCGAGTCGACGACTCGATCTGGGTGGCGGTCAAGGCCACCGAGATCGAGGTCTATCCCGTCTGAGAACGCCCCTTGTGCACGAGTCGGCAAAGGCTCGGACGGCTTCGCCGAGCCTTCGGAACAGCGGCATCCGGCCCGCCGCCCTGCGATGCTCCGGCCGTCGCGGACGGCTGACGCTTCCTTCGCGCACGGTGCCCAAAAGGGCCGAATGCCGCTATTGGCTACGGCTTGATTTCTTCTAGCCCTTGTAGCCCTGGAACATCCGGACGAACGAGCTCGAGCTGATCGGTGTGATCTCGCTCGTGGCACCCTCGCGGATCTCCTCGGCGTGGGCGGCGTAGGACTCGATGGTCGGGTCACGGTCGATGAAGCCGTCGGTGACCTGGATGGTGACCTTGGCCAGGTGGCCGCCGCCGACGGTGAAGCACTCGCCGTTGGCCGGGCACGACTCGTGGGCCAACCAGCCGACGGCGGGCGCCACCTTGCGGGGCGCCAGCCACTCCCCCAGCGCCTCGCTCCACGGGTACGGCCCCATGCCGGTGCCGGGACGGGTCTTGGCGAAGGGTGTGATGACGTTGGCCACGATGCCGGCGCCCTTGCCTTCGGCCGCCATCGACCGGGTCAGGCCGATGACGCCCATCTTGGCCATGCCGTAGACCGCGCCACCGGCCAGACCCCAGGCCGACCCGGACGACACGTTGACGAACCGGCCGCCGCCGTTGGCCGCCATGGCCCGCCACGCCGGTCGACTCACGTTGAGGGCGCCCCGCAGCTGGGTGTTGACGAGCGTGTCGATGTGGGCCTCGGGAGTGTCGGCGAACG
>JAOBWJ010000084.1 GCA_025463335.1 Acidimicrobiales bacterium
GGTGCGCAGGACCGTCTCGCCCTGGAGCTCGAGCATGAGGCGCAGCACACCGTGGGTGCTGGGGTGCTGCGGCCCCATGTTGATGATCATGGTCTCGTCTTCGGTTCCCGCCGTCGACTGCGAGAGCGCAGCGGCGTCGGCCTCGGACAGGCGCAGGACCGCGCCGGACTCGATCAGGAGCTCGGCGGCGCCGGTCTCGCTCGGGTCGTGCAGCTCCTGGGAGCGCTCCCCCGTGTCGGCGCCCGCGCGCCGGTTCTCGGTGCCTGCCATCGTCTACCCCTCGTCCTTCATCAGCGGGGTCCCGGTGAGGCCTTGAACTGGACCGGGATGCGACCCACGCCGTAGTCCTTGCGGAGCGGGTGTCCCTCCCAGTCCTCGGGCATGAGGATGCGGGTCAGGTCGGGATGGCCGTCGAAGATGACCCCGAACATGTCGAACACCTCGCGCTCGGGCGCGTCGGCGCCGGCGAACAGGTCGGTGATCGTCGGCACGGTCGGGTCGGTCTCGGGCACCTGGCAGCGGACCCGGATCCGCTCGCGCTTGGACAGCGACAGCAGGTTGACCACGACCTCGAACCGTTCAGCGGTGATGCCCTCAGGCAGCACCCGGGCCGGGTTGGTCAGGTGGTCGACGGCGGTCACGTCGAGGCACAGCGCGAAGCCGTCGCCCCGCAGCGCGGCGATCAGGTCGTGGTAGCCGTCGCGCTCGGTGTGCAGGACCTCCTGCCCGAGCGGCCGGGTCACCAAGGCGCCGTGGCGGCGTTCCGGCTCCGGCGCGACGTCCTCGGAGGTGGTCTCCTCCTCGGCCACTACTTCGGGGTCCCGACGTGGACGACCTGGCTGCCGACGTGGGGGTCGAGCTCGACACCGGCACCACCACCGTTAACCGAGCGGCGCTGGGTGATCTCCTCGGTGCGGATGAGCTCGTGCAGGGTGAGGATGGCGTGCAGCAGCGTCTGCGGGCCGGGCGGGCAGCCGGGCGCGTAGACGTCGACCGGAACGATCTGGTCGACGCCCTGGACGATGGCGTAGTTGTTGAACATGCCGCCGCTGGAGGCACACACGCCCATGGAGATGACCCACTTGGGCTCGGCCATCTGGTCGTAGACCTGGCGCAGCACCGGGGCCATCTTCTGGCTCACCCGGCCGGCCACGATCATGAGGTCGGCCTGGCGGGGCGAGGCCCGGAAGACCTCCATGCCGAACCGACCCTGGTCGTAGTGGGCGGCACCGGTGGCCATCATCTCGATGGCGCAGCAGGCCAGGCCGAACGTGGCCGGCCAGACGCTGTTGCGCCGGGCCCACTTGACCGCTTCCTCGAGCGTGCCGGTGAGGAAGTTGTGCTGCAGGCCGGCAAGCCCGTGCTCCTTGTGCGCGTCGCTCACGTCGCTCATGCGACGACCTCCTCGCGGCCTTCGAGGCCGACCCGGCGGACGGTGGTCTCCGACGTGCGGGACACGTCGACCGCTTCGAGCTGCCGACGCCGGTTGCGGGGACCCCAGTCGAGGCCGCCCTGGGAGATCAGCCAGGCGAAGGCGATCAGGAACGGAATGGTGAACTCGGCGATGATGCCGAGCGCATACCCACCGAAGGACCGGTAGGTCACCGCCCACGGGAACAGAAAGATGATCTCGATGTCGAAGATGATGAAGATCATCGCCACCAGGTAGAAGCGCACCGGGAAGCGGCTCGGGGGCTCCCGGGTGGGCACGATGCCGCTCTCGTAGGGCGCCGACTTGGCCGCCGTCGGGCGCCGCGGCGCCACGAACTTGGTGGTGACGATGCTCCCGAGGATGAAGACGACGGCGAGGACGAACGTGAAGAGCAGGGGCAGGTAGTCGTCCACGTCCGGACCCCTCCTCTCAGGCCTCGACAGCGGCGCGCGCGGCCCAGGTGGCCTTGTCGCGCCGATGCAGGGTGTTGCACGTGATGCCGAACACGATCGTCGACGCCAGCATGATCAGCACCGGCGGCACCCGGAGCTT
Source organism: Acidimicrobiales bacterium (assembly GCA_025463335.1). Classification (GTDB taxonomy): domain Bacteria; phylum Actinomycetota; class Acidimicrobiia; order Acidimicrobiales; family CADCSY01; genus RYN-34. The sequence continues at coordinate 1,985 of JAOBWJ010000084.1, forward strand.
GCCGAGATCGCGCACGAGGATCACCGTCTGGACCGGAGCCTGGGTGTTGACCTTCGGGGGTGGCGGTGTCTGGCCGAAGGGCACGGTCACGAGGTCGAGCGCCTGCACCTGGACGGCGGAGTAGTGCGGCGGGTGCGGCCCGGGGACCCAGTTGTTGAAGAAGTTCTTCTTCTTGCCGCCGATGGTGTAGGCGTCGAGGACCTTGAAGTCGCCCTCGGCCGTGAAGGCCTTGACCCGGGAGTCGGGCGTGACGAGGGCAGCGCTGGCGGTGGCTTGGGCCTCGCCCCTCGAGGGGTCGTCGGCCGGCAGCTTGCGCCACGTCGACAGGTCGCGGGCCTTGGCCAGGTGGGCCGCCGAGGTGTCGGAGATCGACTGGCTGGTGACGACCTCCTCCACGACCCAGTGTGGAGTGGTGCCCTTGTAGCCGATGCCGTAGAGGGCCCAGACGAAGCCCATCAGCGCCAGCCAGCCCGACAGGCCGCCGACGGCGACGAGGAACCCGAGGCGACTGCCGAGGTTGGTGGCCAGCAGCATGTACACCGAGCCCATCAGGACGGTGATGCCCACGGCGACGATCAGGATGCCCCGCAAGCCGGGGTCCCACGTCACCTCAAAGGCGAGAGAGACGGCGTTCAGCACGGTCACTGCTCCTGTGGGGCGAGCGAGCGCTCGTAGTCGACGATGGCCTGGATCTGCTGCTTGGTGAGGAGCTGGTTGAAGAACGGCATGCGACCGGTGGCCTTGCCCTGCCGGCCGTACTTCTCGCCGGGCTTCTTGCCGTCGGTGACGAAGTCGACCTGGTCCTGGGGGTTCAGGAACTGGTGGGTCACGTTCGACAGGTTCGGACCCATGGCGCCCGAACCCGGCTTCTCGGGCTCGAAGAACGACCAGCCAGCGGTGTGACAGCGGGCGCAGTTCAGGTTGAACAGGGCAGCACCCATGCTCGGCTGCTGGCCCGAGGCGATGATGGCCTCGAGCTCGGTGACCTGGGACTCGACCAGGAGCTTGGCGGCCGGGTCTGTGGCCTTGGCCAGCGACGCCTTGGCGGCGACGAGCGCGGCCTGCGGGTCCTGGAGTCGCTGCAGCTCGTTCGCGGCGTTGTCCGTCGCCCGCTTGCGAGCCTCGTCGCGGGTGATGCTCACCGAGTGCAGGTACTCGATGAGGTTGTCGATCTGCTGATCGTTCATGGGTCCGCCACCGGCCAGGCCCCAGGCCGGCATGGGCGAGAACAGCCGCCCGTAGGTGAGGACCTCACGGATCTGGTCGTCGCTCATGCGCAGGGTGACGTCGTCGAGCGACGGGGCCTTCCACTCGACCTGCCGGATCTTCCCGGTGGTCGGGTCGGTCATGGTGTAGACGACCGGGGCGCCGGAGACGCCACCGTGGCAGCCGGCGCAGTTGAAGCCGCCGTCGGCGGTGACGGCGAAGAGGGCCGCGCCGCGGGCCGCGAACGTCGTCTTGAAGTTGGCGATCGCACCTGACTGCCGGCCGGGCTCGGCCAGCCAGTAGAGGGGCAGGCCCACGGCGATGATGGTGAGGGAGAGGAGCGCCCAGCGCAGCACGCTGTCGAGGCGCTTGCCCTCCATGGCGTCGTCATCGAAGTAGGGCTTGCGGTTGGCGGCCAGCTCGATCTCGGACCCGAGCTCGGGCTTGGCCCGGCGGACGTTGCCGAGCAGCCAGAGGATGATCCCAACCGTGAGGATCGCGACGATGACGTACGCGACCGACTGCTGGACGGACGTTGCTACGAGCATCAGTGGTGGCCTCCGCCGACGCAGTGGGGGCCCTCGGCCTCCTGGCCGGTGGTGTTGACGCCGATCGGCGGGCCCTGGATGACGATGCCGGTGTTGACGCTGATGGAACCACCGGACACCTCGACCGGGAACCGATCGAGGCCACGGGGAGCGGGACCGCCCTTCTTCTCGCCGACGCGGTTGTACTGCGAGCCGTGACAGCCGCACTCGAACCATTGCGACGTGGGACAGAAGGGCACGCGGCAGCCCAGGTGCACGCACTTCTGGTAGAGCGCCACCAACCCCGACTCCATGCCCGGGAGCACGGCGGCCGAGTACGCCTTCTTGGCCTTCGGGATGCCGTCCTTGGGGAACGGGGAGATGTAGAGGCGCCCGGCCGAGTAGTAGAAGGGCTGCTTCGCGTCGTTGATGGCCTGCATGACGTCGTCGACCTTGCCGACCGTGATCTTGGAGCCGAAGCCACCGCTCAGACCAGGCCAGAGGAAGGCCAGGACGGCGGCGCCGAAGCCCGACAGCCCGAGGCCGAACATGGCCACGATGCTGCGGTTGAAGAACTGGCGGCGGGTGACGCCGAGCGTCTCGGGATCGACCGGCACGTAGGGGGTGACGGCCGTCTCGGCCGGCACGGCCACGTCGGTGCCCGGCGTGGTGCGGGCGAGGGTGACTTGGCGCTCGTAGTCCTTGCCGCGGACCTGCTCGGGGGCGTCGGCGAGGAACGGGCTGTCGCTCTTGTCCTTGCGGCGGGTCTCGGCCGAGAGCCGCCCGGTGTCGCGCCGGCGGCTCGTGGTGAACAGCACCAGGAAGGCGAGGGCCACGAGGACGGCGATGGCGATGGCGATCATCAGTCCGCTCCTAGAGCTCGAAGAAGATGCCGTCGCGCCACGGGAACACGAAGTTCTGGCCAGGACCCCGGAAGAAGGAGCCGATCATGACCAACGTGGCCCAGAACATCAGGTGGATGGTCATGATCGAGATGGCGAACTTGCGGTCTTCGGGCTTGTTCGACGGGTTGCGGTCGATGTAGGGCGCCAGCA
>JAOBWJ010000091.1 GCA_025463335.1 Acidimicrobiales bacterium
GGGTCGTCCTGGTACATCACGCAGATCTTGGAGCTCTTGTTGCCCTTCTGGTTGACCCACCAGTCCATGGCGTTGATGGCCTGGACCTGGTACGGCGCACCCAGCGCCATGAGCTGCTGCTCGGGCACCCAGAACGAGTCGAGCGACGCCGGGCCGGCCACGACCTTGTCCGTCTTGAGCTGCGGCAGGACGGCATTGACCACACCCGTGCCGAGGATCTGGACGTAGGCGGCCACCCCGTTCTTCGTCGCGTTGTACTGCTGCACGCCGACCGGCGGCTGGTACTGGCTGTCGACGATCTTGAGTTCGACCTTGTACTTGCCGGCGATGCCCCCGGCGGCGTTGATGTGGTCGACGTAGACCTGGTTGCCGTTGGTGAGCGGCTTGCCGATCACTGCGGCGATGCCGGTCTGGGGCGTGATCACGCCCAGCGTGATGGTCGTGCCGTCGAATCCGGGCGCAGAGGCCGGCGCCTTGCCTGCGTTCCCACCGCTCCCGGCGGTGGTGTCGGTCGCCGCGTCGCCGCCGTTGCCACCGCAGGCCACCGCCAGCAGCGCAACCGCTGTCATTGGGACGAGCAGCTTGGTCCACTTCCCGGATCGCAGGTTCACGTCGGTACCCCCTATGGATTGGTTAGTACGAGAACGGCCAGGACTTGAAGTACGCCTTGATGCGGAACCACACGGCGGCCAAACCGCGCGGCTCGAAGAGCAAGAAGGCCACGATCAACAGACCGAACAGCATCTGGTTGAGCGAGAACACCGTGAGGAATCCGGGGTCGCCGCCCTTGTCCCCGGAGACGAACGGCAGGTCGACGTTGGTGCTCAGGTTCTCGATGACCCGGGGCAGGGCGCCCACCACGAAGGCGCCCAGAACCGACCCGAAAAGCGTGCCGACGCCGCCCACGATGATGATGGCGATGAACTGGATCGAGAGGAACAGGCCCACCTGGCCGCCGAACTCGGTGGGGCTCACGTACTGCTGGATGACGGCGTAGAACCCGCCGGCCATGGCCGCCAACATGCTGGAGACGGCGAAGGCGCTGATCTTGTAGCGGGCCTGGCTCACGCCGATGATCTCGGCCGCCAGGTCTCGATCGCGCACGGCCTGGAGGGCCCGACCGGGTCGGGTCCGCACCAGGTTCCGAGCCAGCAGGAGCACGATCGCCACGACAGCCCAGATGAGGAAGAACAGGCCCTGGTTGCGGCTGTAGACGGTGCTGCCGAGCTTCAGGTTGCCGAAGTCGAGCGGGCCGATCTTCAGCGGCGCCGCCACCTGGGTTCCGGCGCCGCCGCCGGTGACCGACTCCCAGTTGTCGAACACGTGCTCACCCACGAACAGCAGACCAAGCGTGATGATGGCGAGGTACTGGCCCCGGAGCCGGAGGGCGAAGGGCCCGATGAAGGCGCCGATGAGCCCGCCGAGCAGGGCGGCCATCGGCAGCCAGGCCAGCAGCGGCCACCCGTGCTGGGTCCCGAAGTAGGCAGCGACATAGGCGCCCACCCCGACGAAGAAGGCGTGGCCGAGGGAGACCTGCCCGGTGTAACCGGTGAGCAGGTTGAGGCCGATCGCGCCGATGGCGAAGTAGCCGACACGGTTGAGCACGTCGATCTGGAACTCGCTCGCCACGGTCGGAACGAGGAGGTAGGCGACCAGCAGCAGGAGGATCCCCACCTGGTACCAGCGCGACCGCCGGAACAGCCGCAGGTCGTCCTCGTACTTGGTGACCATGGTCCGGGCTTTCGTCATACCCGCTGCACCTCCCGAGTGCCGAACAGCCCGTAGGGCCGCACGAGGAGGATCAGGACCATCAACACATACGGCATGACCGTGTGGAAGTTCGTGCCCAGCCACGACCAGTCGGCGAGGTAGCGGGCGGTGAGGGCCTGGCTCACCCCGATGAGCAGCCCGCCCAGAACGGCGCCCGCCGGCGAGTCGAGGCCGCCCAGGATGATGGCCGGGAAAGCAGCCAGGGCTACGTAGCCGATCCCGGGGCTGAGCTGCCCCGAGCCCGATGCCAAGGTCACGCCGGCGAGGGCAGCGACGGCACCGGACACGGCCCACGCCAGCGTGTACACCCGACCCGGGCTGATGCCCTGGGCCAGCGCCGCCTCGGGGTCGAGGGCGGTGGCCCGCATGGCCACGCCCGTGTTGGAGTACCGGAAGAACAGGAAGAACGCCAAGAGGGCGGCGCCGGCCAGGCCGACCGACCACAGGTTGCGGACTGCGATGGTGACGTCGCCGGCCGCGATCCGGTCGTTGCCCCACGGGTCGCCCAGGTTCAGCGTGTCGAAGCCCCAGATCGACGTGACGATCTGTTCGAGCACGAACAGCACGCCGATCGTGATCATGATGGCGGCGAAGGGTGGTTGGCCGATCATGGGCCGCAGCGCGACCCGCTCCACCGTGGCTCCGATGATGGCGCCGCCGACCATGGCCAGGACCACGGCGAACACGAACGGCAGGCCCCACGTGGTGCCCACGTTGTAGGCGAGGTAGGCGCCGAACAGCACGAAGCCGCCTTGGGCGAAGTTGATGACGCCCGTCGCCTTGAAGATGACGACGAAACCGAGCGCCACCAGCGCGTACTTCGACCCGGCCGCGATCCCCTGCACCGTCACCTGCAGGAAGTCACTCATGACGCGTCCCCGTACATCTCCTCGATGAGGGCGGCGTAGCCGGCGGCCACGGCGGCCCGCTTCACCTTCTGGGTGGCGGTCAGCTGACCCTCCTCCTCGTCGAGCTCCGCCGGCAGCAGGCGGAACTGCTTGATCTCTTCGACCTGGGCGAGCTCGGCGTTGACGGCATCGACCGCCTCCCGCACCAGCTCGAGCACCTCGGGCTTGGTGGTCAGGTCGCGGTAGGTGGTGAACGAGAGGTTCTGACGCCCGGCCCAGTCGGCCACGGTGTCGGGCTCGATGCCGATGAGGGCGGACAGGAACTTGCGCCGGTCGCCGATGACCACGGCCTCACGGATGAACGGCGAGACCTTCAGCCGGTTCTCGATCTCCGACGGGGCGATGTTCTTGCCGCCGGCGGTGATGATGATGTCCTTCTTGCGGTCGGTGATGGTCAGGAAGCCGTCGTCGAGGGTGCCGACGTCGCCGGTGTGCAGCCAGCCATCGGCGTCGAGCACCTCGGCCGTCGCCGCCTCGTTGCCCCAGTAGCCGAGGAAGTTCCCGGTCGAGCGGGTGAGGATCTCTCCGTCGGCGGCCAGGGCGATCTCGACCCCGGGCAGGGCCTGACCCACCGTGCCGATGCGGACCGCCCCGTGCCGGATGTTGGTGGCCATGGCCGTGTTCTCGGTCTGCCCGTACACCTCCCGGACCGGGACGCCGATGGCCCACAGCCACTCGAGCACCTGAGGAGCGATGGGGGCCGCGCCGGACAGGGCGTCGCGCACGCGGCTCATGCCGAGCTTGTCCCGCAGGCTGCGAAACAGCAGGAGCCAGCCGAGCCCGAGCACGGCGCGGTCGACGACCGACAGCGTGCCGGCCTGCCGGCGGGCGGCCCGCTTGCGGCCCTGGGCCACCCAGAAGCGGTACGTGCGGCGCTTGGCCCACGTGGCGTCGGCCACCCGCACTTCGGTGCCGGCCAGGAGCTTCTCCCACACCCGGGGCACACCGAGGAAGACCGTTGGCTGGACCTCGCGCAGGTCGGCGGCGAAGGACTCGCCACCATCGCCGAAGTTGACCGTGTAGCCGGCCCGCAAGGCGCCGACCACCGAGAGGATGCGCTCGGCGATGTGGCACAGCGGCAGGTACGAGAGGACCTCGTCCTCGGGGTGCTCGCCGTTGATCTCGGCCGCGGCACCGGCGGCGGCGTCGAGGTTGGCGTGGCTGAGCATGGCGCCCTTGGGCGGTCCGGTTGTGCCCGAGGTGTAGACGACGATGGCGCACGACGTCACCTCCAGGGCCTGCACGCGCTCGGCGAACCCAGCGCCGCCAGCCCCGCGCTCGACGACGTCGGTGAAGCGCACCACCGACTCGTCGACGCCGGGAGGTGGGTCGATGACCACCACGTGGCGCAGCTCCGGCAGCTTGGACTGCACGGCGAGCGCCTTGTCGAGCTGTTCTTCGTCCTCGGCGATGAGCACGCAGGCGCCCGAGTCGGCCAGCACGTGGGCCAGCTCGGCCTCCGGGCTGGTCGGGTACACGCCGACCGTGATGGCCCCGATGCCCTGGACGGCGAGGTCGGCCAGCAGCCACTCGGGTCGGTTGTCGCTCTGGACGGCCACCCGGTCGCCGGGCTGCACGCCGAGCTCGACCAGACCCATGCCCAGGGCGGCGACCTGCTCGGCGTAGCGGGCGTAGGTGGTCTCGTCCCACACGCCGAGCCGCTTACGCCGGTACGCCACGCGGTCGGGCGAAGTGGACGCCAACGTCAGCAAGCGGGCCGCCAGCGTCGTCAACTTGCCACCCCCAGGTAGGCCTCGATGACCCGCTCGTCGGACTGCACCTCGGCCGGCGTGCCGATGGCGATCGGGATGCCGAAGTCGAGGGCCATCACCCGGTCGGCGATGTCCATCACCATCTGCATGTCGTGCTCGACGAGGATCATCGAGACGCCCGAGGCCTGGATGCTGAGGATGGCCCGGGCCATGTCCCCGGTCTCCTCCAGGTTCATGCCGGCCACCGGTTCGTCGAGCAGCAGCAGCGTGGGGTCCATGGCCAGGGCCCGGCCCAGCTCGATGCGCTTCTGCACGCCGTAGGGCAACGACCCGACGTGGGTGCGGCGGTAGGGCTCGAGCTCGAGCAGCTCGATGATCTCCTCCACACGACGGCGGTGCTCGATCTCCTCGCGCCGGGCTCGCCCCAGCCAGACGGCCCCGGCGAGGAAGCCGGTGCGCATGCGCAGGTGGCGGCCGAGCATGAGGTTGTCGACCACGTCGAGGTTGGTGAACAGCCCGAGGTTCTGGAAGGTGCGGGCGATGCCAAGCTTGGCGGTGAAGCCGGGCTTGCGGCCCACGAGCTCGGTGCCCTGGAGCGTGATCGAGCCCTCCTGGGGCCGGTACACGGCATTGAGGCAGTTGAAGATCGACGTCTTACCGGCGCCGTTGGGCCCGATGACGGCGAACAGCTCGCCGGCCCGCACGTCGAACGAGACGCCGGTCAGGGCGGCCACGCCGCCGAAGCGCAGCGTGACGTCTCGAACGGAGAGCAGCGACTCGCTGCTGGTCATCATGCCGACCACCTCTTCCGCCGCCGGTAGGACTTGATGTCGCGAAACGACCGGCGGCCCTCGCCGGCGATGCCCAGGTAGAACTCGCGGATGTCGGCGTCGTCGCGCAGCTTCTCGGCCGGACCGTCCTTGACCACCCGGCCGGTCTCGAGCACGTAGCCCACGGTGGCGATCGACAGGGCCATGGTGGCGTTCTGCTCGACGAGCACCACGCTGGTGCCGGCCTCGTTGACCCCGACGATGATGTCGCGGATCTGCTCGACCACCAGGGGGGCCAGGCCGAGCGACGGCTCGTCGAGCAGGAGCAGGCGGGGCGACTGCATGAGCGCCCTCCCGATGACGAGCATCTGCTGCTCGCCGCCCGACAGGTAGCCGGCCACCGACTTGCGCCGCTTGGCCAGGACGGGGAACAGGTCCATGACCTTCTCGAAGTTGGCCTTGGTCTCGGGGCCGCTGCCCTTGGTGTAGGCGCCGGCCCGCAGGTTCTCGTCGACGGTGAGCTCGGCGAACGTGCGCCGACCCTCCATCACCTGCGACATGCCCATGCGGACGATGTTCGCCGGCTCCATGCCGTCGATGCGCTTGCCGTCGAACTCGACGGTGCCCTTGGTGATGGCCCCGCGGTGCACCCCCAGCAGCCCGGTGATGGCCCGCAGGAGGGTGGTCTTGCCGGCCCCGTTGGCACCCAGTACGGCGGCCACACCACCGGTGGGCACGTCGAGGCTGATGCCCCGCAGCACCAGCGCGACGCCGCCGTAGACGACCTCGAGGTTCCGCACGCGCAGCACTGGCGTCGACGTGGCTTCCACTGCGCTCAAGGACCCCCCCTTGCCATTCCGCCGTCCCCGTAGGGACGCCGCAGGTTACCGGACGGTAATCACCGCCGCTGACCCATGAACAAGCCCTTCATCAGGTCGTACGACTCGATGCACCGGCCGGCACCCAGCACGACGCATTCGAGAGGGGCGTCGACGAGGTGGACGGGGATGCCCGTCTCGTGCGCGATCCGGTGGTCGAGGCCCGACAGCATGCCGCCGCCGCCAACCAGGTGGATGCCCTGGTGGATGAGGTCCTGGGCCAGTTCGGGGGGAGCCTGGCCCAGGCACGAGACCACCGAGTCGGCGATGGAGCTGACCTGCTCGTCGATGGCGCCCCGCACCTCCTCGGGCGAGAGGATGACGTTCTTGGGCAGGCCGCTCATGAGGTCGCGGCCCCGAACCTCGGCCTTGACCTCCTCGGGCGACGGCCACGCCGAGCCGATGGCGACCTTGATGTCCTCGGCCGTGCGTTCGCCGATGGCGATGCCGTACTCGCGCTTGACGTAGGACTGGATGGCGGCGTCGACATCGAAGGAACCGGTGCGGATGGCTCGCAGGGCGACGACCCCGCCGAGCGAGATCACCGCCGTCTCGGACGTGCCACCGCCCACGTCGACGACCATGTTGCCCAGCGGCTCGTTGATCGGGAGCGAGGCCCCGATGGCGGCTGCCACCGGCTGCTCGATGAGTTGGGCATCGGCGGCGCCGGCCCGGCGGGCCGCTTCCAGCACGGCCCGGCGCTCGACCTCGGTGATGGCCGACGGCACGCAGATCAGCACCCGGGGCCGGTTGAGCCGGCTGACTCCGGCCCGGTGCAGCAGGAGGCGGATCATGCGCTGGGTGACGTCGAAGTCGGTGATGGCGCCCTTGCGCAGCGGGCGCACGGCCTGGATGTAACCCGGGGTGCGGCCGATCATCTGCCAGGCCTCGTGCCCCATGGCCAGGACCTCACCGGTCTGGACGTTGAGGGCGATGACCGACGGCTCGTTGAGGACGATGCCGCGGCCCTTGGCGTAGACGAGGGTGTTGGCGGTTCCGAGGTCGATCGCGAGGTCGCGGGCCACGTCAGCCGCGGTGCGGTTTGTCGCGGTCGGGGGCGAGCGCCCGCATCTCGCGCTGGAACTCGTCGATGCCGTGGTCGAGGGTGGTGGGGTCGCGATGCCGGAGCCACAGGAGCAGCGAGCCGCCCACGCTGACCACCAGGGCGATGAGCAGGAAGACGATGGGGCTCACTGGTTGGCCTTCATGTCCTCGACATCGACGAGGTCGTGGGCGCACAGACCCCAGTCCTCGCCGCCCTCCCATGTCTCGCGCTTCCAGATCGGCACGGTGGCCTTGAGCGTGTCGATGCAGAACCGGGCGGCGTCGAACGCCTCGCCCCGATGGGCCGACGAGGCGACGACCACGACCGACGACTCGCCCAACCCGAGCTCGCCGGTGCGGTGCAGCAGAGCCAGTCGGCCGACCGGCCAACGCCGCCGGGCTTCCTCGGCGATGGCGGTCAGCCGGGGCTCGACCTGCTCGGCGTAGGCCTCGTACACCAGCTTCGTGACGCCGGTGCGGTGCTCGGCGTGATCGCGGACGGTGCCGCTGAACAGCACCATGGCACCGCAGTCGGGACGCACCGCCCAGTCGGCTGCCGCTCCCACTGGAAGGGGATGGTCGGTGAGGCCGACCCATGTGTCGGCTTCGAGCGGCGGCTGCACGGGGTCAATCGTACGTGTCCCAGCCGCGCGGCGAGCCCGCGGTCCCCGACGGAGCACCGCCTTCTATTCTGCGTCCGGTGGAGGAGGGGAACCCGTTCGACGCCGACGACACTCCGTCGTTCCGTACCCCGCCGCTCCCGGACGACCGTTTGTGGCGCCATCCGTCGGAGTTGGGCCACCCGTTGGCGGCGTTGGCCCACCGTCGCAGCAGCTGGCCCGTTGCCGTGGCGTCCGGCCTCACCGGCGCTGTCCTGACCGTCAGCCTGCTGGCCGTGTCCGGTGTGCTCATGTCCCGATCCGATCCCCGCGAGGTGGTCGTTCGCGAGGCCGTCCGGTCGGCGGTCGCGACCGTCGGGGGCAACCGGCCCACCCCCGACGTGGAGAAGATCGTCCGGGCGACCGAACCGGCCATCGTGCGCCTCGAGATCACGGGCGACGACGAGTCGGTGGGCTCTGGCGTCCTGTTCCGCAACGACGGGCATCTGTTCACCAACGCCCACGTGGTCGACGACGCTCGGAAACTCGTTGCCGTCCTGTCGACGGGCCGATCGATCGGCGCCCACCTCGTCGGGTTGGACGCTCGCTCCGACATCGCCGTGGTCAAGCTCGATGCCGACGGGCCGTTCCCCACCGCCATGTTCGGCACCACCGACGGTTTGGGTGTGGGCGCACCAGCCATCGCCATCGGGTCGCCCCTCGCCCTGCGGGGCAGCTCGTCGGTCACCGTGGGGGTGGTCAGCGCTCTCGGACGAGAGCTCGACTCGGCGGGCGGCACCCGGCTCTACGACATGATCCAGACCGACGCGGCCATCGCCGAAGGCTCGTCCGGCGGGGCCTTGCTCGACCGCGACGGCGCCCTCATCGGCATCACCTCCGCCTTCGCGGTGAGCGACCTCGGCAACGGCGGGCTCGGCTTCGCCACTCCGATCGACATCGCCCGATCGGTCGCCGAGGACCTCCTCACCGTTGGTCACGTGCGCCACGTCTGGCTGGGGGTCACGGGGAAAGCCTCGGCCGACGGCGGTGGCGTGGTGCTCGACGCCGTGAACGCCAGCGGCCCGGCCAAGAAGGGCGGCCTGCGGTCCGGTGACGTGATCCGGCGGGTCGACGCTCAGCCGGTCGCGACCATGTCGACGCTGCGCGTCGCGCTCCTCCGCCGCCACCCGGGCGATCGGGTGACCCTGCTGTACGACCGGGGTGCGACGCGGCACACAGCAGAGGTCGTGCTCGCCGAGCATCCCTGATGCGTTCGAGGCGAGCGGACAGGTAGCACGGGCGCACCCACGTGGTAGCGCCCCTGTCCCGGGGGCGAACCCGCGACGAATGGTCAACAGTTCCGTTGACTTTCCGTCGCGGGTTCGGCGGAGGAGGCCCCTGTCGCGGCGGCTGCTAGCGACTACGGCGCCGTAGGCGTCGCACGACGGCGAAGGCGCCCACCGCGGCGCCGACCACGGCCACGGCGGCCCCGCCGAGGGCCAGCTCCTGGCGCCGCTTCGGGCTGAGCTGGGACCACGGCGTGCCGTCGGTGGCCTCGACGTAGGTCTCCTCGTTGGAGTGCGACGGGGCCCAGCCGGCCGCCTTCAGCCGGTCGTTGGCCACCACCCACGAGTGCATCGTGTAGGGCACCAGGCCGGGCGGCATGCGCCCGACCTTCCACCGCCACAGGAAGCCGGCGGCGGCCGTGACGGCCTTCTCCGGCAGCCGCACCCGCGGCGGGGTGCCGGCGAGGGCCCGGGCCTGCTCGCCGCTGAGCCAACCGTCGGGCGCCACGTTGAAGGGTCCGTCGAGCCGCTCACGCCGGGCCAGCTCGACGGCGTCGGCCAGGTCGTCGAGGTGCAGCAACTGCAAGGGCGGGTCGTCGCTGCCGGCCCGGACCCCCGCGGTCAGGCCCAGCGAGCGGGCCAGCCAGCTGCGCTCCCCATCGGCCACGGCCACGGCCGGACGCAGCACGGTGACCGTCGCGCCCGGGTGACTGATCGCCCACTCGGCCCCGAGTCGCTCGATCTCGGCCTTCTGCACCGGGTAGCCGGCGCCCGGGTTCGGGCGCACCGGCGCCTCCTCGGTGAGGGGAACCGGGTTGGCCGCCCACGCGCCGTACACGGTGGCGCTGGAGACCAGCACCACGTGGTCGACGCCGACGGCCCCGGCGGCGTCGAGCAAGCGGCGGGTCCCTTCGACGTTTGCCCGCGCCGTGCCGTCGTCGTCGAGCTCGGGACCGGCGGCGAACGCCAGGTGCACGACGGTGTCGGCCCCCTCCAGCAGGGGCTTCAGGTCGCTCGTCGCCAGGTCGGCAGCGCTGAACGTCGTGCGGCTCGGCAGGGCCCGCGGTTCGACCAGGTCGACGGCGAGCACCCGCGCCACCCCCGGGTCGGCGGCCAGGCGGGCGGCGACCCGTCGGCCGAGGGACCCTGCTGCTCCGGTGAGGACAATGTTGGATCCGCTGGCCACCTGCCTACGATGCCCTGGTGAGCGAGTCCGGTCCAGGCAACCCCTTCGAGGGCGTCCCGTTCCTGGGCGACCTGGCCAAGATGCTCCAGTCGTCGGGGCCGGTCAGCTGGGACGCGGCGAAGCAGTTCGCCATGCAGGTGGCCACCGATGGCGGTTCGGAGCCCAATCCCGATCCGATCGAGCGCATCAAGTTCGAGGAGCTGGCCCGCATCGCCGACCTCCACGTCGCCAACGTGACCGGCCTGGCCACGTCGACGTCGGGACGGATCGTCACCGTCCTGCCCGTCACCCGGGGCGAATGGGCCCGCCGCACCCTCGACGCCTGGCGCCCGCTCCTGGAGCGGCTGTCGACATCGCTGACCGCCGCCGGCACCGCCGGTCAGGGCGAACCCGGCGACGATCCGCTCACCTCGCTCCTCCAGGGCTTCTCGGCCGCCTTCGGGCCCCTGCTGTTCGGGATGCAGGCCGGCGCCATGGTCGGCCACCTGGCCACCCGGACGTTGGGCCAGTACGACCTTCCGATCCCTCGCCCGGCGTCGGACGAGCTGCTCGTGGTGGGCGCCAACATCGACGCCTTCGGCGAGGAGTGGAGCCTGCCGATCGACGACCTGCGGCTGTGGATCTGCCTCTCCGAGCTGACCACCCACGCCGTGCTCGGTGTGCCCCACGTGCGCCGCCGGCTCGACGAGCTGCTGCTCGAGTACGTCGGTGGTTTCAGCGTCGACCCGGCCGCCCTCGAGTCGCGCCTCGGCGAGGTCGACCCCACCGATCCGCAGGCCCTCCAGCGGGCGCTCGGTGATCCCGCTGCCCTGCTCGGTGCCATCCAGTCGCCGGCCCAGCAGACCCAGCTGCCGCGCATCGAGGCGTTGGTGGCCACCATCGTGGGCTACGTCGACTGGGTCATGGACACCGTGGGGACCACGCTCATCGGGTCCTACGGAATGCTCACCGAAGCGCTCCGCCGCCGCCGGGTCGAGGCCGGCGAGGGTGACCGCTTCGTTGGCCACCTGCTCGGGCTCGAGGTCGGCCAGCGCCAGTACGACCGGGGCGAGGCCTTCATAGCCGGTGTCGTCGAGCGGGCCGGAGCCGAGGCCCTCACCCGCTTGTGGGCCGACGAGAGCGACCTCCCCACCCAGAACGACATCGACGCGCCCGGCCTCTGGCTGGCTCGCATCGATCTTCCCGACTGAGCGCCTCCGGTGCTCGTCCGCGTGGCACGTCACGCCTGTGCCGGGAGCCGCGGCGAGTGGCACGGTGACGACGCCGAACGACCCCTCGATCCGGTCGGACGGATGCAGGCCGAGGCTCTTGCCGAGCAGCTCGGACGGGAGCCGGCCGGGCGACTGCGCAGCAGCCCGACCCGCCGGTGCGTCGAAACACTCGCCCCGCTGGCGGTCCGGTGGGAGGTTCCCATCGAGACGTGCCCGGCGCTCGCCGTAGACGCGGACGTCGATTCGATGCTCGAGCTCTTGACCGCCCAGGCGCTCGAGCGTGACGTCCTGTGCACCCACGGCGAGGTCATGGACGCTCTCCTCGAGCGGCTGGAGGCGACCGGGACGACGATCCAGTCCACCGGCGTCAGCCTCCTCGCCAAGGGCACGTACTGGGAGCTGACCGTCCTCGAGGGCACCATTCGGTCCCTCCGCCACGTCGTTCCCAGCGAGCTGCAGCCGTGCGCCACCCACACCGACGGGTACATCCGCGACCTCCGGTGACCCTGCCGGCCAACGGCAGGTGAACTCTGGGTGACCACCCTTTCGATCCGGGCGATTCCGGACGATGAGGAAGGGGTGACGTGGTCGGACCTCGCTGGCGCCCCGACCGAGCATCGGTTCGGCGCCGCCGTCCGCGGGGTCTCGGCGAGCAGCGGTGATCGCAGGAGTCCGGCCATGCTGTCGCGATGGAGACGGCGGCGCCTCGCACCCGCCGGACGTCGCTCGACGTGTTCCGCGGCCTGGTGGTGGTCCTGCTGGTCCTCGTCGAGTGGGTGCTGCCGGCACCCGGTTACACGTGGCTGCGGCACTCGCCGTGGGACGGGCTCCGCATCCCTGACGTGGTGTTCCCGGCGTTCCTGTTCATGGTCGGGGCCAGCGCGTCGCTCGCCACCCGGTGGGACGGTCGCCGGCTGGCCCGCCGCACGCTCGTGCTCCTCGGCCTCGGCCTCCTGTTCAACGCGTGGGGCGGCGCCGGCAGTGACCTGACCCAGTTGCGGCTGCCCGGCGTCCTGCAGATGATCGCCGTGGCCGGGCTGCTCGCCGGCCTGGTCACAGCCCTGGCCCGCCAGCCCGTCGTGGTCGCCGCCGTGGCGCTGGCCCTCACCGCCGTCCACGGTGCCCTCCTGTCGCACGCCCCGCTGGCGTGCGGCGCCGGCCGGCTCGAGCCGGGGTGCTCGCTCCCCTGGGCCGTCGACCACAACCTGTTCGGCCTCGCCCACCTCTACCACCAGGGCCAGTTCGGCCACGACCCCGAAGGGCTGGTGAGCGCTGCCCTCGGCGCCACTGCCCTGGTCCTGTTCGGGTGGGCAGCCGGACGGTTCCTCTACCGGGCCGGCGATCGCGGCGCCACGGCGATGCTCGGCGCCATCACGCTTGCCGCGGCCGGGTTCGCCGCCCTGGTCTGGCCGCTGAACAAGCGGGTGTGGACGCCGACGTTCGGGCTCCTGCTGGCCGCCGGCTGCACGCTCGGGCTGCTGCTCCTCGCCGTGGCGCTCGACGGCCGGGCCCATCGGCGCCCGCAACCGGTCCGGTGGACGCTCACCGCGCTGGGCCGCAATGCCCTGCTCGTCTATGTCGGCCAGCACGTCGTGCTCAGCACCCTCCAGGCCACCCCGCGCGGCGACGGCAACCTGTCGACCGTCCTGCAGCAGCACCTCGGCTCGCCGGGCGCCGTGGCCGTCGCCGCCGTGGCCGGGTGGACCCTCGTGGCCGCCATCCTCCACGCCCTCGACTGGCACTGGAACGTCTGACCCGCCCCGTCAGTCGACCACCACGATCTCGTGGCGACGGACTTGACCGTTGGCCAGTTCGAGGATGCCCAAGGTGCGGTGGGGCTGGGACCGTCGTTGGGTGGCCGACCCGGGGTTGAACAGCAACTGGCCGTCGAGGCCCGTCTCCTCCCACGGGATGTGGCTGTGGCCGAACACGACCACGTCGGACGCCGGGAACCGGCGCCGCAGGCGGCCCTCGCGGCCGGCTCGGGGTCCGCTGTCGTGGATCATGGCCACAGCCACCCCGTCGATGTCGAGGGTGAGCGTCTCGGGGAGCACACCGGCCAGGGCCCCGTCGTTGTTCCCGAGCACGGCGTGGACCGGGGCCAGGCGCCGCAACTGCTCGAGCAGGCCGGTCTCGACCACGTCGCCGGCGTGGAGGATGACGTCGGCCGAGGTGAGCTCGTCCCACGCCCGGGGCGGCAGCGCCGTCGAGCCGGAGTCGCGCACGTGGGTGTCGGCGAGGACGACGACCCTCATCGGGCCCAGGGCAGCCGTCGGCCGGTCAGGTACGTGGCCGCGGCGACGGTCGTCACCACGGCGATGGTGACGTAGCCGTACGAGCGGGGCATGGTCCAGGCGACCGGCACGATGGCGCCCAGCACCCAGGCCAGCTGGAAGCGGGTCTCGAACCGGGCGAACGACCGGGCGTGGTCGGCTTCGGGGGCGTCGCGCTGGACGATGGCGTCGAAGCACAGGCGCCCGGCGCTGGCCGCGATGCCCACGAACCCGGCAAGCATGGCCGCCGCCAGGCGACCGCCGATCTGCACGGCGGCAACGCTGGCGATGCTCACGACGATCAGCGACCCGAGCAGGATCCGCTCCTCCCGCACCCAACGCCGGAGCGGTGGGGCGATCGCCGCGCCCAGAAGCGCGCCCACGGCACTGGCGGCGAGGATCACGCCGAACCACCACGCCGGCGCGTCCTCCTTGCGGAGGGAGAACGCCAGCAGGAAGGCGAGGAACCCCGCCGTCGCTCGGAGGACGGCCATGGCGCTGGCTGCAAGCAGCACGTTGGCTCCCCGCAGCTCGGCCTTCTCCTCCGACGTTCGAGGCGGAGATGGCCGGGCCGCGGGGATCTGCAGGGCCAGCACGGCGCCCGCGCCGAACACCACAGCAGCGAGGAGCAACACCCATGCCGCCCCGAGCTGCAGCAGGGCCACCCCGGGCAGCGAGGCGACGAAGCCGACCACGCCGGATACCAGCGTGAGCTTGGCGTTGGCCTGCACCAACCCCTTCTCGTCGGCGACCAGCGCCGGCACCAGGGAGGCGCGGGCCACCCCGTAGGCCTTGCCCAGCACCAGGGTGGCGAACGCCAGCGGAAACAGCAGGAGCCCATCGACGTGGTCGGCCATCAGCAGGCACAGCACACAGCGCAGGGCCAGGGAGGCCACGACCATCTGTCGACGCCCGCCCCGCTTCCGGTCGACCATGGGGCCGAGGAACGGGGCCACCACGGCGAACGGCGCCATGGTCAGCACGAGGTAGAGGGCCACGCGGGTGCGGGCGGCGTCGGGCGAGATCGAGAAGAACAGCGAGCCGGCCAGGCCGATGGCCACCAGCGTGTCGCCGGCGGAGCTCAGGGAATGGGCGCGGGCCAGTCGGGCGAAGGGCTCGGCCGAGGTCCCGCGACGCAGCGGCTGCCAACCGCTGCCCGGCACCGCTTCCCGCTGGCGGGTTCGACCCACGTGACGGAAGGTACTCAAGGTGGGGAGGCATCATGCCGACAACCTGGACATGTCGGACCTTTCTCGACTCTTGGACGACGTGTACCGGACCCCCGCCGCCCGCCCCGAACCGGCGTGGTCATCCGACACCGCCCTCGACGAAGTGTTCGCCAACTGGATCCCGGGGCCGCCGCCCAAGTCCCCCACGGCCGAGCGAGCGAACCCGGTGGAGACCCCTCTCGAGCAGACCGGGCACGTGGCGCCCGAGATCGAGGTCCACGACGATCCGGTGGTCGTGACTCCCATGGTGGTGCCGGGCTGGTCCCGGGCGGATGACGACATCCTCCCGCCCAGGGCGGCCCGCCGCCGGCTCACCCTCCGGCGTCGCTAGAAAGCCGAGCGGATAGGCGAGCGACCCCAGAAGATCGGGCGCTCTCTCACGGTTGCGAAAGACGAAAGACGCGCCCAGGCAAGTCGGCTCGGGTCCTGAGCTGCGCGGGTCGAACGCGTGCCCGGCGTAGATGCGTGGTCTCTGGGACCACTGATCTACGCCGAGAAGAGGGTTCGGGCGGTACCGGGCGACGACGAAGGTGCGGTCTCATCCGGCGTGATCACCCCGGACGAGACCGCACATTCGAGCGGGGCCGCACCGAGGTTCGGCACCCGGACTCGCTTCGTCGTCAGTGCGTCTTTGCACTT